>NZ_FUYE01000006.1 GCF_900167535.1 Prosthecobacter debontii
GGGCGTCCCCTCGATCCACCTCGCATAGCCGGATAATTGGGCGGCACACTGGAAGAGCGAACATGAAGGGTTCGCGCCCAACACATCCGGCCTACAATGGGACGGAGATGAATGCTTCATGGGTGAGCATTGGCGGCTAGGATCTCGGGATGCAGCCAAACCGTAGCCTCGTTTTCGCCCAGCCGGGCTTGGAGGGGATTCTTGGCCAGATAACGCACCGTTTGTGCATAGTGATCGGCATCCCGAATGATCCGATCAAAACTTTCCTCCTGCCAGAATGAGCCCGAACGTCGCAGTGCCTGATGAAGACATGCTGCGCTGTGTCTTTTCCACGCCCGAGCCAAACTCTCCGGGGTGTAACCATCCAGAGGGCGACAAACTACATGCACATGGTTAGGCATGATTGCATAAGCCAGCATCTCGGTGCGAATGCCTTCGAAGTGATGCAAAGCATCGACTAGAAATTGACGATATTCTGGACGACGCAGGAGACATTCGCCATGGTTCTCATCCAGCAGATGCTCCAGTTTCCGCATTTGCACGTTCTGAAACTCACGCCAAGCGGCCAGCTCATTGGGAGGCAACTGACCGTTGGTTTCAGACGCGGCTTGAGCGAGGCGAGACTGCCATTCCCTCGCTTCCGCTTTCATCTGCTGCATCACAGGAAGGGGAATGGAATCATGCGCACGAAACGTGATGAAGTAACAACGGCCGGGCACGCGCCAGTGCGGCATGTGTCGTTGATAGACGCAGAAGTCCTGGGTGAGAGGACTGTCAGGATCAAACCCCAAAAAATGGGAAGGGAGTGGCACCTGCGCAGGAACGAACCAAAGCATGCCTCTGAATGAAGAACGCGGCCCAACTTGCAACTCCCATTTAGATCCAACGGCTCTAGGCCATCCCTCCGCTGCTCGCAGACCCGTAGGCCGGATGTGTCCGGCGGGAAAGAGCGAGCAAACAGGAGCGACGTCATCGCCGGATTATCCGGCTGTTCGGGGGGATTAGCCCTGAAGTGTCATTGAACCGTCGTGCCTCATCGGTGAGCGAGCGGGGGCATGGATCAATCTCATGCGAGGCGTTCCCTCGATCCACCTCGCATAGCCGGATAATTGGGCGGCACACTGGAAGAGCGAACATGAAGGGTTCGCGCCCAACACATCCGGCCTACTTGAGGGCCCGTCGTCCGTAGGCCGGATGTGTCCGGCGGGAAAGAGCGAGCAAACAGGAGCGACGTCATCGCCGGATTATCCGGCTGTTCGGGGGGATTAGCCCTGAAGTGTCATTGAACCATCACGCCTCATCGGTGAGCGAGCGGGGGCATAGGTCGATCTCAGACAGGGCGTCCCCTCGATCCACCTCGCATAGCCGGATAATTGGGCGGCACACTGGAAGAGCGAACGTGAAGGGGTTGCGCCCAACACATCCGGCCTACGGGAAGGCCGCCACCCTCACGGAGGCGTGAGCTTCCCCACCAGGTTGCTTAGATACGGGAAGAGCTGCTTCTTGCGGCTGACCACGCCGGGCATGTCATAGACCTGGGGGCTGCGCTTGTGATAATCCACATCAATGGCCGACTCCACGCGGGTGTCTCCGGCCACGAGCAGCACGCTGTGGTGGGCGGTGATGTCGGTGACCATGAGGCAGGCGAAGTGCAGCTTGTGCGCTTCACACAGGGCCTCCAGGGCGGTGTGCAGCTCGGCCTGCTTTTTCCAGAATTCATCGAGGCCCATCTCCTCGATCTGACTGATGCTGATGCGCCAGCCGTTTTCTTCGAAGACCTTGCGGTCGCCTTCGATGGCGCGGGCTGGGGTGGCCTCGCGCAGCAGGGAACCGGCGGCGAAGAAGTCCTTCACAAACTGGGCGGCATCCACACCGGCCACGCCGGCCAGCCACTCCAGGATCTCGCGATCCGTGTTCGTCGTGGTCGGGCTGGTGAGATTCAGGGTGTCGGAGATCAAACCCGCGCACAGGCAGATGGCGGTGGATTTGTCCGGCGTCAGCCCACGCATTTTAAACATGATGCCGACGATGGTGCTGGTGCTGCCCACGGGTTCATTGATGAAGCGCACGGGTTCTTTGGTGCGCAGGTTACCACTCAGGCGGTGGTGATCCAGCACCTCGATGATCTCGGCCTCATCGGCACCGGCCACGGCTTGGCTGAATTCGTTGTGATCCACCAGCACCAGCTTCGTGCGTGGCACCTCCACGAGGTCGGATTTGGAGAACACGCCTTCCAGTTTCCCCGTTTCTTCATCGATGACGGGGAAGAGCGGCTGGTGGGAGTTTTGCACCGAGTGAATGAGCTCCCGCAGGGGAGTGCGTGAGCCAAAGGAGACGTATTCATGCGCCGCCTCACCGATGGGGCGGGAGAAGCGGATGAGCTGGGAGGCACTGGCGGTATCCTGTGGGGCGGAGATCACGCAGATGCCCTTTTCCCGGGCCTGCTGCAGCAGACTGTCCCAGGGCATGAAGCCGCCGGTGACGACGAGGCAGCGCACGCCCATCTCCATGGCCAGAGCATGGATTTCAGGGCGGTCACCCGTCAGCAGCACGAGCTGGCGGGGATTGAATTGCTTGGCGCGCTCCCGGGAGGTCTCCACGCTGGAGGCGGCCACCACCAGCAGCAGATCCTCCACCACCTCGGTGCCGGAGGTATCTCCGATCATCTGGCCACCCAGGGCGGTGGCCATGTTTTGCAGGCTGGTGCGCACCTCGCGGTTGGCGGCCTTGTGGTTAGACTCGCTCGGCAGGAAGAGCTGCGCCATCTCCTGGATGGTCGGCATGCCCAAGAGCTTATGGTCTGCATCCACCACCGGGATGGAGCGGAAGTTATGCTCCAGCATCTTGCGATAGACGGAGAGGAAGGTATCGCTCGGTGCCGCCGTCATCACATCCTTCCGGCCCACCATGGCCCCCGTGGGGCGCACATCCAGCAGCAGCTTCGGCGCTTCCACACCTGCGAGTCGCAGCACCCAGTTCGTGCGGGCATTGATCTCGCCACAGCAGGCGGCCACCACCTCATCCTCCCGCACCTGACGCAGATACGAAGCATAGCCAATGGCGGCACAAATGGCATCCGTATCTGGATTGCGGTGACCGATGACGTAGATGGGGGCGGACGCGGACATGAGGGCTGGAAAAGCGAAGCTGGAGGCGAAAAGAGCGGCAAATGTAAGGGGGAAAATCCAGAATGCTAGCCCAAGCCACGATCTTGAGGACTCCAATCAAAGATTTATCCCTAGGGTGCTCTGGCAGGCGAGTCGTTTGTCCAGTCCGGTAAATCCCGGATTTTTCCAGGACTGACTTCCGGACAAACGCCCTGCGGTTCCAGTCATTCACGGCGACATGGTTTTTTCTGCCGTGGATGAGGTCGATTCCGCAACGCGGGGTTTGCCCAGGATCTCCGCACGATCCGGCGCGTATCTTGCGTTACGTGTCGGTGAATCGGACCTTTGTTTTCCGCGCTCGTCTTTTTCGCTCAAACACCCTACCCTCCTTTTCATGCGTGCCTGGACCTGCCTCAGCTTTCTCGCCTTGGTGACCGTCTGCCCAGCCGATGAACCGGTGAAATCGGTGGCCGAGGTGGCGGAAGAGACCAAGCCCTCGGTGGTGAAGGTGCTGCAGGCGGGGCGGGAGGGGCTGGACGGTCTGGGCGCAGGCTTCGTCGTGAGTGAGGAGGGCTTGATCGCCACGAATCTCCACGTCATCGGGGAGGCACGGCGGCTGGAGGTGGAGATGGCCAATGGCGATAAACACGAGGTGGTGGAAGTGACTGCCACGGACGCGGAGCGGGATCTCGCCCTGTTGCGCATTGCTGAAAAAGGCCTGAAACCGCTGCCGCTGGCCGATAGTGAAACCGTTCGCCAAGGTCAGCCCATCGTCGCCATGGGGAATCCTGAGGGGTTGGGCTTCAGTGTGGTGGAAGGGGTGGTGTCCGCTTATCCCGATCTCATCAATGAAGTGCCCATGATCCGGCTGGCGGTGCCCATCGAAAAAGGCAACAGCGGCGGCCCGCTGCTGGATCGCCAAGGGCGGGTGCTGGGGCTGCTGACGCTGAAATCCGCCCGCACGGAGAATCTCGGCTTTGCCATGCCGGTGAATGCCCTCAAGCGTCTGCTTGAGAAACCCAATCCGGTGCCCATGTCCCGCTGGCTGACCATTGGCGTGCTGAATCCTCGCTTATGGCAACCCTTGTTAGGCTCGCGCTGGACGCAGCACGCGGGCGTCATCCAGGCCTCCACGCCAGGCACCGGCTTCGGCGGACGCTCCCTCTGCCTGTGGGCGGCCCCGGTGCAGGAGTCCCCGTTCGAAGTGATGGTGAATGTGAAGCTGGATGATGAATCTGGCGCGGCAGGGCTGGTCTTCTGCTCCGATGGTGAGGATGTGCATTACGGCTTTTATCCCTCCGCCGGAAAGCTGCGCCTCACCCGCTTCGAGGGAGCGGATGTGTATTCCTGGACGATCCTGGCGGATGTGCCCACGGAGGCCTACCACAGTGGCGACTGGAACCAACTGCGTGTGCGTGTGGAGTCGGAGGAAATCATCTGCTGGGTGAATGGCCAGCAGGTGCTGGTGCAGCGGGATGATGCCCTACGCGGCGGCCAGGTAGGTCTGTGTAAGTTCCGCAATACCGTGGCCCAGTTTCGCGGCTTCAGGGTCGGGACAGACCTCTCCGAGAAACCGGTGCCGGAGACGGTGGCGGCCTCGATTGGGAAAACGCTGAAGGATTTCCAAGCCGAACCGAAGGAACGGCAGAAAGCACTGAATCAATTGTTAGAAAAGCCCGGTGAAAGTCGGCGTGTGCTGGTGAACCAACGGCGTGAGCTGGAAAAGCAAGTGGCGGCGCTGAAGGAGCTGGAGCATGATCTGCATCGCGCCTCCGTGACGCGGGATCTGGTGGCGGAACTGGCCAAGCCGGAGGACCAGATCGACCTCATGCGCGCGACTCTGCTGCTGGCCCGTCATGACAATCCGGAGGTGGACATCAAGCAGTATCTCCAGGGCTTTGAGCGCATGGTGGATGAACTGAAAAAGGCCCCTGAGATCACACAGGGCACCGTGCCTGCCGTGAAGCGGATCAACCGCTACCTGTTCGAAGAAAACGGCTTTCATGGCAGTCGCCATGACTACAGCAGCAAGTCCAACAGCTACATGAATGAGCTGCTGGATGATCGTGAGGGCCTGCCCATCACTCTGTCCGTGCTGTATATCGAGTTGGCCGCACGGCTGGGCGTGAAGCAGGTCTATGGCCTCGGTTTGCCCGGCAAGTTCATGGTGGGCTATCGCGAGGGGCCGGAGGGGGAGCTGCAACTGCTGGATGTCTTCGAGCGCGGCAAAAAGGTCTCGCTGGAGCAGGCGGCGCTTGAGCTGTCGGACATCGGTTCCTTCCCCGAAGAAATGCTGGAGCCTGCCTCGAAGCGCTCCATCATCCTGCGCATGCTGAACAATCTGCTCGGCACGACTCTGGATGATGTCGCCGCGGTCAAAGAGACGCTTCCGTATCTCGACCTCGTCATCGCGCTCGATCCTGACTCCGCTGTGCAGCGCATCACCCGTGCTCGCATGAAAGAGCGTCTGGGGTTCCGCTCCGAGGCGGCTGCTGATGTCCGCTGGCTGACCGACCATTTCCCTGAAGACGGACCTAACCAAGTGCGTAACCAGCTCCTGGATTGGCTGGATGAGTTGGAGTGAGGGGCGGCTGGAGCAGGGGCGGTGGTCTCACTTCACTCCAAGCCGCGATGGGCAATCTCGTCCTCATTGTAGCCGAGGTAGTGCCCCAGCTCGTGGAGCAGCGTGATGCGAACTTCATCCCGGAAGCGGGATGTGTCCCGCTCGGCAAACTCCCAGAGATTGTCGATGAACAGACGGATGCGGGGAAGCTGCAAGGGAGATTCAGGCTCAGCCTCTGTCAGTGCAGCGCCTTCAAACAGGCCCAAGAGATCGTCTTCCAAAGCCTCTCCTGCGGCCAAACAATCTGTCAGGTTGACCGCCTCGATGACACAGGACTCGGCCGCGACGCGCACGGGTTCAGGGAGGCTGTGGAGGGTCGTGCGGATCACCGCATCCGCCACGGCATCGAGGGACGCGTCACGTGAAGCCATGAGTTCGGTCAGAGGAGACGTGGGGCCTTGCTCGCTTCAGCTCAGATCAAGGCTGGTCATACATGCTGCCCGCGCTCCGGCCGTTGAAGTTTCGGTTACCGATGTCCTGCATGTAGGAGCCCATGATCTCATTGCCAATGCCATTCTGGCGAGTTGAATTATAGACGGACCCGGAGATGGAGCCGACGCCGGGAGGAGACAGTGCCTGAGGCCGATCCGGGGTGGGGATGGCGTTGGCCTTCATGTCACTTTGCACCAGCGCATGCCGGTTCCAGGCCATGGTATCCACGCGATTTTGCACACGTTTTTCCAATTGAGCTTGGGCAACTTTATATTGTTCCGTGCTGAGCTGGCCACTGCGACGTTGGGCATCGAGGTCGGCAAATTCCTCGCGATACTCCTCCCGCACACTGCGCTCCAGTTCATCCAGCTTTTCTGCCGTGGGCATGCTGTGGATGCAGGCGTTGAGAAACCCGCTGACGAAAAGGCAAAGGACGAGGCGAAAACGCATGATTTTCTCATGGTAACAGTCCCACAGCCGCTTTTCAATCCAAACCACGGTGCATCCGCCGACGTAATCCAGAGACTTCGCGCTTCTGTTTGTCCTCCCACTCTCCCGCTCCCCATGCCCACTGAAGACCCGATTGATGTCGATCTCGCCGAGACAAATGCCCCCCGGGGTAACTTCCTGCATTACCCGAGCTCTCGTCTCGGGGCCAAAATCATCCCTCAGGATTTGACCAATTTCAAAAGCCGCGGCGTCTCTCGGGTGGAGCGAGAACTGCAGCAGGAGCTCATTGAGCTGCGTGAGAGATACCTCCAGGTCATCGATGCCTTCAATTGGAACAAACTGATCTATGAGGCTCGTTTCGGGTTCGAACCGGTCATTGGCGAGCGTTATCACCTTTACGAGGTGGAGGGAAAGCACCACCTGAGCATGATCGAACCGGAGAGCTGGCACCAGAAGTGGATCGGTAGCTTTCGGCTAAATGCGGATGGCCGCTGGCAGGTGGAAAAGATCGCTGAGGACTTTGATCTGCGGGCATGGATCAGTGGTCAGGGAGCCACCGTCTAACCTTTTCGTCACGGCATTCCGCCTCTTTTTGCGGGCCCACTCAGGCATCTTGCCAGGTGGGCTTTCCTATTTTCCTGTCTTGCACCCGGCCTGCCCTGCCGCCAGACTAGGCACCCAACCACCTCATTTTCATGCTTCGCTGCGCCTTCATCGCCGCTGCTCTCGTTTTTATGTCATCGCTTTTGCCTGCCGTCGCCTCCGTCACGTCTGAAGTCTGGGGTAAAACTGCCGCAGGGCAAGACGTCCACCTCATCACGCTGACCAATGCCAGCGGTATGGTCGTGCGGCTCATCAGCTATGGCGGCATCATCGTCTCCATTCAAGTGCCCGACCGTGAGGGTCAGGTGGCGGATGTCGTCTTGGGCTTCGACACGCTCGAGCCTTACTTGGGTAAGCATCCGCACTTTGGCTGCATAACAGGTCGTTATGCCAACCGCATCGGCGGCGCTTCCTTTATGCTGGATGGCGTGATGCATGAGGTGACCGCTAACTCCGGTAAAAATCACATCCATGGCGGCAAGAACTCCTTTGATTACCAGGTGTGGAAACCGGAACTCAAGGCGGATCAGAACGCCGTGGCTCTCACCTACACCAGTGCGGATGGTGAAGAGGGCTTCCCAGGAAAACTGGACTGCACCGTGACCTACAGCCTGAGTGACGACAACACGCTCAAGATCGAATACCATGCGGTGACGGATAAGACCACCGTGGTGAATTTAACCAACCACAGCTACTTCAACCTCGCCGGTGAAGGTAGCGGCGACGTGTTGGGCCATGAGATGATGATCCCGGCGGATCAATACACGGCAACGGATGATGCGTTGATTGCCACGGGGGAATCGCCTGCGGTGGCAAACACTCCGATGGATTTCACCACCCCGCATCTCATCGGCGAGCGCATCGACGCCCCTTTCAAAGCCTTGCAGCAGGGCAAGGGCTACGACCATAACTATGTGCTCCGAGGCTACACCCCTCCCGCCTCGGACTCGGCCGAAGCAGCGCCTCTGCTCCTGGCCGCCCGTGCCAAGGACCCAAAGAGTGGCCGGGTGATGACGGTGCATACCACAGACCCGGGCGTGCAGTTTTATACTGGCAACCATCTCAAAGGCGTGCGGGGGAAAGGTGGCCATGTGTATGAGACCCGCCACGGCTTCTGTCTGGAGACCCAGAAGTTTCCCGATAGCCCGAATAAACCGCAGTTCCCCTCCGCCACCTTGCGCCCTGGCGAGACTTATCAGCATATCACGACCTTCAAATTCTCTGCCGAGTGACCGCACCTGTTCCGCTGCCCAAGCCTACCCCATCCGTGACGCCCATGTTCGTTCAGGAACAGGATTTTGCCGCCCGCCAATACAAAGGACGTCGGGAAAATCAGGAGGACTACTATGCCTTTGCGGATGCTGCTGAACTGGGTGAGGAACCTTTGTCGAAGATTTTGTTGGTCGTGGGAGACGGTCTCGGGGCCCACGCCGGTGGCAGTGTGGCCAGTTATTTAGCGGTGAATGCTTTCGTGCGTGCTTTCCACGAGCAGCCCGGTGACGCGAGCTGGCGCCTGCGCACCGCCCTGGATACGGCCAATGATACTCTAGGCTTCATCACCGAGCGGATGCCGGCGGTGGCACCGCCGATGGGCACCACGATGCTGTCCGTGCTCATCAGTCAAAAGGAGGTGCAATGGATCAGCGTGGGAGATTCCCCACTCTTTCTTTATCGCAAAGGCAACCTCACGCGTTTGAATGCGGACCACTCCCTGGCTCCCTTGCTTGAGGAGCGGGTTAAGGCCGGTCAGATGACGGCTGAGGAAGCGGCCAATCACCCGGGCCGCCACACCCTGCAGAGTGCTCTCATGGGCATGCCGCTGACGCTGGTGGATTTTGCTGCGGATCCCATCAAGCTGCTGCCGGATGACATCATCATCGCGGCTAGCGATGGTCTTTTCACGCTGACGCACAAGGCTCTTCAGGAACTGCTCCACTTTGGCCAAAACACCACGGCTGACAAGATCACGGACGCCATTCTGTTTGCCATCCGCCGCATCAATTTCGACCGACAGGACAATGCCACCATCGGTGTGGTGAAGATCCCGGGAGGAACGACGGATAGCTGAAGAAAAGGGGTTGATGGCAACTGCCGAACTCTTCGTTAGGTCGGCCTCAGGCCCCTTTCCGATAAAACGGCTTCTTCACGATCTCGGCGGGGAATTTGCGACCGCGGATCTCGATCTCAAGGGTGGTTCCGATCCCGGCCGCCTCATACGGGACATAGGCCATGCCGATGCCGCAGCCGAGGCTGGGGGATTGGGTGCCGCTGGCGACTTCGCCGATGACTTGATCACCGAACCACACGGGGTAATGCGGGCGGGGCGGTGGGGCGGTACCCGTCATTTTGAAGGCCACCAGCTTGCTGGGCAATCCGGCAGCTTTTTGCTCCACGAGGGCGGCTTTGCCCACGAAGTCTTCTTTGTCCAAGGCGACGAAGAAACCCAGCCCGGCTTGGAGCGGGGTCTTGTCGGGATAGAGATCGTTGCCATTGAGCGGATAGCCCATTTCCAGACGCAGGGTATCGCGCGCACCGAGACCGCAGGGCAGGCCGCCTTGGGCCCGAGCCGCCTCCACGAAGCGGTCAAACCACGCCTCGGCAGTGCTGGCGGGCATGAAGAACTCAAAGCCCTCCTCCCCTGTGTAACCGGTGCCGCACAGCCACATGAATCCGGCCTCGCCAGCGGAGACAAAGAGGCTGTTGTGTGGTGGGAAGGGAGCCTCGGTGCCAAACACGGCTTCAAACACCGCGCGGCTCTGCGGGCCCTGGATGGCGAGCCCGGCGGTGACGTCGCTGAGATTCGCCATCTGCACGTCTTCATCCTCGCGGAGCAGGCTTTGCAGTTGCGCCCAGTCTTCGGCGATCTTGCTGGCATTGACCACCACGAAGAACTCCTTGGCACTGCTGCGGTAGAGGATGAGGTCGTCAATGACACCGCCCTGATCGTTCAGCAGGAGGCTGTATTGTCCTTGGCCGATTTCCAGCTTGGTCACGTCATTGGTTAGGGCGCGGTTGAGGAAAGCCTGGGCCTCTTGGCCGCTGACGATGAACTGGCCCATGTGGGAGATGTCAAAGACGCCCACGGCCTTACGCACCGCGTGGTGCTCCTGCACGATGCCGGTGTATTGCACAGGCATCTCCCAGCCCGCAAAGGGGATCACTTTTCCACCCAGGGTGAGGTGACGATCATACAAAGGCGTGCGGAGCAAGGGAGCATCGGACATGATGGGGCACAAGAGTGGCGGTGTGGGGGCCCCTGTCAAAGCGTGGTTCACATTCCGTGTTTGAAATCCAGGCCCGCCATCGTTTCGATGAGCCATGACTTTTCGTGTTCTTCTCGCTTCCTTATGGATTCTCACCGCTGCCGGCGCGGCATCGGCTCAGACTTCGGCTTTCCCTGAGGCGAACGTCCTGCTCACGCCAGGGGCGGAATACAGCGATGTCGCTCGCGTGTGGCAGGGCATCCCGGGCATCGAACGGGCGAAGAACGGTCGCCTGTGGGTGACGTGGTATAGCGGGGATGAAGGCGAGGGCGCGATGGGCAATTACGCCCTGGTGAGCAGCAGTGGGGATGCCGGTCAAAAGTGGACGAGACCCCTCGTCATCGAAGGCCCCAAGGGCACGAAGATTGGTGACCCGATCCCCTGGCTCGATCCAAAAGGCAGGCTGTGGGTGTTTTACAATCAGCTCACCGAAAAAACCGCCGAGCACCCGACCCTGCGCGCCACCTGTGCGATCCGTTGCGATGATCCCACCAAGGCCACCCCTGTGTGGTCAAAGCCCCGCGTGGTGGCAGAAGACGGAATCCTCTTTGGCAAGCCCCTCGTGCGCGCGGAGGGCGGCTGGCTGGCTCCGTTTTTCCTGATGGGAAATCTGCAAGGTCGGCCTGATACCGGCACCCTGCTGAGCACGGATGAGGGCGCAAGTTGGCAGTGGCATGGCGGCACCAGCATTCCAGAAAAGCTGCGTAACTTCAGCGAGGCCACACTGGCTCAGCGCCAGGATGGAAGCCTCTGGACCGTCATCCGCACCACGCAGGGGCTGTATGAGAGCAGCTCTAAGGATGGTGGGAAAACCTGGACGGAAGCCGTGGCCATGCCGTCGTTTGAAGGACCTTCCACTCGGGCTTGTTTACGGAAGCTGGCCTCGGGGGCCTTCATGCTGGTGTATCACGATGCCAAGAAGAACGAGAACGGGGCCTACCCACGCACACGCCTGACGGTGTGGCTGTCTGAGGATGAAGGCCGCACCTGGCCGCATAAGCTGGTGGTGGATGAGCGCAGCAGTGTCTCGTATCCGGATGCCATCCAGGCCACTGATGGACGCATCTACATCACCTATGATCATGGCCGCTACAATGCGGGTGAGAAAGAGGTGCTGGTGGCCGTGCTCCGAGAGGAAGACATCCGCGCGGGCAAGTGGATCTCGAAGGATGCTAAGGAGCGCCTGCTGGTGAATCGAGCCTTCGGCTACGGCAACCACTCCGATAAACGCGATGAGGCCAAGATCGCTGAGAGCCTGCCGCCCAAGGACAAGCTGCATCTCTACCTGCTGATCGGTCAATCCAACATGGCAGGCCGGGGTGTGCTGGATACGGAGAAGCGCATCTCGCGCACACGCTTGCTTAAATTCTCGCCTAACAACAAGTGGACCACGGCAGTGGAACCTCTGCATTATGACAAAACCATCGCCGGAGCAGGTCTCGGCATGAGCTTCGCCCGAGAGATGGCGGATGCGGACAAGACGATCACGGTGGGATTGATCCCCTGTGCGGTGGGCGGCACTCCTCTGGAGCGCTGGCAAAAAGGGGGCGACCTCTATCAGCAGGCCCTGGAGCGGGCACGCCTAGCCATGAAGGAAGGCACCCTGAAAGGCATCCTCTGGCATCAGGGGGAGGCGGACTCCGGCAGTGAAGCTAAGGCTGGGAACTATGCCGATCGTCTGGCCGGGATGATCGCCGATCTGCGTGCCGACTTAGGGGCCGGGGAGGTGCCCTTTGTCGCCGGCAAGTTGGGGCCCTATCTGGCAAAGATGAGCAAGGACGGCAAGCCCAGCTACTGGCCGTTGGTGAATGAACAGATCGCCAGTCTCCCGGCGCGGGTGCCGCACACCGCAGTGGTGGAGTCGGAGGGGCTGAAGCATAAGGGGGATCAGGTTCACTTCGATACCGAATCCCTGCGTGAGTTTGGCCACCGCTATGCCGAGGCGATGAAGCCTTTGCAGAAGTGAGGGGCTGCGCCTAGTTCTCAGGCATGTCAGTCACGCTCCAGCAGATCGCCCAAACGGCAGGCGTCTCCGCCATGACGGTGTCGCGGGTGATGCACCAGTCACCTCGAGTCTCGGTGGAGACGCGCGAGCGTGTGCAGGCGGCGATTCAGCAACTGGGCTATCAACCCGATCCCCATCTGGCGCGCATGATGACGATGGTGCGCGGGCGCAAGAAGGCGCGCGTGCGTGCGGTCATCGCCGTCATTCGTGAAACGGCCCCCAAGGATGCCCTACATCAGACAGCCTATCAGTATGTGCCCATCGAGGCCATTCGCCAGCGTGCCGAGCAGCACGGTTACCTCGTGGAGGAATTTTGGTTAGGCCAGGATGGGCTGGACTCGGAGAAACTGGTGCGCATCCTCCAAGCGCGTGGGATTGAGGGCATCATTGTGTCGCCCCAATCCTCGCAGATGCTGTGTGCGCAGCTCGACTACCGGGCTTTTGCCGCAGCCACCTTCGGCTTCGGTTTGACCCAGCCTTCGTTGCATCGGGCAGCAGGGAACATGAATCTGGGCATCCAGATGGCGGTGAAGCAACTGAGCGCACGTGGTTATGAGCGCATCGGCCTCGCGGTCACGCAGTGGATTGATCATCGCGCCGAGGGTGCCTACAGTGGAGCCATGCTGCATGCTCAGCAGAGCCTGCCGGTGGGCCAGCGGGTGCCCGTGCTGCTCTTCCCGCACAATGACTTCAGCCGCTGCCGCAAGGAGTTCATGGACTGGATGGACGCGCATCATCCCGATGCCCTCATCACCTTCGATCAGCATGTGCCGGAGTGGCTGAATAAAATGGGTCTGCGGGTGCCGGAGGACATCGGCCTCGTGGTGCATGACTGGACCCCCACCATGAAGGGCTATGCAGGCATCTATCAGCGGCGGGATCACGTGGCCGCCGCCGGGGTGGACCTCGTGGCCACGCAGCTTTTACAAAACGAAACCGGTGTGCCCGAGGTGCCACGCCAGATCCTCATCCCTCCGCAATGGATCGAAGGAGAGTCGATCCGGGCGAAGCTCGTGTGAACGCGGCAGCGTCCCGGAGTGCGGTGGCAGAGAGGCAAGGGCAACGCCTTGCCTCGTCGACACCGCTCTGGGTGATGGAAATGAATTCAGGAGGAACTCTCTATCTTCTTGAGTAAGGGCTGTCGAAGAGTTCAAGACCCCTCGATAGCGGTGTCGCCGAAGCCTCCCGGCTCCGGCTTCTTTGCCACCGCACTCCGAGACGCTTCGCGGCCACGATAATCACTTCTGGTTAGGCTCGGGATTCAGGGTGAGGATGTAGCTCACTACGTTTTTCATGGTTTGTTCATCCTCGATGAAGAGGGTGGCCATTTGCACCATCTTGGCACCTTTTTCATCGCCCTTTTCTGCGCCACGGTGCAGGCCTTTGAACTTCTTCAACTGCGCGAGCAGATACCAGCCCTGCCTGCCCACCAGGGGCGGGCTACCGAAGAGCTGCTCACCACTGGCATTGTAGCGGTGGCACTCCATGCAGCGCTCGTAAAACAGCTCCTGCCCGGCCTGCACATCGGCCCCGGCCAGGGTGCGCTCCTTGGGCGGAACGAGGGGCAGGGATTCCACATGCTGGGCCACTTCGACGATCTGCTCGGGCTTGAGTGTTTTCGCGATCGCGGCCATGAGCGCACCTTGGGGGTCGGCTTGGCCGTTGTGCCCGCGTTTGCCATCGTGGAAGTTGCTGAGTTGGCGCTCGACATACCAACTCGGTAGATGCGCGATGGAGGGGGCCTTGATCTCGTCATTGCCCTGGCCCTGGGCCCCATGGCAGGCGGCACAGGTCTTTTGAAATAAGTCCGCACCCTTGGCCTGTTCCTGAGCCTGCAGGAGCGCAGGCAGGAGGCTGAGCGTGAGGAGGAGTGCGGCTTTGACCATAAGGGGAATTAAACGCGCATCCCAGCGTGATTCTCCGCCGGACTCAAGCCTGGGGCAAGACTCGCACAGAGAATGACAAACTCAGGCCCGGAGGCTCATGCAGCCTTGCACGAGGGCGGGCCTCTGTCACACTCCGGCCTCTCCACTCCATGTCCACCATCGTTGTCGCCCAAAAGAATGGCGTTTCCTGCATCGGCGCAGATACCATGAGCAGTCTTGGTTCCCTGCGGCAGAAGGCGCACCACGTCGTCAATCACACGAAGATCACCCATCAGGGGGATAGCTACATCGGCCTCACCGGCACCTCCTCCAGTCTCGTGGTGATGAACAGCTACTTTGCCAATCCGGAGCGCCCCCGGGATTTCTCCTCCACGGATGCCATCTTTGAGACCTTCCGCCATGCCCATCATTGGATGAAGGCAGAGTATTTCATGTCCACCTCTCCCGATAAAAATGAGGAGTATGAGACGACGCAGTTCTACGGCCTGATCGCCAACCCGCACGGCATCTTTGCCCTGTATTCCTACCGCACCGCGCAGCAGTTCAAGCGCTACTGGTCAGCCGGTTCAGGCCGTGACTATGCCCTGGGGGCCATGCAGGCAGTGTATGATCAGTATGAGGACGTGGTGGACATCGTCAAAGCAGGCCTGCACGCCGCGGCGGAGTTTGACAGCGCCACGGCGGCACCCTTTGAAATCTTCACCTGCGATCTACTCCAGCCTGAGAAGCCCAAGCCTGCCAAAAAGAGCCGACGCAAGGCGTAAGCTTTGGCCCCCGCCCTCCGTTGTTTTCCACCCAACTCCATGAGATATCTCCCGCTTGTTTTTATCCCTGTTCTGGCGCTGGCCGATGGCCCCAAGGACAATGTCGCCGATGACGTCCGCCCCATCCCACCGGTGGGTGTGGAGGTGCCCGCTGCTGATGCGGAGGCGCTGAAGAAAGGCCTGTCTGAGCTGCGTGCCGCCATCGATGCCGCTGTCAAAGCCCAGGCCAAGAACCCCAAGCTGGCGGATCTGCTGCCAGACGTGGAGGTCTTTTACAAAGCCGTGGATTGGGCGCTGAAATATAAAGAGATCCATAAAGTGACGGAGGTGAAGTCCGCTCAGGAAGCCCTGGCGGAAGGTAAGCTGCGCGCGGAGCAGCTGAAGAACGGTCAATCCCCCTGGACCACGCAGAAGGGCCTGGTGGTGCGTGGCTATCGCTCCAAGATCGATGGCTCTGTGCAGCCTTATGGCATGGTCATTCCAGAGAGCTACAGCGGTGCGCCGACACGTCTGGATGTCTGGTGTCATGGCCGTGGGGAGACCCTCAGCGAGCTCGGTTTCATCGATCAACGACGCAAGCAGACGGGCAATGTCGCGCCTGCCAATGCCATGGTCATTCACCCCTATGGCCGCTACTGCTGCGCCAATAAATTTGCCGGTGAGATCGACCTGCTCGAAGCCATGGCTCACGCCAAGAAGTTTTACACCATCGATGAAGATCGCGTCATCATGCGCGGCTTCAGCATGGGTGGTGCGGCCGCGTGGCAGTTCGGTGTGAATTACACGGACAAGTGGTGCGCCGTCAGCCCCGGAGCTGGCTTTGCCGAGACACCGGAGTTCCTGAAAGTCTTCCAAACCGAAGACGTGAGCAAAATCCCGGCTTATGAAAAGACGCTCTGGCACTGGTATAACGCCACCGATAGCGCCGTGAATCTCTTCAATGCACCGACCATCGCCTACAGCGGTGAGATCGATAAGCAGAAGCAGGCGGCGGACATCATGGAGAAGTATCTGAAGGAGGAAGGCATCGACATGATTCACATCATCGGGCCGCAGACCGCGCATAAGCTGCATCCTGATTCCCTGATCGAGATCGAGCGTCGTCTGGCTGAAATCTCCGCCGTGGGTCGGGATCGTAATCCGTCCGAGATCTACTTCACCACCTGGTTCCTGCGCTATCACCAGATGCACTGGATCACCGTCAACGGCCTAACCAAGAGCTGGGAGTGTGCCCGAGTGCATGCGAAGATCACCGGCGCTAAGGAAGTGACCGTGGACACGGAAAACGTCACCGCGCTGAGCATCGACATGCAGCCCGGTCAGTGCCCCTTCAGCGTGCGTGAGGTGCCCACCGTGAAGATCGATGGCAAAGCCCTGACGGTGAACAAGCCGTTGTCGGATCGCTCCTGGACCGTGCATCTGCGCAAGCAGAACGGTCAGTGGGCTCAGGTGGAAACCGCCCTGGAGGCAGGCAAGCTGAGCAAACACCACGGCCTCAGCGGCCCGATCGACGATGCCTTCATGGATAGCTTCCTCTACGTGAAGCCCACAGGCACCGCCCTGAATGAAAAAGCCGGTGCCTGGTGCAAAGCCGAGATGGAGCGGGCCAGCTTTGAATGGCGTCGCCAGTTCCGTGGCGATGCTCCGGCCAAAGCCGACAAAGACATCACCGACGCGGACATCGCGGCGAACAACCTCATCCTCTGGGGGGATCCGCAAAGCAACAGCGTGCTGGCCAAGGTCATCGCCAAACTGCCCATCCAGTGGAGCAAAGACAAGCTGGTGGTGAATGGCAAGACCTACGATGCCGCCACCCACGCCCCCGTGCTGGTGTATCCCAATCCGCTGAACCCCAGCCGGTATGTGGTCATCAACAGCAGCTTCACCTATCGTGAATACGACTACCTGAACAACGCCCGCCAAGTGGCCAAGCTGCCCGATTGGGCCGTGGTGGACCTGACTCAGCCGAAGACCACCCGCGCTCCTGGGGGCATCCCTGACGCCGGTTTCTTCGATGACGCCTGGCAGTGGTCGAAGGCGAAATGAGAAGCGGAATTTAGCCTAACATCGCATCACATCACATAAGGCGGGTTTGTCCGGCCATGTCATGGAGGTCAGTGACCTCGATTTCAGGCCAGATGACCCGCCTTTTGAATGAAGACGAAGTGAGGTCTTCCGAGTTCGGAGCCCCGCCTTGAGGCGGAATCAAGGGAGTTTCCAAAGGTCCAAAGTCCGGCTGAAGCCGGGGCTTCGAACGAACGGAGAGATGCCTCCACGTACGCCGGATGTGTTCGGCGTATCCAAGTTGGCTGTCAGTTGTGGGGTCGTCGCCGAACTATCCGGCTTCGATGAAGGTGGATCACTCTAGAACCAACGAGCCTCCAAGCAGCCGGATCGTTTGGCGAATGAAGTCTCTTCTGGAGCGAGGAGGTTTTGCACCAAACACATCCGGCCTCCAGGTGGTCGTCCCTTGGGGGGGCAGGCATGATGTGACAAAACGAATGCGGCTTGTTCTTTTGTCACGCTTGGATCGTTAGGTTATGCGAGTGGTTCAACCGATCCTGACTCCATAAAAATCAGGCGCGGCGACGGCGGCGACTGATGAAGGCGATCAAACCGAGCATGAGGAATAGAGCACGGGAAGGCTCGGGGATGACGGCGATGTAGATCACCCCATGCTGCATGAAGTAGTCGGTGTTGAAGACGAAGCCGCTGCCGGAGAGGATGGCATTGGCGGAGGAGAGATCGAGATCCGCCAGGGTGAAAGCTCCAGCACCCCCGGCTCCGTCGCCATCGGTGTTCAGCGGGTTGACCCAGTCGAGCAGATTGAAGACGTCCCCGGCGGTGGGCACATAGCTGCCGAGCAGTTCCACTCGCAGGGTGCTGCCGGCATTCAGAGACAGGGTGCCATTCACCTGGATACTGTCGTAGAGACCGCCGGAGTCGGCATTGGCGAAGTATGCGGGGTCACCTCCAGAGAGGAGGTCGCTGAGGGTGCTGTTGGTATCGCCGAGTTGGAAGAGGGCGCGCAGGGTGGGGGTACCACCGGCGAGGGTGAGGTTTTCAAAGGTGAGTTCACCCAGGCCATTGCCGGCATTGCTGAGGAGGGAACCCGTGCTATCCCCGGCGGAGACATAACCGCTGCTACCGGCGATGATGAGGTTGCCATTGACGTTGCCACGCCCGGAGAGGATCTGGCCGTTCAAGGTGTAGTTGCCACTGGTGCGGCCGGAGATGCTGAAGGTGGCGCCCTGATCCACCTGAATCCAGGGGGTGCCGGAGATGTTGCCGGTGCCGCTGAGCGCCAGGGTGCCGGCGCGGATGGTGGTCTTGCCGGTGTAGGTGCTCTGGGTGGCGGTCGCGGTGGTGCCGCCGAGGTTGTAGGTATTGGTCAGGGTGAGGGTGGCACTGCCGTCTTTGACTAGGGCGAGGTTACCTTCGATGCGGCCGCTGTAGGTGGTGCTGTTGGCTTGGTTCAGGGTCAGCACGGAGAGGTTGCCCGCGCCTGAGAGGGAGTTGGTGACATACACATTGTCCACCACAGAGACGACGCCGTGCTTGAGCCCAGCGAGGGTTTGATCGTTGCCGTTCAGCTCCAGCGCCACGGACTCGGTGACCACGGTGTTGGTCAGCATATTCAGTGTGGTGGTAGCAGGCAGGGCGTTGTCGGTATCGATGCGGACGATGCCGCGGATGATGTCGCTGTTACCGGTGTAGGTGTTGGCTTTTTTGAGCACCACGATCCCGCCGCCATTACCGACATAACTGATGCTGGTGCCTGCGCCGTTTTTGATCACGCCATCGATGATCAGGATGCCGGTGCTGCTGCCGGTGCCGATACGGCCGGTGTTGCTGCCCAGGATGATATCGCCTGCCCAGGTGGCGGTGCCGGTTTGCACCTGTAGGTTCCCCTGGTTGTTGCCGGGGCCGTTGATGGTGAGGGTTTCACCGGTGACGGTGACGCCGGTATTCAGGCGCAGGATGGCGGCGGAGGCGACGGTGGTGCCGCCCAGAGTGGAGCCGAGGGCCTGGCTGTGATTCACCTGCACGGTGCCTGCGTTGACGGTGGTGACGCCGTCGTAGGTATTGGCGCCGCCGAGGGTGAGGGTGCCGTTGCCATTTTTGGTGAGGCCGCCGACGCCGCTGATGATGCCGCTGTAGGTGGTGTTAAAGGTTTGCAGGTCGAGGGTGCCGCCGTTTTCGCCCAGCAGGATGCCGCGATTGGTGCTGAGAGTGAAGCTCGCGGCCATCTGGAGGGTGCCGCCATTGAGGGTAAGGTGACCGCTCACAGCGCTGGCCGGGGCGGTGCCCAGGCTGCTATCGGCTGAGATGCGCACGGTGCCGCCATTGATGTAGGTGGCGCCGGTGAAGGTGCTGTTGGTGGTGGCACCGAGGATGAGCAACCCGGGGCCGTTTTTCACCAAGCTGACGATGCCCGTGCCGTTGTCACGGATGGCGGTGTTGACGGTGGTGGTCTGGCCGGCGGACTGGTCGGTGAAGATGAGCTGACCCGGGGTGCCCGTGGTGGTGCCGCCGGCGCTGAGGTTGCCACTGTTCGGCGTGGTGCCGATGGTGAGGTTCCCCGCACCGGTGCCGAGCATGATGCCGCCGGAGGTGCCCAGGCGCAGCAGGGAACCCGTAGGCACATCGATGATGGCCTCGCCTGTGGCGGTCTGGAGCAGGGTATTGATGTTGGTCGTGGTGCTTTCCAGAGCGATGTTACCCGAGGTGCCGCCGTTGATGATGCGGACGTTGGCATTGGCATTGTTAGGCAGAGGGGTGACGGCCCCGGCGCCAGTGCTGAAGTTGGTGATGTCTGTGTAGGCGCTGTAAGCCACGATGTTACCGCCGGAGACGGTGGCCCAGTTGTTGCCGCCGACCGTGGCCCAGCCGCCGAGGATGCCGCTGGCGTCATTGCTGCTGGTGGTGCGGATGCCGTTGGTGGCGCTCTGGGTGCCGCTGGGCAGGATGAAGTTCACCCGGCCACCGTTCTGCGTGGTGATGTTCCCCAGATTGAGCACCAGGTCTTGAGCAGTGGTGGCGTTGCGGGTCAGGGAGATGGTGGAGAGGCCAGCACCGACGGTGAGGCTCTGCACGGTTTGCGCATTGGCAGCGGTGGAGCTTCCAGTGAGGGAAAACGTGCCGCCTGACAGGATGAGGGCGGTGCTGCTGCCGAGGATCTGGCTGGCGGGAGCGCCGGTTTGGTTAAAGTCGAGCTGCAGGGTGCCTGCGGCCACGGTGGTGCTGCCGGTGTAGGTGCTGGCGCTGCCGAGCACCTGGGTGCCGCTGCCCGTCTTCAGGAGGGAGAGTTTACCGCCGCCGGAGCCATCGGCCAGGGCGCCCAGATAGGTGCGGGTGGCGGAGGTCTGGATGGTGAGGGTGGCATCGGTGGTCCCGCCGTTCTGGGTGGTCACGCCGGTGGCACTGGTGGAAACCAAGCCGCCAACGATGCTGGAGGTGCCTTGCAGGGAGAGCGTCTTGGTATTGGCGCTGGCGCTGAAGGTGACGACGTTGGGGGCGGCGGAATTCAGCGCGCCGTAGCTGCCCAGGATCAGCTCACCCTGGCTGAGGGCCACACCGTTGGTGAAGGTGTTGTTGCCACTGAGGGTCCAGGCACCGGTGCCGCTTTTGGTCACGGTGAGGGCATTGGAAATATTCCCGCTGATCACCCCGGTGCCGGAGCCGACGAGGTTGAAGGAATGGGCAGAACCACCGGTATCCGCCGCATTGACATTACCACTGATGTTGAGCTGGGTGCCGCTGGCGGCGTCAAAGGTGAGGGTGGCCCCAATGGCGGCCTGCACGGAGCCTGTCCAGGTGTTGTTGCCTGCGACGCTGGCGAGGTAAGGCGAGATGAGGGATTCACCGACGACGGTGAGGCCGCCGGAGAGGTTCAAACGTCCGCTGGTGTTGGTGATGCTGGTGCCTCCAGCTGTGCTGCCCAGGGCCAGGGCGTGACGGATCTCAAGGTTACCAGCGGTGATGAGGGTTTCTCCACTGTAGTCACTGGCTCCGGCCAGGATAAGGAGGCCGGTGCCATTTTTGGTGAGGCTCCCTGCGCCAGTGATGGCTCCTGCGTAGTAGGTGTCATTGGCCAGGGTATCCAGGGTGCCACCGCCAGCCAGCAGGGTGATGCCACGATTGACGTTCAGAGAGGGGGAAGCCTGGGATCCGGCATAGGCGAACTGAAGCGTGCCGCCGTTGAAGGTGAGGTTATCAGGATCGACCGTGCTGGGCACAGCGCCCAGGCTGCCATCGGCGGCGATGTTGAGGATGCCGCCGTTGAGGACGGTGCCGCCCGTGTAAGTATTGGCCGTGCCACTGAGGGTTTGCGTGCCGCTGCCGGTTTTCACCAGGGTGAGGGCACCGCCTCCGGTTCCATCGGCCAGGGTGCCGCGGAAGGTGGCGTTGGCGGTATTGGCCACAGTCAGGGTAGCGGCGGTGGCGCTGGCGTTTTCGATGGTGACCACATCCGTGGTGCCCTGCTGGATGATGCCTGCCATCGTGGTGGAGAAGCCATTGAGCGTGAAGGTCTTCGCGACGGTGTTTGTGGCAAAGGTGAGCGTATTCACACCCGAGGCATTGAGGGCATTGGCACTGCCGAGGCGCAAGCCGCCAGCATTGAGGATGACCCCACCGGTGAAGGTGTTGTTACCACTGAGCACGATGGTGCCGATGGCGGTGCTGGAGGCATTGATGGTAAGGCTGCGGCTGCCCCCAGTTTCACCGATGTTTCCGGCCACGGTGCCGACGAGATTGGCATTGCCGACATTGACGGAAACCCCAGCATTGCCTGTGAGAGTGATGGGGCCGGAGACCGTGTAATTTTGATCAAAGCGGATGGCTCCACGCGAGCCTGCACCTGTGCCAGAGAGGGAGAGAGGAACATTGAGAGCCTCGCTGCCGCCAAAGCCAAGAATCAGAGAGCTGCCCGCTTGGACATCAATCGCATTCAATGTCTTGAGGGAATTGAGATTGCTGACGTTCAAGAAGGTGCCGCCTCCCCCGGCCACATTGGCCAGGGTCAGAGTTCCAGTCCACGTGTTGTTGCCACTGATGGTGAAGAAGGCCGTTTCGCTACCGCTCTTGGCAAAGGTGATGTTGCTGCCTGCAAGTGCGGAGGTGATGGTCAAACGCGTCGAGCCCGTCGTGAAAGAAGTGAAGTTTTCAGTCCTGATGAAAGCTCCATCCGCCAAGGAGATGGTGCCACCTGATAAGGTATAAGAGCCATAATTCGGGGTTGGGCTCGAAACCGTGCCAACGGCTTGGAAGGTCAGTCCTCCAGCATTCACGGTGCCGCTGACGGTGATCGTGGCCGCACTCGCATTGCTGCCGTTTCCAAAGACGGCGATGGTGCTGCCGTTATTGTTCCAGACATCGGTGGTGGCACCGTTCGACCAGTTTTGATTGGTAAGATTCCAAGTGCCCGCCCCGTCGGTCACTCCAGCCGTTGTGCCGTTGGCATCCCACTGCAGACTCTGGGCGGGAGCCAGGTCTAAACACAGACAAAAGGCCAAAGCTGCCACGAGGAAGCGATGGGAAAAACGGAGCACGGAGTTGCCTGGTTGGGGCAGGGTGTTGATTTTCATGGCGGGGGGAATGGCCAGTCTAACTGAAAGCCCGGCGGCTTTCAGCATAAACCTGCGCGATTTGGGCAGAAATAGACGGGAATGTCTCGTTTCTGATCGATGCAAAATGCAATAAATGCGAGTTGGAGCCTCGTCTTGGGAGGTTTGATCAAGGTTCGGAACTCCGCCTTCAGGCGGAATCTGGGCGACTTCGCTGTCTCAAAGAGTCCGGCTGAAGCGGGGGCTCCGAACGACCAGACACGGGCGTCAAGACTCACCCATTAGGTGCTCCAAACTTAGATTTCCGGCTGAAGCCTGCGACGTTTCAGGCCGCAGATGCGAAGGCTTCAACCGGAATTCCTTGTCTTCGATAAGGCCACTTCAGTCCTCAGCATTCATGGCTTCTTCAGCCTCCAGGCCGAAGAGGAATTCGAAGTCGGATTTCTCCAGGGTGCTGGAGAAGCCGCCCTCGCCCAGGATGTTGGCGGACATGAGGCTCTTTTTCTGCTGCAGGAGCATGATCTTCTCCTCGATGGTGCCTTTGGTAATCATTCGATAGGCCATCACCGGCTGGGTCTGGCCGATACGGTGGGCACGGTCGATGGCCTGGGCTTCCACAGCAGGGTTCCACCATGGGTCGTAAAGGATGACGTAGCTGGCGGAGGTGAGGTTGAGACCGCTACCACCGGCTTTCAGGGAGAGCAGGAAGACGCATGGATCAGGATCTTCCTGGAATTGCTGGACGACTTCGGAGCGGTTGTTGGTGCTGCCGGTGAGCCAGTAATGCGGGATGTTCATCTCATCCAATTTATCGCGGATGATGTTGAGCATGGTCACGAACTGACTGAAGAGCAGGACCTTGTGCCCCTCAGCATGGAGACCCTCGATCATCTCCAGAGTGGAGGCGAGCTTGGCGCTGTCTTCATCCCCGGAGGATTTATCCACGAGGCCGGGATGGCAGCAGATCTGGCGCAGGCGGGTGAGGGCCTGGAGGATGGCGAAACGCTTGCGGGTGAGCACCTCGAAGCCGGAGGCGGTCAGCACCATGTGCTGGGCCTTGGCCAGCTCCTCACGATACAGGCGCTCCTGGGTGCCGGTCATCTCACAGAGCATGGCTTCCTCACTGCGGGCGGGCAGTTCCTTAGCCACCTGAGACTTGGTGCGGCGTAACAAGAAGGGTTTTAAGCGCGCAGAGAGTCGCTCGCTGGCACGGGCGTCTTTACGGCGGTCGAAGTGGCGGGTGAAGTAGTTGCGATCTCCCAGAGCGCCGGGTGCGGCGAAGGTCATGAGGCTCCACAGGTCTAACAAACGGTTCTCCACCGGGGTGCCGCTGAGCACGAGGCGGTTTTCCGCCTTGAGCATGCGGGCGGCCTTGGCGGCCTTGCTGTCCGGGTTCTTGATGTGTTGGCCTTCATCCAGGATCACGGCCAGCCATTTAACCGACTCCAGCAGCTCGATACAACCGCGGAGTTGGGCGTAGTTCATGACCAGGACGTGGGAGTCTCGGTAGAGGCTTTCGAGATCCAGCTCTTCTTTGTCCCGCAGCACCTGCACTTTCAGGCCGGGGGCGGCTTTGCCAAACTCGGTGGCCCAGACATCCAGCACGGATTTCGGGCACACGACGAGGCAGGGCCAGGCGGTGCGGTAGCGGGTGCGCAGCCAGAGGATCCAGGTGATGCTCTGGATGGTTTTGCCCAAGCCCATGTCATCGGCCAGGATGCCGCCGAATTTGTTCAGGCTGAGGTAGGCGAGGAAGTGATACCCGTCTTCCTGATAGGGACGCAGGGTGACGCCGAGGCCTTCGGGCACGGCAGGCCGCTCATCCAGCTTGGCCTGCTCCATGCGCTGGGTGAGATTTTGCCAAGCGCGGGGGTTGATGATCTCCTTGGCACCTTGACCGGTGAGCTGGCGCCAGTGCAGGCGGTGGGCTTCATTGCTGAACTCATCCAGATCCAGGCCGAGCTGGTCCATCATGGCCTGCTGCTCCTCCGTCAGCTCCAGTTTGACGCGGCGCCAGGTGCCATCGGCCAGTTGCACAAAGCCTCCTTTGGCGGCGATGAGGCGGCGGATATCGGCGGCTTTGAGATCCGCGCCTTCCACCTCGAAGACCATCTTCAGGTCAAACCAGTCGATGTTGGCGGTCTGAGATGCCTCGATGCGCACGCGGGCGATCAGCGGATCGGCCAGGATGGATTGCAGACGTTCATCCGCCTGCAGGCTCATGCTGCTGGGTAAGCCCTGAGCCCAGTTATTGAACTGTTCGGGGAAGGTTTTGGTCAGGCGGACGCGGAAGCCCTCGTGCTCGGGGTCATACACGGGCCGCATCTCATGCAGGGCATTTTCCGCCTCCGCCAGGGCGGTGCGGTCTCGGCAGATGATGCTGTTATCATCATCAGGCCGGGCATTCTCCGTGGGCTGCCAGCCGGCATAGCGCAGCACCTCACGCACCACGCCATCCGGCGTGACGGCCTCCACCTGGAAGACGGCGTGCTCCGTGCTGCTGGCATGGGAGCGGGCCAGACAGCCGGCCTTCACCTGCACCTTCAGCGGCTCATGCTTGATGCGGGCGGCGATATCGGCCGGCAACGGCAGGCGGAGCTTATCCAGGAAGGTGATGCCATCCTGGGTGGCCAGGGCATTGATGGGGATGGCGGTGGCGGAATCCAGGCGGGTCTCTTCAGCGAACCAAACGGGGCCGGGGAAAACGGTGTCTGCAGAGAGATACTGCGTCTCCGCGCCATGCATGATGCGCAGTGGCAGGGGGGCGGGGGTGCCATCCGCCTGCACGAGGCTGAGCAGCAGTTGGCCGGTTTCCTTCTCCTCCTGGCTGGACCACTGGAGTGGCTCACTGACGCGGCGGAAGGGCGCCTCATCCAGCGTCAGCATGCGCGCTTGCAGCGCAGGTTGCTGGAAGAGGGTGCCTAGCCAGCGGCTGTGATTGTCCAGGTCGAAGCGGCAGACCTCGCCAGGGTTGGCCCCGGTTTGATTGATGCAGGCCATCAGCAGCAGCTCCGCCGCCGCAGGCATGTTCAGGGCGCCGCGTTCATGGGCATTCTCCAGCGTGTGCAGTTCCGCCCCGCTCACGTTGCGGAAGGCGGTATCGCTTTCTTTGATCTGCAGGCGGGCCTCCGCCGTGGTGATGACGAGGCGGAAGTCACAATACTGGCGAGGTTTCGGCGGGGTATCGTGGAGCGCGCGCAGCAGCGTGCGGATGCGCTCCCGCCACAGCGGCAGCGTGCGCTCCTGGCGCCAAGCACCCAGGCGCTCACGCACCGCATCCAGGTCCACACTGTTACGCAGGAAGGCGGGCGCGGGCAGGTTTTTCTCCTGGAGAGCCAGGGCCACGTATTCCCAGAACTCCTTCAGATTCACCGGCGGCTCGGGCCACAGGGCCAGGGGGTCCATGCTCTGGATGCTCCAGCGCGGGTGCAGGCGCACCATGTCCTGGTCATAGATCTGGCCGCTTTGGCGCACTCGTTGGAAGCGCTTCTCCAGCTTGCTCAGGTAGCCTTCCTCCTCGGGCGTGAGCTGGCGGGCCAGGCGGCGCTCCAGCATGATCTGGAAGGTCTCCTCAGGGGGGAGGGAGGGCGCACCAGCGGCCGGGGCCTGCCGGGCAAAGCGGCGCTGGCTGGCGATCAAGGCCGCGCAGAGAGCCAGGTCATGCAGAGGTGCCTCATCACAATCACTCTCTCCCTGCCACTGGCCATCTTCCAGCGCCCAGCGCACATTCACACGGCGGTCATCCAGCACCACCTCGGCCAGCACTTCATCTTCCACGATGTCGAGGCCACGGATGGCATCATCATCCGCGAGCCGCTCCGCCTCCTGACGAATGCGGGCATCAAAGGACTGCAAAAGGGCGGGGAGGGATGTAGCGAAATCAGGCATGGGCACAAAAACCCACGGCGGTGAAACCGGGGGAACTGGTTGGCTTAGCACACTGAATCGCGCCGCGCCAGAGATGTCTTGAAAAGGAAGGGAACAATTATCCGGAAAAGGCAGGGCCTTCAGAAAAGAACGCTCCTTACGGCCCTGAGGCTACAAGTTCTTACGCCAGTGTCAGCCTCAAAAAAAGCCACGTGCCGGTCAAGATACCCCAGGCTCGATGGTTGTATTATGCTGCTATGAAAACCCAACCCCCGGAGACTGTGTTTCTCAAGAACCTCTACGCCACTCCCGCCGATTGGCAGAGAGACTTGTTTTATTCTGTGGTGCGTGCCGGGCATCTGAAAGCCGGGCCGGAGCACCGCATCCAGCGGGAAACCTACCCTGGGCATGAGCTCATCCTCTGCCTGCGGGGCAGCGGCTGGCTGCAGGTGGCAGGGAAAAAACATATGATCGGTCCTGGTCAGATGGCTTGGGTAAACTGCCATCATCCTCACGTCTATGGAGCCATGCCGAATGACCCCTGGGAAGTCTATTGGGTGCGCGCGGAAGGGCGTTCCCTGGACCGCCTCGCCCAGTTGCTGGAGATCCGCTCCCTGCCAGTCTTGGCTGGCTTTGACGCCGCAGGCGCAGCGGCTGAGTTTGAGCGCAGCTTTCAGTATCTGGAGGGGAACCGCCCCTGCGATGCCGCGCATGTGAATGCCGCCATCTCCGCCATCATCGCCATGGCCTTCGATGCCCGCCTATCTGACCCAGATCTCATCCGGCCAGACCTGCCCATGCCGGTGCAGAAGGCGCTGGAAAAGATGCGCCTCTATTTTCACCAATCCATCCGCGTGGTGGAGCTGGCCCAACTCGCCGGTATGAGCGAGAGCCATTTCAGCCGCCAGTTCAAAGCCGCCATCGGCACCAGCCCCATCGATTGGCTGCGGCGTGAGCGCATCAATCAGGCCAAGCGCCGCCTGATCGAGTCCGACGATCCCGTGAAGGAAATCGCCCGTCAGGTGGGCTATGCCGATCAGTTCTTCTTCAGCAAAGACTTCAAGCGCATGACCAAACTCACGCCCACCCAGTTCCGCGATGAAGAGCGGCAGGCCGGGTGAGGGGGGAGCCTTTGCAAAATTTGTCAGGATGCGAAGAGTTGGTAATACTCCTTGAAGTAGAAGACACGATTCCTCCGCTTTCCTGTCAGTTCATGGACGATCCCCAACCTGCGCAAGTCTGACAATAAGCGATCAACGGTCGGTTGGCTGAGGTCAAGCCGACTGGACAATCCAGCACTGGTGACCACAGGTTTTGCAAAAAGAGATTCGAGTAAGCGACTGGCGTTGCCCGACCGTTTCCCGAGCGTCTGAATTTGGGCGGCGGTGCGCTGACGCATTTCATGAATGGACTGGAATGTCAGAACACCTTTGCGTGCCGTTTCATTGATCGCTACGAGGAAAAACTTGATCCAGTGCATCAGGTCTCCTCGTGTGCGGACGGCTGTCAGTGCGTCATAATAGGCTGCACGATGTTGCTCCAAGTGGGCGGAAAGATAAAGGCAAGGGCGATGGAGTAATCCTTTGCTCACCAAATACAGTGCGATCAGAAGACGCCCAATGCGTCCATTGCCATCAAGAAATGGGTGAATGGTTTCAAACTGGTAGTGGCTGATGCCAATGCGGATGAGTTCTGGAACAGCGATGGTTTCATTGTGCCAAAATGCCTCCAGATCGCTCATGAGAGCAGGCACCTCCTCATGATGAGGGGGGATGAAGACCGCATCTGCCAGAGTGGCTCCACCGATCCAATTTTGACTCCGACGGAATTCTCCCGGCGTTTTCCCTTCACCACGGACACCTTTGAGAAGTGTTCGATGAGCTTCACAAAGTAACCGATTGGATAACGGCAATGTTTTGAGCCTCTCGACGGATTGATTCATGGCTTCAATGTAATTTCGAACCTCGCGCCAATCGTCCCGCTTTTCGGGGGCGATTTCTTCGGGATCTTCCTCCAAGGCTTCATCCATCTCCGTCTGAGTGCCTTCAATCCGACTTGAGGTTTGCGCCTCCTTAACCACGTGCATTTGGATGAAACGATCAACATCCGGCACAATCAGTGACAATCCGTTGAGTTCACCTAAATGGCGGTTGGCATTCGACAGCAAGTCATGAAGTTCAGGCGAATCCCACGTCCATTGATGATTCACGAGAGGCGGTTGGTAACTGCGATAACGGAACTGTTGTTGGTAAGTCCCTTTCTGGAAGCCTTCGATTGTCATTTTATTTTTGGCGGCCCGTTAAATTCAAGAAATGAAGATTTTGAATTTAAGGATATCACTAAAAAACGTTATGTGCCTAAAAGAATGTTGAAGTTGAGGCTTCTGCCAGCTCCTCCTTCAGCCGCTCCATCGGTAGGCCCATGACATTGGTCCAGGAGCCTTCGTAGCTGGCTAGGATCATCTCGCTGCATTCCTGGATGCCGTAAGCTCCGGCTTTATCCAGGGGATTCACACGGGCGTGGTAGGCACGGATGATCTCTTCGGTGAGGGGGAGGAAAGTCACCTCGGTGATGACGTGGAAGCCATACCCCTGGGCTCCTCCCTGGGAGGCCAGATAGACGCCGGTGCAGACCTGATGCTGACGGCCGGAGAGGCGCTGCATCATGTGCAGGGCTTCCTCGAGGTCGGCAGGTTTTCCCAGTGGTTCCCCATCCACATAGACCAGGGTATCCGCGCCAATGACGAGGGCGTCTGGACGGAGGGTGGCCCCGGCGTGGGCTTTACGGCGGGCGTTTTCCACCGTCAGGGCCTCGGGGGTGAGGCTGGCGTCGTGGGCTTCTTCCACCTCAGGCAGCAGGAGATCGAAGGTGAAACCGGCCTCACGCAGGAGCTCGACACGGCGGGGGGATTGGGAAGCCAGCACGAGAGGCTGGGCCGTGGCGGGATGGGGGGAACTCATGTGTCTTGTTCCTCGATCATCAGCACTTCATCGGCGCGGAGGAGCGAGTCGCGGTCTTGGAAGGTTCGGTAGCGGTAATAGCCAGTCTTGCTTTGGTATTCCGGGCGTCCTTTGCACATGTATTGGCGGCCGTCTTTCAGAGTGATTTTATAGCTGCCGCCCGCCGACTGGCAGCTTGCCAGGAGAGTGGCCGTCAGAATGACGCTGAGGAATGGCTTGATCAGAGGCATGGAGGGAAGAACGCCTCTCAAGGAAAAACATTCGCACGCTTTCGCAAGTCCGCTTATATCGGCGGGCCACGCATGTCCGCCGCTACTTTCCTTCAAGAATTCGTCCGCAATTGGCAGACCGTTGGGGCTGTGGCTCCTTCCAGTCAGGCTTTGGCTTACCGGATGATGGAATCCGCCGAGGTGGGCCGTGCCCAGCATGTGCTGGAGCTGGGGCCTGGCACGGGAGCATTTACGGAAGCGATTTTGGATGTGATGCCGCATGGTTCGAGCTATTTGGGGATCGAGCTCAATGAAACCTTCGTTTCTCAGCTCAAACCGCGCTTCCCCAGCATGGATTTCCGAGCGGCTGGGGCGCAGGAGTTTGATTTTGGCAGTTATCTGGGCGGGCGGGAGCCCTTCGATGTGATCGTCAGTGGTTTGCCCTGGACCGCTTTTCCCCGTTCACTCCAGGAGGCGATCTTGGCCAATGTGCTGCCGCATCTGAAGCCCGGAGGGCGCTTTGCCACCTTCGCTTACTACGGTTTTCATCGCCTACCCAGCGGTCAGCGTTTTCGGGGGCTGCTGCATGAGCGGCTCACGGGGGTGGAGACCAGCCGTGTGGTGTGGGGAAATGTGCCGCCGGCCTTCGTCTATGTGGCACGGAAGTAGGAAGTTTCGTGTCGGATGAATGGATAATCCTTGTTCCAAACGTGTATTCATCACGTGAGGAAAGCTTGACCTCTGACGAGCTTTTTCTCAGGCTTACCTTTTCGACGATTTATGAATTTTAACCGAGCTTCACTTTCGTTTATCTTTGCAGCGCTGACCACGTCAGCCATCGCCGGTGATAACTACCTCGTTTACTTTGGTTGTTACACCAATGCCAAGTCGGGAAGCAAGGGCATCTACGTTTCGAAGTTCAGCAGCGGCACCGGTGAGCTTAGCGATCCGGAGTTGGCGGTGGAAACCGGCAGCCCCAGCTTCCTGGCCATCTCCGCCGACAAAAAGCACCTCTATGCCGTGGGTGAGATGCCCGTGCCTGGCAGCAAGGCCGGGGGAGTCAGCGCCTTTAACATCAGCCTGCCCGAGGGGAAGCTCAGCCCCATCAATCAAGTCTCCTCCGTGGGCGTGGGTCCCTGCCATGTCTCGCTGGATCACACCGGCGAGATGGCCATGATCGCGAACTACGGCAGTGGCAGCGTGGCCAGCTACGCCATCGGTCAAGGCGGAGAATTGAGCGAAGCGGTGAGCTTCATGCAGCATGAAGGCAGCAGCGTGGACCCGAAGCGCCAGGCGGGTCCCCATGGGCACAGCATCAATGCCAGCCCGGACAATCAGTTCGCCCTCGCCTGTGACCTGGGGCTGGATAAGGTGCTGATCTATAAGATCGATCCTGAGCGCGGCAGCCTCATGGGGCATGGGCACGCCACCGTCCCTCCCGGCAGCGGCCCCCGCCACCTCGCCTTCCACCCCAACGGCAAGTTCGTCTTTGTGAACAATGAGATGCTGATGACGGTGACCTCCTTTGCCTATCAGGCCACAAAGGGAGCCATGACCGAGATCGAGACCGTCTCTACCCTCCCTGAAGCAGATCGTGGTAAGCAGGGCTACAGCACGGCGGAAACCGTGGCTCACCCGAATGGCAAATTCGTCTATGTGTCCAACCGCACCCACGACACCATCGCCGTCTTCTCCTGCGATCCGGCCACCGGAAAACTCACCTTGATCCAGAATGCCCCTGCGGAAGGGGAAATTCCCCGTAACTTCTGCCTGGACCCTTCCGGCAGGTGGATGATCGTGGCCCACCAGAACAGCAACACTGCCGCGCTCTTCAAGGTGGATACCGAGACGGGTAAACTGGCCTTTACGGGTAAAAAGGTGAAGGTCGGCGGTGCGGTCTGTGTACGTTTTCTGGCACTGGACTGATTAAGGCCTCTACCTTATGGTCGCTTCCTATGAGTGGCGCATTTCTTTCAGACCATCGGCAGAGTGCAAGTGAGCGGGAAGCCGAGCGCCGCATTGCGGAATATCACGAGTCGATTGCCAAGCGCTGCTACAACGGAGCGACTTGGCTGCTGGTGATCACCATGGTCATCATGGCCATCCCCCAGCTCGGCTTGGAGCGCTGGCACTGGCACCTCGTCGGTGTCTCGGCTCTGATCATGACCATCTTGGCCGTGCAGATGATCCGTTACGGACGCATCTCCAATGGTCTCGTCTGTCTCCTTTGTGCTTTCGCGGTGTTACCCGGCTGGGTTTACCTAGCCGATGATGTGGTGCGGGTCGGCACCTCATTTTTCACCATGATCGTGACTCAGTGGCGGGCGAAGTTTGGCTGAAGCCACCCCTTAGCTGAGTCAATTGAAAGGGCCAGAGCTCCTGGAGGGGGCGTCCTGGCCCTTCCTTTTTTCGGTCGTGCCGAGCGAACGACACCGCGCATGAGCGTCATTGAGTTCTTTAATGAAAATGATACGCAGTCGCAAATAAGGGTTGATCGGTCCAAAGAGCGACGTTAAAAAGCGCTCGCTGCCTTCGGGGCCGCTTCACGTCACTTCACTGCCACGGATCGTGTCCATGCTTTTTCCTGCCTTTGAAAGCCGCTGGCTGGGTGCCGATGCCCAGCTCGGGGGAAATCATTGGCTCAAGGCCCTGCGCCCCGGGGGAGTCACCGCCCTGCTGCTGCTGGAGGGGCCGGTGCGGGTGGAGTGGAGCCTGCGCAGCCATCGTGAGATCTCCGGCAATAGCCTGATCTGGCTGAATACGGCGGTGGCCTTGCCGGAGAGCTGGCGCTTGCTCGGGGGGCGTCAGCATGAGGCCCTGGCCCTGCATTTTCCCATCGAGTGGGTGCACAGCAGTCTCACCAGCCTGCGCCAGGAGTTGTCGGCAGATTTCCGGGGCCTCTTACTCGGGCCGCACTCCGCCACCCCGCTGATCACACGCCCGCTGGAGGCGGAGGATCGAGTCTGGTCCCGCACCCTTATGGCGCCCACACTTTGCACCGCCGCAAGGCACCTGCTGGAGGGCAGTCGAATGAGTGAGTTTTTCTTCCGCAAGGTGCTCACCGAGTCGAAAGGGGAGGAGCTTTTCTGCACCCGCACCCGCCGTCTCTCCCTGGAGCGGGTGGCCAAAGTGCGTGCGGCGCTGCTGGAGAATCTGGAGGAGCCGCCGACTCTGGAGGAGCTGGCCCGCCTGTGTGGCTGCAATCCGCAGTATCTCTCCCGCACGTTTTCGGAAGCGGCGGGCACCACCATCAGCCTCTATCTGCGCCGGCTGCGCATTGAGCGGGCGGCGGAGATGCTGGCGCATGGCCGGGCCAATGCCAGCGAGGCGGCCCTGGAGGTGGGCTACCGCAGTCTCAGTCATTTCAGCCAGGCATTCCGTGCGGAAAAAGGCATCACGCCCAGTGAATGGGTGCGCCGACCCGGAATCTCGGCGGAGGCGAATACAAACATCGGAGCAAATGCGAATACAAACGCCCGACAAATTCCGGCATGAAATCGACAGCCAATGTTCCGAACAAAACGAATTTCTTTCCGTCTAAAACATAAACCCCTATGAATTACACGAACCTCGATAGCCGTCTCAAGTTCCAGCAATTGAGCCCAAGTTTCCTCCGCCGCCTGAAGCGAATCCGCGCCAACAGCCTGAAGGGCAAGGCGAAGAAAGCACCTCCGGCCACTCCCCCTGTCTCTGGGGATGTCGCTCCGGCGGCGTCCTGAACTCGGCGGCGGGTCTTATCGCGATTCTGGAAAAGAATTTCCGGCGCTTCGAGTGAATCCTAGGTGATCGAATGACGGAGACCTGTGGCCCGAACACTCCGTGTGCGGAAAGCCAGAGGTGGTAGAACTGGAAATCCACGTGTCTCAGCCGATCTGGCAAACTGCTTGCCACTCAAAGGTCGGAGTTCCGCCTCCAGGTGGCAGGGGAGGGAGGACTTTTGTAAGCTCCCAGATTCCGGCTGAAGCCGGGGCTCCGAACGAGGATCCCCTGGCCTGCGGAGACCTGTGGCCCGCACACTCCGTGTGCGGAAAGCCAGACGTGGTAGAACTGGAAATCCACATGTCTCAGCCGATCTGGCAAAGTGCTTGTCACTCAAAGTTCGAGCTCTGCCTTCAGGCGGCAGGGGAGGGGACTTTTGTAAGCTTCCAGATTCCGGCTGAAGCCGGGCTCCGAATGAGGATCCTGGCCTTCGAGGCAAGGTGGATGTGTGGGTGCCTTGCTTGGCATTCCACGCGGTCACCTGCACACGGAGTGTGCGGACCACTTCACTCTCTGGCTGACCGGAAATCCTGGAGAGATCGCTAAAGCCACCTGAAGGCGGTGCTCCGAACCCCGCTCACTGAGGCCCGAGTTCCACCTCGTCGTCCAGAGGGTAGATGGGGCGGCGGATTTTCTCGAAAGGTAAGCTGCGGAGTTGGCTGCTGCACGGCCCAGGGGTATTCACCCAGAGCATGCGGGTGGCGATGCCATCGTAAGCCCGCCGGTGAGCCACGGCAGCCTTGACCCCGATGACAGAAAAGTCCGTGGGTTCTAGCCCCTGGCTTCGCCACTGGCCGAGATCGAAGGGCGGGGTCTTGATGCTGGTGAGCAGGATCGTCAGGCCCTTATGCCGCACGACGGCGGTTGGCCCCATGTCAAACTGGCTGCCACTCATGGAGGCGAGGTGGCTCTGGGTGTCTTCCAGGTCAAACAGACCACTGCCATGGGAGATGACCTCCACCTCCAGCTCCACCGGTCCAGCATCCAAGCGGCTGCCTCGGCCCCCAATCGCCACCATGACCCGGTCACCTGCGCGATGTGCGGTGACCTTCGTCACCGCCTCCGCATCGGCGATGCAGATGGCGCTGTTGGGCACCCGCCAGTGAATGAGAGCGCGCATGAGGGCGGTGCCGTCTCCTGGGGCACCGCCGCCGATGTTATCGGAGGGCTCCACCAGTACGGTCAGGCCCTCGGGCGGCTCAGTCAGGCCGCCGATGATCTCACTCAGGGGCGGCTCGGTGGCATTGCCCAGTTCACGCAGTTGCCAGGCCGTCTCGCAGAGGCGCTGGAGATGATCCGGCACTGGCTGTGAGCTGGCAATGACGAAGCTCACGCCCGTGTCGGGGGTATCCGCAAAGGCAAACCCGGCGACGATGCTCACCGACCAGATGCCCGGCTCCTGCTCCATTTCGCGCGCCATTGTCTCCAGCGTCTTCATCGGCTCTGTGGCTGTGCCGGTGCCGGTGGGGGGCCAGACCAGGGGCGGATGCGCGTGGTATTGCCGGGGGCGCTCGCCCGTCTCCAGACAGCGCCGCAGCAGTCGGGCGGCGTCACAGGCGGCATGGCGGGCATCGGTATGCGGGTTTTCACGATACGCCACCAGGCAGTCGGCCAGTTCCGCCATGCGCGGGGTGAAGTTGGCATGAAGATCGAAGACGCCGAAGATGGGCACTCGCTCCGCGCCCGGCAGAGCCCGCAGCCGCTGGAGCAGCTCACCCTCCACATCCTCAAAGGATTGAGAAACCATGGCACCATGCAGCACGAGGTAGATGCCATCCACACCCGTGCTCAGGTGCGGGGTGGCATGCTCCTCAAAGTCCGCCCAAAAAGTCTCAATGGCCAGATCCTCGACCAAGGCGCTGGGCTGAGCCCGATAGTCCACGGTGGGCAGCACCTCCCACTGCCATTTTTCAGCCAACTCCAGCACGCCCCCCATGGGGGAGGCATCCCCCTTCTGCGCCAGCAGTTCCTCACCCCGGCGGATGGTGAAGTCCGCCAAGGGCGTGGAGCCATCCAGAAAAGTGTGGGTTTCATGAAACAACCCGGCCAGGAGGATACGGGGCCGAAGCGGCACGACGGCCTCGGTGTCAGGGCTTGGAGTCATAGCAGGTTGGGTTGGGGGGTGGAAGTCATCCAAGTAACGGATGAAGGCTAGGCTTTTGGGTGTCTCTCCGGCGATCTTTTTTTCTCCAGATAGGATACGTCTGAGCCGCAGTGAGTGAGTGGGCTGGAAGCCGTGGTGTGAAGAAGATGAATTTCGAGTGTCGCGTGAGCGTCCCGGAGGTGGCAGAGAGGCAAGGGCATCCTTGCCTCGACGACACCGCTCATACGCGGACGCATCGTGTTATGAACGTAGGCTGACCTGAGACCCATAGAGCGGTGTCGCGCTTGAGCGCTTGCCACCGCACTCCGGGACGCTGTCGCGCCTGATCCTCAGGCCCCCACCCACTCTTCCGCATGGCGTGCAAAGGCCCGTCGCGCGCGGACCAGCGCTTCATCGACATCGGCCTCGGTGTGGGCGAGACTGAGGAACCAGAGACCGCGCTCGATGGCGCGCACGCCCTCTTCCAGCAGGCAACGGCGCAGGTGTGCCCAGCGTGGGGCATCATGCCGCAGCACGTAGTCGCGGTAACTGGTGACCGGGCCTTCGGCGGCCCCAGGTTTCAGCATCGTGGCATGGAAGACGAGGCCGGGGCCTTGAGGTCGCAGGGGGATGCCATACTCATCGGCCAGGGCACGCAGTCCCTGCATGGTTTTTTGGCCTAACGAAATCAGTGTCTTGGGGTGATCGGACCCGAGTTCGAGGATCTGATCCAGACACCACTTGGCGGCGGCGAGGCACAGCGGGTTGGCATTTAGAGTGCCGGCGTGCACCGCGGCACCGCTGAGGAATTTGGCGAAGGAGGCTTCTTTCCCCACCAGGGCGGCAAAGGGGACACCGCCGCCGATGGCTTTGCCGAGAATGGTAAGATCCGGCACCACGCCATAATGCGTCTGCGCTCCGCCGGGGCCGAAGCGGAAACCGGTGATGGTTTCATCCGCGATCATGAGCATGCCGTCGCGATCACACAGCTCGCGGATGGTGGAGAGCAGGCCGGGCACGGGCTCCATGCAGCCGGTGTTGCATAGCACAGGCTCGAACACGATGGCGGCGATCTGGCCGCGATACTGATCCACGCGCTGGCGCAGATGCTCGACGTCATTCCAGCGGGCGACGACGAATTGCTCCAGCACTTCCGAGATCACTCCTTGGCTGGGGTGCAGGCGAGTCGGCTCCTCCTCCGTGCCCCATTGATCCGGCGGTGGGGCAAAGCCGACCAGCCCTTCATCGGCCCAACCGTGGTAATGGCCTTCGAATTTCAAGATGAGCTGACGCCCGGTGTGGGCCCGGGCCAGGCGGAAGGCGGCGAGCACCACCTCCGTGGCGGAGTTGTTAAAGCGCACCCGCTCCGCGCCGGGAATGAGGCGTTGCAGCCGCTCGGCCACATCGATCTCCAACTCGCTCTGCGCGGCCCAGTGGGTGCCTTTACGGGCCTGCACGGAGAGAGCCTCCGCCATGCCTGCGGGAGCGTGACCGTAGAGCAGCGCTCCCTGACCGGTTTGAAAATCGATGTATTCATTCCCATCCACATCCCACAGGCGGCAGCCCTGACCGTGATCGAAGTAAAGCGGCACAGGAACTTCCAGCTTACGGATGCCGCTGTTGATGCCACCAGCGATGCTTTTTTGGGCCCGGGCATACAGCTCGGCTGAACGTGGGAAGGTGTAGGACATGAGTGGAGAGGGAGATGAGATGCGCCGTGCGGCAGGAACGTAAAATCCGTGTAAGCCGCACAACAGAGCTTGCCAGAAAGCCCCCAAAAAAGCGACACTACGAATATCACCAATCCCCCCGCTTTTGTGTCTGCTCGCCCTATCACCCCCACCGACGCCACGTTGCCTGAATCTGTCGCCCGCCAAGCCCAGGCGAATCTTCAGAAATTGATCGATGGCTTATCTCAAATCATCCTGGGCAAACAGGATGTCATCCGCCTCGCGGTGAGCTGCTTGCTTGCTCGCGGTCACCTGCTGTTTGAAGATCAGCCGGGGGTGGGCAAGACACTGCTCTCCCAGGCCCTGGCGCAGGCTCTGGGGCTGCAATTCCGCCGTGTCCAGTTCACCAGTGACATGCTGCCTGCGGATATCCTCGGTGCTTCCATTTATGATCGGGAGGCGGGTAGCTTCGTGTTCCACCAAGGCCCGGTTTTTACCCAGGTGCTGCTGGGGGATGAGATCAACCGTGCGACGCCGAAGACGCAATCCGCGCTCTTGGAGGCAATGGAGGAGGGCAAGGTGACGTCCGATGGCGTCACGCATGCCTTGCCCCAGCCGTTCTTCGTCATCGCCACGCAGAATCCATCGTCGCAGATCGGCACCTTCATGCTGCCTGAGTCTCAGTTAGACCGCTTCCTCATGCGCTTGGCCTTGGGCGTGCCCGACCGCACCGCGGAGCGCAGCATCCTGCAGGGTCAGGACCGGCGGGAGATGCTGAAGTCCATGACGGAGATCCTGCCCTGGGCGGAGATGCAGCAGATGCAGGTGCAGGCCAGGCAGGTGCATGTCTCCGGGCCGCTACTGGATTACGTGCAGGATTTGCTGGCAGCGAGCCGTGCCGAAGGGCATGGACTCTCCCCGCGTGGCGGTTTAGCCCTACTGAATGCGGCGAAGGCCTGGGCTCTGATGCATGGCCGGGCCATGGTGCTGCCGGAGGACGTGCAGGATGTGGGTGTGGCCGTGATGTCTCATCGTCTGGAAGGCGATGGTGAAACGGCCCGCCGTCTCCTGGAGGAAACCGTCATCCCTTAACCCCCCCCTCTATCGCGATGAACTCGGAAGGCCGCATGAATGCTGCTGCTGCGCCATCTCCTGCCTCCGCATCGGGAGGCTGGTGGGCGCGTTTTTCATCCTTGGTTAGGCGGAGGGGTGGTGCGGGCGAGGTCACGGCGGGTACGCGCATCCGTTTTAACCTGCACACGCTGTCATGGATCGGGGTTTGCAGCACCATGGCCTATGCCGGTGCGGCTCAGTCCAATGGCGCGGCCTACCTGCTGGCCTTCACCGCGGGGGCTCTGGGGGTGATGAGCTACGTCTATGCCCGGGCGAATTTGCGTGGCCTGGAAATCCGCGTGGGGGCCAATCCCCTCCAATCCGGCGGCCAGGAAGTGCTGCCGGTGGAGGTGCGTGCGGCTTCCGGACATATGCCTTGCGGACTGGAGGTGCTGCTGGCGGGATCACCGAAGGCGGCCTTTGTCGAGCAGATCCCAGCGGGTCAATCCGTGCGGTTGCATCTGCGTCTGCCGGTGGCTCGGGGTGGGCCACTGAAGCTTCTTCTGCGCAGTGCCTACCCGCTCGGCCTGCTGCATGCGCAGCGGGTGGTGAATGTGGAGCTGAGCCGCCGCGCGGTGCCTCCGGCTTCTGGGCATTTACCGCTGCCGACTGCGGCGGAGAAGGCCACCTCATCCGGCGGGCAGAGCCGCTCTTCTCAACAATCCAAACCCGGTCGGGAAGGGGATGACTTCGCGGGGGTGCGCGAGTGGCAGCCCGGAGACTCGCCGCGGCACATCGACTGGCGGGCGGTGGCGCGTGGGCGGCCGCTGATGGTGAAGACCTGGGCCTCCGGGCTGAGTGAAGCGGTGCATCTGGACTGGGCAACTCTGGCTCTGCCTGAGGAGGAAAAAGCCGGGCAGATGGTACGCTGGATTCAGACTGCGGAGCAGCAGGGGCTAGCCTACTCGCTGAGTCTGCCAGAGCTGAAGATCCCAGTCGGGCAGGGGGAATCTCATGCACGGCGCTGTCTCCAGGCGGTGGCGGAGCTGCACGCAGGCGGGTTGGCGGCGGCGGAGTCTCGGCAAACCCTGCGGGTGCCACCCAGCCATGAATATAACTCCGAGGTCTCGCGGGGGCCGCTGTCTCTACTCAGTGCGGTCTTGCTGATCACGGCCTTGCCTCTGAGAGACCTGGTGTCGATCTGGGTCTTGATCGTGCTTTTCGTGAGTCTGGTCATCCGCAACGTGACGGTGCGGCCTCTTCAGACCAAGATCGTGCCGTTGGGGCTGACGGCACTGGGGATTGCCGCAGTGTATTTCACCCAGGGCACTTTGTTCACCATGGAGGCGGGCATTGCGGTCTTAATCGCGTTATCCGGCGGGAAGCTGCTGGAGTCCCGCACCCCGCATGATTTTCAAGTCTTGGCCATGATCGGCTGGTTCCTGTGCCTGTGTGGTCTGATGGCGGATCAGAGTCTCATGCGCTCGGTGTGGATGTTCACCTCCTTCGCGCTGATCACCGGGTGCATGATGCGTTTCCGCCGTGGAGTGCCGGGGTGGAAGGCGCCAGCGCTTCAGACGGTGAAGCTGCTGGTGCAGGCCCTGCCGCTGGTGCTTCTGCTGTTCTTCATTTTCCCGCGTTTCAGCCTGGATTACCTCCAGCGGATGAGCGGTGGGCGCACCAACGTCACCGGCGTGCCTTCTTCGCTCGATCCGGGCAAGGTGTTGGAATTGGCCAAGAACACGGCGACGGCTTTCCGGGTGGAGTTTCCCGATGGCCAGCTCCCGACGAATCGCGACCGCTACTGGCGCTGCGTGGTATTGTGGGAGTGTCAGGGGCTGAGTTGGAATCGCGGTCTGAATAGCAGCTATGCCCCGCAAGTGGGTGGCCCACTGCCGAGCGATGTGCGGCAGATCATCACCATGGAGCCGCATGGTCAGGCCTGGCTCCCGGCTCTGGATGTGCCCATCGCTTATGCACCGGGGCAGCGCATCTCCGGTTTATCCTCCGAGCGGATTCTTTGGTCCCACGACACGGTGCGTAAGGTCCGGCGTGTGGAGGTGACCTCGCGTCCGCAGATGGGGGTGGAATCCCTGAGCCCGTTTCAGCGTGAGGCGGCCCTGGATTTCCCGGCGGATTTAGCCCCGAGTCTGCGGGATCTGGCCGGTCAGTGGCGGCAGGGGGCGACGCGAGATACGGAGGTCGTGCAAGCGGGTCTGAACTATCTGCGCAGTCAGGGCTATCGTTACACCCTGGAGCCCGGAGTCTATTTGGGAGGGGTGGCGCTGGAGGAGTTCATGACGAAGCGGAAGATCGGTTTCTGCGAGCACTTCGCCGCAGCGTTTGCGACCCTCATGCGCGTGGCCGGCGTGCCTTCGCGGATTGTCATGGGCTATCTCGGTGGGGAGATGTCCATCACCGGCACGCACTTGATCGTGCGTCAGTCGGATGCTCATGCTTGGGTGGAAGTCTGGCTGGATGAGCGAGGCTGGACGCGGGTGGACCCGACGGCGGTCCTGGCCCCGGCACGCCTAAACTCGGATTTGCAAGGTTATTTGTTAGGCGACGAAGAAGCTCTGGAAAGACAGCGCAACAGCTTCTGGTGGCAGGCCATGCAGCAGGTGCGCCTGTTCATGGATCAGGTGAACTATGAGTGGTATCAGTCCGTGATCAGCTTCGATGACGAATCGCAGTTCGGCTGGCTCTCACGGTTGGGGTTGAGCGGCATCAAGGAGGGCTGGCTGCTGCTCATCAGCATCGGTGCGGTGTTGCTGGCGTTGCTCCTTTTGACACTGTGGCTGCGGCGGCCAGCGCGTGACCCCGATCGCTGGCGCAGTGCCTGGGCGCATTTTTGCCGTCGCTTGGAAAAGCTGGGATTACCCGCACGGCGGGAAAATGAAGGTCCACTGGCCTATGCCCAGCGGGTGGCTGGAGATCGCGAGGCTGTCCTGGCGCTGGCGCAGCAGTATGCCTCAGGCCGCTATGGGCAGGGTGAAGTCTCCGTAAGAACTTTCGAGCGGGCCGTCCGAGAGCTTCGCTGATGCCATCTTCAATCAGCGAATGATCTCGGCGGCGCCAGGATCAGATGTTTCCTGGCACCGCCGAGAGTTTCAACTGGTGTCCACCAACCCCCCCCGGAGCGGTAGATCTCCCAGAATTGGATTCCATCTTCAGAGGAGCCTGAGATGGCTGGGCACGATGGGCATTGAGATACGCGGTCATGCCGCCTGCAAGGGCGAGAATGACTGCGGAAAATGCCAGATAACGTGCCATGACAGAAATTGGAAAGGGCGAATGAGAACTCGCGGTGTGTGGGGGGATTCGAAGGGGTAAACGTTCACTCTTCAGTGAACATTAGCATCATTTGCGAAAATCCTCATAAAGTCACCTTACCGTTTGGTAATGATTGATCATACTTTTCTGCGAAATCGACCTTTCTTAGGTCGGGGCGACTCGGGGGCGGGTTTTCGCTGTTTCGGAATGGTTTATGAAGGCTAAAGAGATGCGCTAGTCAGAAAAGGAAAGGATTTCTACTGGCGTTTACCCCCGGGAAAGCGCAGTCTGAAACGCCTTTTCACCGAGCCTGAAATAGCCCATGAATCTTTTGCTTGTCGAAGATGATCCCGAACTCGCACGTCAAGTGAGGGGATGGATGCATGATGCCGGGCACGAATTGCGCTGGGAAAGCAGTGCGGCAAAGGCGATGGAGTGCTTTCTCAATGAAGAGTGTGATGTGGTGATCCTGGATGTGGGGCTGCCGGATATGAATGGCTTTTCCCTCATGGAAAAAATGCGCCGTGAGGGGGTGCGGACGCCGGTGCTCTTCCTCACCGCGCGGGCCGATGTGGCAGACCGCGTGCGGGGCTTCGCGGCGGGGGCGGATGATTACCTCACCAAGCCCTTTGCCCATCAGGAATTACTGGCGCGGGTGGAGGCGCTGCATCGTCGGGCCACCAACCCCATCCCCACGCACCGTAGCCTGGGCAATTGCCGCCTGGATCTGCTGCGCCATCGGGTCTCCTGCGGTGGCGATAGTGTGGAATTGCAACCGCGTGAGTGGGCACTGCTGGAGGTGCTGATGAATCATGAAGGCCGCGTGCTGCCGAAGAAGTTTTTGCTGGAGCAGGTGTGGGACATTCACTTCGATCCCGGCACCAATGTGGTGGATGCCATGATCTGCCGCCTACGCCGCAAGCTGGAGGCACCTGGCTGTGGCGTGCAGATCGAGACCATTCGCGGAAAGGGCTATGTTTTTAAAACTCTGGCGTGAGAAGGTTCCGTCCGTATGGCGGCTGATTTTGCTGTTGGTGGCGGTGGTGTCCATCTGCATCGCCACGATCCTGGTGTTCGTCCGCATGGCGGTGAATCAGGACATGCGGCAGTTTCATCGCAATCGCATCTCCGATGAGCTGATGCAATACTCCGCCATCTACACGCAGAGCGGGCTGGCGGGGGTGAAGCGGGTGTTTCAGGCCACCCCGCGCCCACTGAGTCATGATGCCATGCGGCTGACCACGGCCTCCGGACAGATCATCTCTGAAGAGATGTCATCCGCAGCTAAAGGCTTCATTTGGCCCGAACAAACGATGCGATCATTGTTAGATAAAGGGGATATGGACCTGATGGAAGTGGCCGCCACGGATCGTGAAGGCCGCCTGTATCTGGGGGCCATCCGGCTCTGGGATGGCAATACTCTGTGGATGGGCAGGGCGGATACGCAGTCACGCATGCACTTGCGCAATATCGAGTGGCATTTGTGGTTCGCGGGACTCACTGCCGCCATGATCCTTTTGCTCCCCGTCATGTGGTTTCGCCATGAGGTGCTGCGGCCCATCCTCTCCTTCACCCGCACTGCGGAGCGCATGCGGCTGCCGGGGAATAACAGCCGCTTGCGCGGGCAGGAGGCCATCCCTGAACTGCGAGCCCTGGCCTCGGTGGTGAACATCGGTCTCGATCAGATCCAGGCCCTGACACGCGAGCTCCAGACCACCAATGACTTCCTGGCCCACGAGCTGCGCACCCCGCTGGCACGCATCCGAGGAAACTTGGAGCATTTCCATGATGAAACCGACAACGAGGCCGCGCGTGAAGCAGCCGCCCGCAGTCTGGAAGAGATCGATCGTGCCACCCAACTGGTGCAGACGCTGCTGACCATCCGAGCCGGGGATCACGCCGCGCTGCGCCTGCATCGTCAAGTCACCTCCCTGGATGAGCTGTTGACGGATCTGGTGGAGCTTTTCGTGCCGGCGGCGGAAGATCGGAAGCTGATTCTCAAACTGGTGCCGGGCCTGAGCATGACGCTGAACATCGATCGCGAATTGCTGACGCAGGCCGTCTCCAATTTGCTCGATAACGCGCTGGCCTACAACCGACCTGGCGGCCAGATCAGCGTGAGCTGGCAGGGCGAAGGCACCGGTGCCATCATCTCCGTGGAGGATACCGGCCCCGGGCTGCATCCGGATGAGATCGAAATCATCTGGGACCGCTACGTGCGTGGCAGCGCTGCCCGCCCCAAGAGCTCCGGCATGGGCCTGGGGCTCAGCCTCGTGCGCTCCATCGCCATGGCGCATGGCGGGTATTCCGGTGCCCACAATCGCGAGGGAGGCGGGGCGGTCTTCTGGATCCATATTCCGGGAAATTGAAGCGTTTTTGGAAAACCCCTGTCATACAGGCGGAGAGACCAGGTCACTCACCTGACAAATGAATGGAGCGCGAACTTGCCGACAACCTCGACGCCCTGCATGCCGATGCCTTTGGCTGGGCGCTGCACTGCTGCGGCGGAGATCACCATCGGGCCGAGGAAGTGCTGCAGAATGCGTATCTGAAACTCGCGCGCGGCAGCTTGCAGCGCCAAGGCGGCTCCAGCTTCAAGACCTGGTGGTTCGGCATCATCCGCCTCACCGCCCGCGAGGAGGCGCGTCGGCAATGGTATCGGGAAAGCCTGCTCAGCAAGCTGTGGCGTCAGGGCCAAAGCGAAACGCGGGTGACGCCACCCTCTCCTTCACGACAGGTGGAGCAGGACGAACAAACTTTGCAACTGCGTCAGGCCCTGGGCATGTTACCCGCACGTCAGGCCGAGGCGCTGCATCTGGTGTTTTATCAGGACCTGTCTCTCAGCGAGGCCGCCGCCGTCATGCAGGTCAGCCTAGGTTCCGTGCGCCAGCATTACGAACGCGGCAAAGCACGTTTGAGAACCCTCCTTTCACCTTCCTCTCCCACTCATGACCATGGACCCTGAAGCCCAGCTCCGAGATCGCTTCCAGCAGATGCGGCGTGCAGATCATGCCGAAGCACCGGCTTGGAATCCTGACCTGCTGCAAGCTCCGCGCCTAGCAGCTCCGCAGCGTTCTTTCGCGTGGTTCGTCGGGGCTCCCTTGGCTGCGGCGCTGGTGCTGATGCTGGCCTTGGGCGTGACCTTCGAGGAAGCCGTTCCCGTCGCTGAACAACCTCGGCTTGCCGAGTCCCTCCCGGTCTTGCTGGAGGCGCCCCCGGCGGAGCTCTTCGCCAGTCTTGATGAATCCTTTGCTGCGCCGAGTGATGCCCTGCTGCCTGCGCATCTCACCCTTTCCCTGCCATGAAACACTTTGGTTTCGTCTTTTCACTGCTAACACTTCCGCTCTTCGCCGGACCGGAGATCTTGCTTCAGAGCGGCCTGATCACCCCGGAGATGATCGTCACTCTCAAGCCCGAGTTGCAGCTCACCTCTGCGCAGGAGGCGACGATGACCCAGATCGCTCAAGCATTGCAAGCGGAGGCCGCGCCGCTGGAAAAGCAGGTGCGTGAGCGGCAGCGCGAGTTGGTGCAAAGCCTGCGCAAACCGGAAACCGGCCAGGAACAGGCAGCGGCTCGGCTGGATGCCCTGATGGAGGCGGAGGCTGCGGTGAAACATCTGCACCTCAAGGCGCTGGTGCAGTTGCGGGATGTGCTGGATCCTGAGCAGCAAAAGAAGGCGCTGACTTTGGCGTCCTCCAAACAGGCGCGGCGTGCAGGTCTGGAGTCGCGAGTGCGGGAGAAGGCGGCGCGTTTACGCATGGCGGTGGACTCCCTCGGCGTGCCGCCCACGCAGGCGATGCAAAAGCGCGGCGGCGAGATCGAGGCCCTGATCCGCCAGGGAGAGTGGACTGCAGCGGATCAGGCACTGGATCAGCTCATGCTGGAGAGTCAGGTGGATGAGGCGGAACTGCCCCCTCCTGCGGATTTCTCCAGCTATGAGCCCGGAGACACCGATGTGGAATCTCTCAAAGCCCGCTATGAGAAAGTGGCTGCGGCGGCGCAGTCGCTCATCTCCATCCAACAGGTGAAGCAACTGCTGAAAGCTAAAGAAGCCCTCGAAGAAGCCAAAGCCACCGAGGATGCCGAAGCTGTGGGACGAGCGCTCACTTGGGCAGAGCAGATGCTGAAGCTCTGAAGGCTGTGATGGGCTGCCGCATGAGGGGGGAGAATGCTTGGAGGTCTGACGGCGGTTCCGTTCATGACCTTGCGGTTACAGATCCCTCGTTAGGCCTTTCGTTGCAGGCAGGAGTGCCCGCATCACTCACAGCATCAGCCGATAAGCCAGATCACAGCGGGCGGAGCAATGCTCCGGCTGATAGGGCTGAAACCCGGCGCGTTCATACATCGCGGTGGCTTCCTTCAGGACGCTGGCGGTTTCCAGGTGGATCTCGCGGAAGCCCAGCTCACGGGCGCGCTGGAGAGCATGGTCCAGCAGCGTTCGGCCGATGCCACGGCCACGGTGCTGCGGCAGGAGATACATTTTGCGCAGCTCGCAGAGGCCTTCACCCTGGGGTTGTAAACCCACGCTTGCGATGATTTTTCCATTCGGGTCAACCACCACCTCGAAGCAGCCACCGCGTTGAGCATAGTGGCCTTCGAGGTCAAAAAGATCCGCATCGGTGGTGCTGAGGTCGGCTTGCAGACCATACTCCGCCAGCACGCTGAGCACGACGGCGCGGACGGCTTCGCAATCGGCATTCGTGGCAGGACGGAGGGTGTATCCAGGAGGCATGGCTGGCGGGCTTTTCAAAGCAAGCCAAGGCTGGGCGGAAAGCAAGATCGGAAAGCGTGGGACTTACCGACGGCGGCGCAGGATGAGGCTGGTCAAACCGAGGCCGAGGAAGAAGAGGCGGCTGGGCTCGGGCACCACCACCAGGGTGGAGATGGAGAGCACCCCGGTGGTGAGCAGGCTATCCACATTCCAGGCCAGGCCTTCGGGGAGCGTGGGGAGATCGTAGGTCGCGAACCCGCCCTGCACAGGGGTGGTGAGGCCAGACCAGTCGAAGAGCTGCCATTGATCATTCAACGCCCAGGTTGTCATGCCGTTGGGGTTACTCACGCGCAGCGTGGTGCCTGCACCGAGGGTGACTTGGCCGCTGATCTTCAGACGATCGGCTGCCAGGGCATTGGCGGTGTTATCACCCGAGCCAGAGCCGGAGATGAGATCCATCGAGATGTAGGCTTGGTTTTGCAGCGTCAGCATGCCAGCTCCCGTGGTATCCAGGGTGAGAGTGCCGGCACTCACGCTGAGGCCAGGCAGACCGGGATTCAGCGTGCCGCCGGAGATGAGGATGGATTGACCATCGCCAGGGGCCACGCGGCCGGTTCCGCCCAGGGTCGCCCCAGCCTGCACCGTGACACTGCCGAGACCTGTGGCTGAGCCTGGGAGGGCCGGGTTATTGTTGGCGAGCAGGATGCCCTGACGGACGGTGGTGCCACCACTGTAGGTGCTGCTGCCGGTGAGCGCCCAGGTGCCCACTCCTTCTTTCTCCAGCTTGCCCAGGATGGTGCTGGAGGCATCGGCGAAGCTGACGATTTCATTCAGGCCGGTGTTCGTTCCGGTCAGGCGCAGGGTGCGGTCGGCGGCGTTGCTGCCGCCTGCGGTGAATGGGGCGGTGAATTTCAGAGTGCCAGTGCCGGCGTTTTCCAGGACGGCGGTGACGGTGACAATGTCGCCTACATCATCGGAGTTGGTGACGCTGACCGGGCGGTTGGTCACGGAGTCGGCGCTGCCGATGTATTTTAAAATGGCGGTGGCGTAGGAACCCGCGGTGCCGGTGGTTTGGTTGGCCATGAGGATGGTGCCTGCGGAACTGTTGAAGTCCCCGGTGCCCAGGGAGCTGACTTCGCCAATGTTGGCCAGCTTTTCCACCACGATGGTGCCGCGTGAGTTGATGGTGGCGCCTGCATACGTGTTGTTAGGCCCGAGTGAGAGGGAGCCGTCGATGGCGGAGAGGCGCACTTCGATGTTGTTTTCATACTGGCCTGATCCGCCGATGATGCCGTTGCTAAAAGTGCTGGGGGTGGTTGTCGAGCCTGCGAGCAAGATCTGTGACATGGTGGAGGCACCGCCGACGATACGGTTCTCTGTGCCGACGCCCTGCGTGGTGATGTAGTCCATGTTAAAGGTCACACCGGTGCTCTCACTGCCGAGGATGATCTTCCCGCTGTTGCTGCCGGAGCCGAGGATGAACTCGATGTTGTTGTTCACACTACTGCCAGCGGCGAACTGAATGGCCCCCTCATAGACACGCAGGTTTCCGCTGAAGGTATTGGCTCCCGACAGGACGACCAACCCCGGTCCGGTTTTCGCGACGGAGACGGTGGCGGCGGTTCCAGTGCTGCTGAGGGAATTGGTGATGCCGCCGGTGATGTAAAGGGCACCCTGGGTGTTGTTCTGGATGATGTTGAGGTCAGGATTGACACTGGCCACCGTCGCCGGAGACGGGCGGAGAAAATCGGTGGAGATGGTCACGGACTGAGCGCCCACGGTGCTGGAGACGAGGATGCCGCTGGTGGTGAGGGTGGTGGCCGCTGCGCCATCGGTGATCAAGGTATCCTGCGCCTGGGCAAAGCGGAGCGTCGTCGTGGTGGTGTCTGCACTCAGGGTGGTGGTAGCTGTGACGAGGTTGGCATTGCCACTGAGAGAGGTCGCGGTGGAGTTGACATAACCGCCGATGGAAGAGAGCGTGACGACTGGGCGTGTGCTGCCGCTGAGCACGCCGGTAGCGGCCCATTCATCTCCATTCACACTGTCTCGGATATAGGCATAGGCGCGGCCATTGTAACTGATGAGGGTATTGTTAGACCCCGTGTTCAGGCGCAGGCTTGTCCCGCTAGGCAGATCCAGACCGAGGATGCTCCAGGCATTTCGGGTCACCGTGCCGAAGTTCAAGGTCAGGCTGCTGGCTCCATTCGGCACCAGGGTGATGTCGGCTTTGTTCGAGAGGGAGAGCGTGCCCAGCGTTTGGGAGTTGGTGGCGCCTGCGGCACCCGTCAGCTTCAGTGCGGTGCTGTTCAGTCCCATGGCCACCGGTGTGGCAATGCCGTTGTAGAGAATGTCCGTGGAGGGGGAGTAGGCATCTGAAAAGTCCAGGTGCACGGTGCCTGCGGAGAGCGTCATCGCCCCCGTGAAGGTCTGCGTGCCTGCAAAGGTGAGCGTGCCGGCGCCATCTTTCGTGATGACGTTGCTTGAGGCATTCATTTTGCCTCGGATGGTGATGTCCCCGGCCCCACCGAAGGCGGTGGTGGCTCCGGAGGCGCTGGAGGTGATGGCATCCGTGGTGCCGCTGGTGGCGCGGAAGATGAGGGTGCCGGATTCACTGTTGATGCGTGTCGGTTGGCCCACCGTCACGGCCCGGACCACCGTGTTGTCACCATCGGTATTGATCAGGGCCCCGGTGTTTTTGAAACCGAAACCGTTGAGGATGATCGGTTCATCGGTGGTGATGCCACCGCCCAAGCGCAGCGTGCCATTCACCAAGACCGTGGTATTTGCCCCCGAGAGGACGCTGTCACCGAGCCCCATGGAATGGCGGATCTCCAGCTCACCACTGCTGATCTGGGTGCTGCCGCTGTAGGTGTTCGCTCCGGCGAGGATGGTTTTCCCTGTGCCGTTGATGAAGAGGGAAACCGCACTCTGAATGGAGGAATTGACGGTGAGAGTGCCACTCGTGGACAGGTTGGTCAGCCAGAGTTGGCCATTGCCAGTGGCGGCCTGGATCGCCCCTGCATAGCCTTCCATGCCGACGACCAAGCTCTTCGCATCCTTGGTGATCTGAATGCCTCCCACGCTGCCGAGCTTCAGGAGGCTGCCATCCCCCACATCCACCAGGCGGGCCGTGGTGGTATCGTTCATGGAGATGGAATTCACCTGAAAGGTGCCAAAGCCGCCAAACACATCCTCGGTGGAGTATTCATTGATGTTCACATCCGCATTGATGCCCATGGTGCTCAGCATGGCTCCGTCCAGAAAAATGGCCGAGCCGGAGAAGGCCTGGAGTTGGCCATTTTCCACCTTGGCCCAAGAGCCGAAGTCTTCTTTATTCACCAGGGTGGCCCACGGACCCAGGAAGCCGTTGGCCATGCTAGAGGTGATGGAACTGGAAGCGTCGGTGCTAAAAGCGATGGAGCCGGTGCCGCTGCGGGTGATGGTGCCGAGGTTCAGAGAAACGCTGCCGCCGATCCCCGAGGTCAGGGTGACATTCGAGCGGGTGCCGGACACGACGACATTGCCGAAACGCTGACTGTTCTCGGTGCCGTCTTTGCCCTGAATGATGAAGGTGCTGTTGCCCTGAGAGCCTCCGATCATTGCCAGGCCACCTGCCGTGGTCACCCCCTGATAGAGCATATCACTCTGAGGCGCTCCAGCAGCGGCAAAGTTCAGGATCGTGATGCCCCCGGCGGTGGCGCCTGAGCGGCCAAAGGTGGTGGTGCCCTTGTAGGTGCTGGTGCCATTGAGGGTGAGCACACTGTTGGCGGAGCTGGCGAAGCGCTGGAAGCCATAGCCGAGGCCGTTGTCCGTGATGGCGGAGTCAATGCTGGTGTTGAGGATACCGCGGTTGGTCATGATCCCGGCATCGGCCGAGAGGGTGATGCCTCCGGTGAAGCGGATGCTCGAACTGTCGATGCGGATGGCCCCGTTGCCCTGGCCGTTCCCGGCGATGCTGATGGGGATGGTGTAGTTGTTGCTCGTGCCCCCGGTGGCGAGCACACTGCCCGACTGCACATTCACGCTGTCCATGCCGCTGATGTTGTTGAAGCCCGTGAGCAGGAGGAAGATGCCGTTATCCGCCGCGCGGGCATTGACGTTGAGCACGCCTTTGAGGTCTGGATTGGCAGAGCCGAAGCGGATGTATTGAAAGCCATTGATGCGAGTCTCCACCGGGCGCTGAAGTGTGAGTCCGTTGCCTTTCAGCACGGAGTTGAGATTGATGAAGAGCACGGAGCCGCTGCCGCTGGAGGAGTTGTTGGCCGCTTCGATGACCGCATTATCGGCAAACTGAAGCGTGCCGCCGTTGATGGTGTGAGCGATGGTGACGGGTAGATCCTGACCGGTGGAGGTGCTCAGGGCATTGAAGCGCATGCCGCCGACATTGAGGGTGCCCTGCACGGTGATGGTGCCGCCAGTTTTGCTCGCGGTGCTGCCGAAGGAGGCGATGGTGGAGCCGCTGTTGTCCCAGGTGGTATTGCCGCTGCCGGTATTCCACAGAGCGTCGGTCAGGTTCCAGTTGCCATTGCCATTTTGCACTCCGTCAGCGGCGTTGGGATCCCAAAAGAGCTGGGCTGAAGCGTGGGGGCTCACCATCAGGAAGAGACTGACGGCGAGTGAAAAGCAGGACGAGTTTTTCATGGTGCAGGAGGGTTCATCACCAGCGCCAGGCCGTGGACCTCCTGCACCATGAAGGTGCTTATTTTTGCAGATCGGGCTCCGGGGGGGATGCGGGTTAACTAACAGCACCGCACGTGCCAAACCAGGGCTGCGGGGGCACACTCAACACGGAAGTATCAGTGTTGGTTGCACACGGTCCTCCCCATGAAAAAGGGGGGATTGGGGATCGTCTTGGGGGAGGCCTCTAGGAGCGCGTAAGGCCTTCGGTTTCAGGTTAAGAGATCCCCAGGCGGGACCGTAAAGTTGCACGAAATCCCGTCCCTAGGGCAAGTCTAGAGACATTGGGTATTGGGTGACGAAGCTCTTGGTTAGGTTGAGGCCTCGCTTGACGGTCTCTGGCGTCGGCGAAAGGGACGTTTCGTCACGCAACGTGGGCGTCTGCCCGAGCCGCGTTACAGCTTCACGTGAAAGTCATCCTTGTCTGTGACGCTCTCGGCGAAGCTAACCAAAAGTTGGATCACAGCCTCGATGTCTCGCAGGTCCGCCATCTCCACCACGCTATGCATGTAGCGCAGGGGCAGGGAGACGAGGGCGCTGGGGATGCCATGCTGCTGATTGAAGATCACATCCGTGTCCGTGCCGGTGAAGCGGGAGGAGGACTCGTGTTGGAGAAGCATGTTTTGGGCTGCGGCCACCTCCATGAGACGCTTCACCACTTCGGGATGGTTGGCACTGCCATGCGTCAGGCTGGGGCCACCGCCCAGTTTGACCTCCCCATTTTTCTTCACATCCACACTCGGGGTATCGGTGGCGTGGGTGACATCCAGCACGATCGCCACATCGGGCATCAGGCGGTGCGCGGCCATCTTAGCCCCATGCCCGCCGATCTCTTCCTGCACGGCATTCACAGCGATGACGCTGGAGCTGAGAGGCGTCTTCCGCTTGCTCAGACGGGCGATGACTTCCGCAATGATGAAGCCGCCGATGCGGTTGTCCAGGGCCCGACCGACCAGACGATGCGCGCCGATCTCCTCCACCCCATCGGCATACACCATGGGGTGCCCCACGCGGATGCCTGCATCAGAAACTTCTCCGGCGCTGGTGGCCCCGATGTCCACCCACAGCTCATGCACCTTGGGTGCTTTTTCATTGTCCCGGTCTTCACGGATGTGAATGGCGATGTTGCCAATGATGCCGCGCACGGTGCCTTTATCTCCCAGGATATCCACACGGCGACCGCGGGCCGTGGCGACATCACTGCCGCCCACCCGATCCACGCTGATGAAACCCTCCTTGGAGATGTATTTCACCATGTAACCGATCTCGTCCGCATGGGCCTCGAACATGATGCGTTTGCCCTTTTTGCCTTTGCCCTTCAGCGTGCCCCAGGCACTGCCATAGGCATCACTCTCGACTTCATCGGCGAACTTCCCCACATACTGCGCCCACTTGCGCTGGCCGCGGACTTCAAAACCGGTGGGGCTGGGGGTGGAAAGGAGATCGAAAAGGAAAGTCTTGGCGGCAGCGGTCATGGCAAAAGAAAGAAGGAACTCAAACCCCTTCTAACGTCCGCCAAAGAGGGGAAGTCATGCTGAAATCGTCAAAAAAAGCGGGTGGAGTTGCCGCACCGGACGTGGACCGAGTCATCCGCTTTACCCATGCCTACCATGCGGATTGCTTGGTTCAGCCAAATACTCCAAGTTTCTCCTCTCATCCGTGAGCCTGTGATTCAGCATAAAATCGGGAAACCGAATATATAAGCAGATGGATTCTTGTCTGGACTTTCTAACCAAAATGCATCGCACTCATCACATATCCAAGCGGGAAGACCCGAGAGAGGTAGCACGCGAACAGCTTGTAGATAGCTTTGGCGGCATGATGGGCAGACGAGTAGATGCATTTGATAGTGACCCATCTAGTGGACTCGGCTTGCGGTAATGTTCGCTCGTGAGTGAGATGGGCTGACGAGGCTGGAGTTATCAGCGTTGCGATGGATCCGCTGCAAGATTCCTCGAACCTGACTTCGGATTGTAGTAGCCTTCGATAACGGTGAAGAAGTCTCCAAAGGCTATCATTTCGACCTTGATCCGAGCAAAGGTATTGTCATTGAAACGCACGAAATAGGAGCGACGCACCGAGTCAGCCCATTGTGGACGTGGCAGAGAGTCGTTCATGTCGATGACATCCGTTTCCTTGTAGCCGGTCTCAGGCGCTTCAAACTGAAAGGTTTCGCCCGCAGGCTGCAGCCCTCCTTGGATGACTTTGACCTCAAAGCTCCACGAGAATCTGCCGTCGGGTGTCACCTCGTCTTCAGTTGTGCACGCCAGAGAGATGCGGTGTGCTCCTTTATCCAATTCAATTTCGACGGCCTTCCCCGTTCGGCTAAGCCGATGCGAAGTTGATTTAATCCGAGTCAGCGGCTCAATTGTTCCAGGTTTAAACAAGTGCAGGATGACTGGTTTGGATGCATCTGGTTTGTGGATGCCTCTTCCCAGGTCCTCGGCATAGTCAAAACCCTTTTCAGACACAAGTCCCGGCATTTTGCCGGGGTAGATGTGGTAGTAGCCTGGCTTATCCACTGTCACAAAGAAGCTCATTCCTTTTGAGCGAAGCGTAAAGTGACCGGCAGCATCCGTGGTTGTCGTTACCTTGGTCGAGTTGCCGCCCATGGAGACTGCTGCGGAGCCCCGCACGACAGCCCCCACGACTGGTGCGCCATGTTGATCAAGAACACGTCCGTAAAAAGTGATGGGGGTTGAGAAGGCGTTCACCATGCGCTCTGCAAAACTCAGTCTTTCACCTGGGCTTGGAGAAGCCCCCGCAGATGATGATGCCCCAGGATTGGGTGGGCTGAGAACGACTTCGGGGACCACCTTGGTCGTTTGGCCGCTGGCACCACTTTTTGCAGGAATTGGCTGGCTGCTGGGTGCAAACAGCCACCAGCCCATGCAAACGATGAGAACAGCAGCGATGATGGCGGCGAGACGTTTCATTGTGATCAATTTGGATGTGTATCGATACCGAACTGCCGGAGCAGCCTTGTGAAACACTCGAAGGTCTTTTGGATCGAATAAACCCATTCAGCGCTATGCTCATCACTTGAGTCGATGGTTAGCTCGCTACGATAAAGAAAAGCTTTCCTTCAGTGCAATAAAGACTGAATCGGGCTAGCAATAGGGTGGTGCGAATTAGGCGAGTTGCGCGAGAGAACCGGATCCGCAATTGACTCCATCGGTGAGGAGCTAAGGTCGCTTGGCGGAGATTTCGCACACTCCTTTTGCAGTCAGTGGCGGGAACGATATGAGCACTTTGGCGGCTGGCAACGACAGGGATTTGGGAACTACTCTACGAGCTGGATTAATGAGCCAGTAGTTCGTTGAGTAACGAGTCACTCGATCTGCCGAAACTGTCTAGTTGAGCCAGCGCCTCTGAGGCTGAAGACCAATTAGGGTGCTCCTTGGGTAATTAGCTCTTGGGTACGTAGGGCTTGTGCTGCAACTTGAGCAAGTGAAGTATCACCACGTTTTTGTTGTGTTATTAGGAATGTCTCGATCGTTTGTCGAGCTTTGGTCGTAGGAACAGTTGATATGGCAGTGATTGATTCAGACAAAATAATAGGGTCGATCTCATCAAGGAAGTTTAGGTAAAAGCCGAGTTTGGCTGATGCATCGACACGGTTGAAGTTCGGATCTTCAGAAGATAGACCAAAAGCGGCTCGTGATGTTGAGTGGATTGCTGCACGCAGTGCAAGGAGGCGATAAACAGGGTTTCTTGCATTTGCCAAAGGTTCCCAGACTTCAAAAATAGATACATCAGTTGAAGGGCCTAATTCATTGATAGCTAGATTCAATGCTTCGAAGATGGCTATATCAGTCGTAGTTGGAGGAAGTGTGTTTGCTCGTTCTTTGGCATACTGTGAGAGTAAATCAGATTGAGTTGAGGCCATTACCAAGCCAAGAGCGTTTAACATTGTTTGCGCTGATGAAGCATCATTTTGCCTTGATGTTGAGTGAATGACATCTGCGAGTTCTGAGGGCAGCCTCGTTCCATTCGCAACGCTTGCATTCGCTGCACTTGGCAGTATCCTAGGAGGGAGTAGAGTGACACTCTCTTTCCATAGTTTTGCTATCTTACCCGCAAGCTCAGGGGCGTTCTTTTCGATATCACCAAGCTCTTGCCGCAAACGATCAGCCGTAGGGTTAGGTTGATCTTGCAGAATGACAAGTTGAGGGGACTTTTGCCTGGGCTGTCGTCCGCTTTCCTTGTCCTTAATCGCTAATCCAACTGCTTGGGCTTTAGGAGGCGTCGATGGTGATAGTGATGGCAGGGATGTTTCAGATGACGCTTCCTTACTGCATCCGTCCGAAAGGACGACAGCGATCGAAACACCTATCAATACGAATTGAGTTTGTTTCACGGCTTTTTTGTGGCTTTAGTTTCTCGGCTTATCGCATTCAAAGAGGAGGTAGGTATTGACATAGTAGTATGGAAAGCCCTTGTGTTTGGCTCCTTTTATGATGGTTTGCTGATCTCCGTCGGGGTTACTCAACACAAGACCCACGGATGTAGAACCGTCTAAAAATAAAAGTTCCCAGTTAGTAGGGTTCCCACCAGTGAGTGATTGCACCCCAGAATTGTGGGCATCAGTTGCAAACTGTGCCGCAGCACCTCCTTTGCCTTCGTAATTCGTTGCTGTGAAGATGATGCCTTTGCCCGCTTCATGCCCTTTACCACGTCCCACAGCTTGATTTTCTGCAGATTGCCGGATGCCTAATGTGTAGTTAGTCGACAGCCCGCCGATGCCTTGATCCATGTTTGGCGGATCAGGTATTTGCCCTGCTCCGAACGTGAAGGTCTGGGGCGAAAGAGTGTGGCAAATATAACGACCCAAAGCTCCGCCAAGATCGGGATGGTGTGTATCATCAGATGGTGGGCGAAGTATCAGTCTTCCCACACACAAACGGCCGTCACACCGATCAGTCATACCGCCTGGCAAAGTCACACCGCTATTAAAGCACTGATTCCCATTGATGATGACGTCACAATTGTAGCTGGCTTTCACCGCATCAATACCTTTGAGCCTAGGCTGGTCGGCAACGTGATCGTATGTGTCTAAGCCAAACATCACTGTTGATTCCTCAAGCATTGCAACGATGCGGTAGCGGGTGCTCCCATAATCTTTGTTATGTGTAAAATTCTTAGTGTTATTCTCGAATATGTAGTCCCTGGTGCCCTGGAAGTATTTTGTCGCGCCTAAGTCCTTAATAAATGTGACCTTCAACTTGGCAGCTTCGCAGCCAGTGGCAGCGCTGCCAGTTGGCTTGATCATCAGTTTTAAGTCTCCCTCCTTCTGCGGATTGGTCGTTGAGAACGTCACGCTCTCAGCCCGTACGAATACCTTGTTAGGAAATGGATTGCTTGAACTGATCATGAAGTGATTGCTTGGCGAGAGCTCGATTTCTTCGGTGCATTTCCTCGTTTTGTAAAACTTCAATCCATCAATGGCAGGATGATCAAGCCAAACTTCGCCTTCGGTTAGGCCTGGCTTGATGTGCAGCTCCTCAGCATCGTCATCGTCGGTATCGGTTGGCTTACCGGGCGTATCATTATCCTCCTTATCCCAACCACCGTTTGAGAGCGAGTCATTGGCAAAGATGAATTCAGTTCCCTTGTCCTTTTCCTCCTCACTGGCATCGCTTGTGTAAGGTTTTCCAACAAAGCTGTTGTCGCTGCTATTGACCTGTCCGTCGTTATTTAAATCACTGTATAACTCCGCCTGCATCAAAGAAATCTCAATTCTTCCACCATGCGGAAGAAGCTCTTTTTCATCAATAGCCTGAGTTTCCTCAATGATCGAGGTTTCTCCAGGCTGAAGGAGGATGGTCTTTAAGATCTTCTGATCAACGATGGTGCCCTCCTCATCCCTGAAGGTAAGAAAGATACTTCGGCTTATCGGCGGTAGCTCAGCTTTTTCTTCGGGGCTTAAGCCTTCGGGAATCTCATATTGCAGATACCAAGAAATGGAATTGGCCTCGGAACTGAAAATGCCATGTCGATAATCGCGCTTATATTCAGCCGTGCCAATCTGGGTGCTGTTCTGGGTCTGCGTCCAAGTGGAGGGATAGTTTTGTTCCTTTAGATGCTTGCGCATACGCATGTCCACATGCCCCCACGAGATGGGGTCGGAAAGCCTCCAGCTACGACTCCAGGTGCCGACTTTTTTATCGCCTTTCATAAAGTCCCCGGACAGACGGTGAGAGGTAAAGGTGGTTGTCGTTTGAGTTTCAGGAGTGAGCCATATTCCCAAGCTGTATTCATTGACACTTGAAATCGATACAGTGGTATTTTCAGAGGTCGAGGCAGGGTGTGGGTTGGGCCCCTCATCGTAGTAGTAGCTGACGTTGCCATACGCGTCAGTGACATAACCGTAATGTAGAGTCCTCTGCTGAGGATTGAAAAAAGACACGGTCTTTCGCGTCCCATTCATTGGGAGGGGGCCATACCAAGACGGAAGTCCGGGCCCACTGCGCTCAGCAACGATGCGGTCATTCACCCATTTGTTGGAAGTATCATTGCGTGTGCTGGTGGTCGTGGAGGAATAAGACGGACCGCCGTCCTTTTTGAAGTAGTCATAGACATCTGAGTATTCACGCCGCCATGACGAATGAGTGACGACCTTTTCAGTGAATTTGAGATCCGACAAGATCGGAGTGTCCGATGGATTCGGAGGTATCACGACAATGGCGTTTGTGACACGGTGTGATGTGGTGTCCAAACGCATGTAACCATAACTGTAGGCGTTTTTCTCGGTCTTAGCGCCAGAGGTATATTCGCCGACGTAAGGCTGAATGGATTCGGTCGATGAATCGTTGAAGCCTGAAGAAACGTCCTCGGTAACCTCAGTCAAATAGACGACGTTAGTCGGCCCGTGGGGCAGGGGCTCATCTGGGGGACTATAAATCCGGCCAGCATCCACATAGGCTTTGGAATTCTTGACTTTCGTGAAGGCGAGAATGCGACCTTGCTGAGGTGGTGGATCGTTAGGCTTGTTAGGCTGCACAGGACCTGCAGCCGAGGTTGACGGCCCCTGTGGAGTGGATACCCAAAGGTCGGTGCCGTTCACATATTCCAAGTAATTGGGGATGCTGTCACCATCGGGATCCTCCAGACCATCGGTATAGCTTTTGGGATCTAAGAAATGGGTTAGTTCCCAGTAATCTGGGATGCCATCGTTATCACTATCGCTTTTCCGCGGGTTCGTGCCATAAGCGAATTCATGACGGTTAATGATGCCGTCACCATCGGCATCCCAAGAGGCGTCCGGTGCATAAGTTGGATCAAAGCCATAGGTGATCTCCCAGCCATCCGGCATCATGTCGTTGTCGGAGTCGGCATCCATAGGATCGGTTTGATTTCGATACTCCGCCAGATTATCAAGTCCGTCTTGGTCGGGATCCAGGAAGGTATCCCGCTCTTCTGGAGACGACGCCGCATTGAGGCCATGGTCAAGTTCCCACTTGTCTGGCAATAGATCGTTGTCCGTATCGTCGCTCTGTGGGTTGAGTCCCAAGAAATACTCTTGGATGTTCGTGAGCCCATCGCCATCAGCATCCATCGCCGCATCGGCAACCTCTGGATCGAGCCCGTAGTAGCGCTCCCAGTCATCAAACATCCCATCGCCATCCGCATCGTTTTTGTCATAGCGGGCGTCAAGGATTTGCGCTTGGATCGTATTGAATGCCGTATCAACGATGTAGAGTCCCGAAGCTGTGAGGCTGGAAGTGTAGCGGAGTTCCCCATCCTTCCAATAAGTGACTGAGGAGCCTGTGCGTTTGATCGTGAAAAGCGTATTCGAGCCGAATTTTCCTAACGCTCCACTGGCACCGACTGACGTGCCATTCTGATAGATTTGAGCGGACCCGTTGGTTAGGACAATGGCGAAATTGAGGTCGGTGAGGAGCCTGGAGTTGTTGGCATCATTCAGACCAATGGCGAGGGTGCCTACCGGAGAGGCACGAAAGGAGAGTCGAATATCGGTAAACGATTTTTGACTGATGGCATCCGCATCGTAAGCGGCCGCGCCTCCAGAGATCTTTTCCAATGAACCAATGAATCCCGACGTATTGAAATGATCCTCCCAAGCAATGCCTTTGAGCATGTCCTGAGAATTAGCAGCGTCGGTGTGATCTAAAAACTCTTGGAGGTTCGTCACCTTATCGCCGTCTTTATCCCCTGTGGGGAGGAAGGCCTGCAACTCCGCGAAGCCAGCCGAGGCGGGTAAATATGTTTTTTCCCAAGCGTCCGCCATCGCATCATTGTCCATATCGCCGCCGGTGAAACGGACGCTGGGGATGACTTGATTGATGGTTTGGAGGTAGGCATCCAAAGTTAAGATACCTGAGCAAGTCACCTCGGAGGTGTAAAACAGGACTTGGTCTTTGTAGTAGCGTATTTGGTTGCCCTGACGTTCGATGGTAAACAGCGTGTCTGGGGTATAAACGCCCATATTGCCAGCCGTAATCGCCGTGCCATTCTCATAAACTTGGGCACTGCCCGAGGCAATGGAGATGCAATAATCCAGATCAGGACGGGTGGCATCGAGGTTCTCTAAATTGAAGCCCACCGCGACAGTGGTGGAAGCATTGGCCTTAAACACGACACGACCGTCCCCGATGAGCTTCTTGCTACCGACAGCATCGGCATTCGCGGTGCCTGTGGCCGCTGTCTTTTTCAACCCTCCATTCACCCCGTCGGCTTGGGTGCCCCGGAAGCTGGTCCAAACAACGGGTTCCAAATAGCTGAGTGCATCTCTGGGATCCGTGTTTTCTAAAAATTCCTGCAAGTTGCTTACACCATCGAGATCGGCATCATCGCCAGGTAAAAAGGTGAAAAGATCATCCAGAGTACTGCCCGCAGGCAAATGGGCAAATTCCCAAGAATCGAGTATGCCGTCCTCATCCCAATCGGCAGGAAATTTATCCGCCACAAGGGCAAGGGCATGATCAAAGCCTGAGGAGATAGAGACGAACCTTTGATCCGTCGTCAGGCTGCCTTGAACCACCTCTGTCGGCACTTTCTTCGAGGCGGGACTGGTGGAGCCGATAGCGAGCTGACCCACGTTGTTATGGCCCCAGGCAGTCATGGTGCCATCGGAGCAGAGGGCGTAGCTATGATGTTCACCGGCACTGATATCCACCACAGTCTTGCCAGCAAGTGCGGATAATACGGCGCTGTCTGTATTGACGAAGACAGGGAGGAAACTATCCGTGGCGTTGTTGATACCCAATTTTCCATAATAGATATTGTCGCCCCATGAAATGGCACTTCCGTCGCTCCTGATAAGGAGGCAGTGTGAAGCACCTGTGATCAATTTATGAATCGTCCAATTCGGATTGCTGCCATGGGTCAGAAGTGGCGCAATCGAGGTCAGGACCGGAATGGCTGCATCCGTGGTGGTGCCGTTACCCAAGCGACCGGAAGCGTTTTGGCCCCAAGCTGCAATCGTCTGATCATCGCAAAGAGCCAAGCAGAAGTCGGCCCCAGTTGCTATACCAATCACCTGTTTACCGAGTAACGCGCCACTTGTCTTGTTAACGAGGACCGGAGCGTTGTGATAAGTGCTCGCTGAATTGTTACCCAGACATTTGGCAGTATTCCGCCCCCAGGCGACCAAAGTGCCGTCCTCGCAAAGAGCCAAACTATGATAGGCGGCGGAGCCTGTAGCGATCCGGATGACTTTTTTGTAAAAGGGCGCTGTGGGTGAGTAGAGAGCCGAAGGTGAATCTGTGCTGACGAGCACCGGAAGGCGTCGGTCTGTCGCTGTCGTGGCAGCGTCTCCACATTGCCGGCTGGCATTGTCCCCCCAGGCGACGACTCGGCCGTCCGAGCAGAGCGCTAAGCTGAATGTATATCCTGCGGCGATGTCCACGACGGTGCGACCGTAAAGGGCTGAGCCGCTCTCAGCATTGACGAGGACTGGCACGCTACTATCGGTGACCGAATTATTGCCAAGCTGGCCGTTGCCATTTTCCCCCCATGCCACCACGCTGCCGTCTGAACAGAGGGCAAGACTATGACTGCCGCCAGCGGCGACTTTCAGGACGGTCTTATGCTCCAAGGCTCCCGAGGTATCGACGGCCACAGGGCTGGTCCTATTGGTCACGGTGTTGTCTCCAATCCGTCCCGAAGAATTTTCACCCCAGGCATAGGGTTTTGTGCCCCCCCAATGCAAGACCAGATCATTGCCGTCTCCGCCATAATAGTTGGCGACAAAGCGATAGGGTTTATTGTCGTGGTAGAGGACCGCATACTCGCCGTGGGCAAGATCGTCGTATTCTCCGGTGATAAAGCTTTTCCCGGTATTGTTGATCAACGTCAAATTCGTTCCCGTTTCAGGTGCGAAGTCTAAGACGAATTGAGGTGCGGACCCCGCGAGGGAAACGCTGTTGCCCGTCACCGGTAAGTCGGTGCTCGTTGTGTAAGTCGCGACATTGTATTGCCCCTGGATCTTAAAGCTGTAGGAAGGCGTTACTTCGTCATCACTGGTAACCGTCACTGTCGCTTCTTGCATCCCAGGCTGGGTCTCGATTCCGGGATTGAAAATCACCGAGAAATTTTGAGGCTGTCCAGATTCAATCTGCACAGGAAGGGTCAAATCACCGCCAAGAGAAAAACTGCTTGGCTGGGAGGACGATAAAGTGATCGAACTCACTGTTCTTGTGCCGGAAGTTTGTAAGCTAAAAGACCTCACAACAGCGGGATGACTATGGAACAACGTCCCGAAATCCGTCTCATCAGCAGCACGCGGCGTTGTGTCGTTAGGGGGAATCAATAGCCCGTTGCCGACCACATTGAGCATTCGATAGATGGAAGTGCCGCTGATGGTAAAACTATGGGTTGGAGTATCAGCATCATTGCTGTGAAATGAAATGACCTGGCTTTGGAATCCGCCATTGTCCGTTTCAAATCTGACCGTAAAGGGATAACTATCCCGGGGTTGAATGCTGATGGGTAAGCTGAGCGGCGGCGCTATTTTGATGTGCCCATCATTAGCGCCATAACTCACTGAATGGATGATCAGGATCGAGTCGCTGTGATTTTCAATGGTAAACGGTTGATCATATTTTCCACCGATCAATTTTTTTCCGAAGTCTGTCCCATCATCGACACTCGGGCTGCTATCTCCATTCTGGATTTCTAAACCCTTACCCAAGATCACAATTTCGGGGTTTGGGTGTAAATATTTTCCGCTGATGGGGAAGCTGTAGGAAGGCATTACTTCATCATCACTGTGAATTGTGATGACGGCCTCTCTCGGGCCATAACCCGTAGGAGTGAAGGTGATGCCGAAAGCTCTCGTCTCATTGCCGGGAATGGTGAGCGGGGCCGTGAGGCCTGAGATCGTAAAGTCGTTGGCATGGGGCCCTGAAACGGTGATGGAGCTGATCGCTCGTGGCACAGGATGGATGGTCTCAAGAACGAAGGAGTGGGTTTCGGGGCTGTCCCCGGTGACCAAGGTACCAAAATCGGTGCCGTTGGCGATACTGGGTGCTGGAGCATCGCTTATATTCGGAATAGGTTGGTCATTGAACTTGGCCCAAAGAACTTGCTGCTTGCCGCGACCGGAAACACTAAAGCTGAAGGTGGGCGTGTTTACGGCATTACTGTGAACCTCGATCGTGCTATCGATAGGACCGAAAGCACTAAGATACGAGAGGTCGAAGGTCTGACTTCCGCGGGCGGGGACGGTGAGAGATGCTGGCCCCGAAATTTGGAAAAGGGAATTGGAAGTGCTGATGGAGGTGATCTCCAGCAGCGCATCACTATCATTCGTCATGGTGAAAGTATGGGTCGAGCTGGCCCCAGGAACCAAGACAGGTTCAAATTGAGTCCCATCCGTCTCTGAAGGAGTGAGGTCGCCATTCGAGATTGGTATATTGTTGCTTGATATAGCGATCTCGGGAGTGGTCTTGTAAAGAGTCTTTGTGGCCTCTATGTAGCCATGACTCCAATAGCGTCGATTCATAACGCTTGGCAGTGTTTTCGCACGAGCTCTGATCAGGCTTCCCCCAGGAAGAGAGATGTCTGAATATTTCCATCCTCCAGAAATCCGGGTGGCTTCACCCAGCAGTGTCCATGTCACTCCTGCATCGAGAGAACGTTCGAAGGATACCTCAGAAACTTCAGGCGCGCTACCACTCCGCATCCAGTAGAGATTGTTCCCGGCATCCACATACATGCTCTCGGTCGCGGGCGAGTTGTGAAGTCGCGCCAGACCTCTATGATTGGTAAGGTATCCGCCGACCAGTAGTTTTCCATCGGCCTGTAGCTGCATCGATAGGGGGCAGTCCTTTAGGCTGTTATCCAGGGGGTTGGAGGCCACAAACGAAGTGTCGATTGAACCGTCCGTATTGAGTCTTGCAAGGTTTCTTATATTGACCCCGCCACTGAATCCAGAAAATGGACTTGCGATTAAAATCTTTCCATCAGCTTGTTGCGTGGCCGCGTGGATTCCATCCCACCTCAAAGAGTAATCGTTAAGGGGGGACTCCTCCCAAACAATGGAGGGTGAGTTGAAGGTGGTGTCAAGGGATGCGTCGGCGTTATGTCGGACTATTCTGTTCTCTGTGGCTGAATAGGATACGATTTTACCATCTCCTTGGAAGAGTAATATATTCCTGGGAAAGTTTGAAGGGAATGTTGAATCTAACTGACCGTTTGTATTTAAACGTATATAAAAATCAGGTTGATCAGAACTTGTATATGGCATCGGTCCTAAAGCCTCAACGATAATCTTGCCATCCGACTGTAGAAGCAAGCGAGCTGATTTAAAGCCCTCCGGTAGCTCAGGATTAAAGGAGGTATCAATTGTTCCATCTACATTGAGACGAATCAGCACGCCTGTATAAACGTTCTCAACATCATTCCACACTAATCCATTTAAAATAACTTTATCATCGTTCTGAATGACTGCAGAGTAAACGTTCGCGAACTCATTATTTGGACTCTGCGGATAGTTTTCGTCAATATCACCAGCAGTGTTAAATCGAATGATATGGGATTTAGGGGCTAAGACGTTATCACCAATGAGGATGACTCCGCCATCCGATTGGACAAGGAGTTGTGGATCGATTCCCACAACTTCTTGATCAATGAAGCTGTTATCCAAACTACCATCTGCATTCAGTTTAACAATTGCACCATGAGGTGCTAATGTGGCTGAATCGCGACCCACGCGATTGAAGCAACCCGCAGCGATGATTTGGCCATTGGGCAGGTGCGTGAGGGCAGAAATTGTGGCGCCTTCGACAGGTATCCAAGAATCGATTAGATCAAAATCTATCTGATAGCTGGTGTCTGTATCCCCCGGGGCAGCGTGAAGAGATGGCGATATGAGGATTAAAAAAGAAATGAGGAGCCAGTTATAGGTAAGTGCTTTGGCAGTCATTTAATAGGGGGGGCTAAATGTTTTAACGAGCGTTGACTTTGAAACATCTAAAGTGGTTTGGTGTCAATAGTGTTTTCTTTTATGAACAGTTTTTGAATCGGCGGTTCACGGGCACGAAAAGGCCTGAAGGTCGGCCTGGAAAGAAGCTGTTCAGCCTACCTCGGCACTACGGCCAGATAGTTCCGCACCGTGCTCCAGCCGGGGCGGCTGATTTCCTGGCCGTCGCCAGTGCGGACGTAGAGGGCGGTGGAGTGGCCGCCGTCGAGGTTGAGGGCGCGCTGCACGGTCATGTCAGGCAGGAGACCGGGGCTGGCGAGCAGATCTCCGAGGCCAGCGAGGCTGGTGCTGTGCACGGTGCCGATGGCCCAGCGGCGCACCCCATCGGTGGCCACAAAGGTGCGCACGGCGTTCTTGGTGCGATTGAGCGTGGTCATGGGCTGGCCGCCATCCACGAGGCGCGGGCCGGCTTGGAGCATTTGAGCGACGCCGGTTTCGCCGAGGAATTCGTCATTCCACACGAGGTAGGGCTCGTTCGCGACCATGAGCACGGCTCCGGAGATGAGGCTGCTGCGGGTGAATTGGCCAGTTTTGCGGCCATCGCAGATCATGAGGCCGAGAGTGGAGAAATCGGGATGGAAGAAGCCGCCGTTCACGCCTGCAATGGCGCCTGAGTTGCGCATGAGGGGTGTGATCGCACCCCCGCCAGCGTGTGAAGACGGCTGATCCAGCACGCGTAGCGCGCAGCGGGTGCTCTCGAAAATGACCACGCTGACTTGAGCTGACTCCGTGGCACTGCGGGCCGTGAATTCATGCATCTCAGCGCCTCCTGGAAGACTGGTGCTGCGCACGGAGGAAGCGTGCTGCCAGGATACAGAGGAGGTGGCGGGCGAGGGAGCCGCGTGAGCTGCGGTGGGGTAGGCTGGGGCTGTCAGGGCCTGGGTGGGCTGCTGAGCAGGGTAGGGGGGCGCACCGGGCTGAGACGACGGGTAGCCGGTGGGTGGAGAAAAGCGGGCGCACTGGATCAACAACAGTGCCGGGAGAAGCAGGACGACGTTCTTCATGCTGTGCAGATGCCTTGGCGGCATCCACACTTTTTATAGGTTGCTTCCAGCGCTTTGCAGCCACTTTTGCATCGACTCCATGGCGCGTGCACGATGGCTAAGCTGATTCTTTACCTCGGCTGGCAGCACGCCGAAGCTCTTGTTGTAGCCTTCGGGGATAAACATGGAGTCGTAGCCGAAGCCGCCTTTGCCCTGAGCGGTGACGGTCACGCGACCTTCGACCGTGCCGTTCGTGACATGCAGCACCTCGCCATCCTTGACCACCACGAGGCAGCAGTGGAAGCGGCCGGGGAAAGACTGTCCTGGGTTGCGACTGCGCTCACGCAGTTGACGGCGCAGTTCAGCCCGGTTGCGTTCATCCGTGGAGCCTTCTCCGGCAAAGCGTGCGGAGCGCACGCCCGGGGCTCCATTCAGAGCATCCACCTCCAGGCCGGAGTCATCGGCGAGGATCAGCATGCCGGGCAGAGCGGCGCTGGCACCCTTGGCCTTGATAATGGCGTTCTCTTCGAAAGAGAGGCCCGTTTCTTCTGGCAGAATTATCTCAGGATGATTTCGTAAATCGGTCACTTGCCAATCACTGCCGAGCATGGCGGCGACTTCTTCGGTCTTGTGGATATTGGTTGTGGCAAGCAGGATCTTGGGCATGACTTGAGGGTATGTGCTGTTAGTTCAGAATCAATGAGTTAGCAACTTTATGTGTGTTTTAGTTTTTTCGGCCCCCTCCCTTACGGGAATCCTCAGGGAAAACCGAACTATGTCTGTGGGGATTTGAGAGTTGGTTTAAATGCCTAATTTTTCCGCCAATGAACAAAAAATTGGGCTTGAGAGGCTAGGGAGATGCTGGGGGGGCATCCGTACAATGCTTTGAGTCGTTAGGCAAAGAATAGGAGATGGCGTGGTCAAACCATAGAATCGCCCCTTCGTTGCTCGGTGGCTGCATGGCATTTTCCTTTGACCCCTCCCCCCCACGCGGCTAAAACGGGCTTCCTTCTTTCTCTGCTCATGGCCGTTTCCGACCGTCAACACACGCTGGCTAAACCCGCATCCATCACTGGCACCTCCCTTCACACGGGGGAACAGGTCACGCTGACCCTGCAGCCAGCTCCTGAAAACTTTGGCTTCAAATTCCGCCGCGTGGATCTGGAGGATAAACCTTTCATCCCTGCGCTGGTGGAAAAGGTGCAGAAGGTGGAGCGTGCCACCACCATCGCTGAGGGTGGAGTCAATGTGCACACTGTGGAGCACGTCATCAGTGCCCTCGCTGGCATGGGCGTGGACAATGCCATCATCGAGATGGATGCCAATGAGCCGCCGATTGTGGATGGCAGCTCGCAGCCCTTTGTGGAGTTGATTAAAAAAGCGGGTCTCCAAGAGCAGTCGGAGCCGCGCAAGGTGTTTGAGATCCGCGAGCCGATCTATCAAGAGACTCGGGACGGCACCATCATCACCATCGTGCCGGACAAGAAGTTCCGCATCAGTTGCACCAATGTCGGGCCAGAGGGCCGCTTCACCCAATACATGTCCCTGGAGATCAATCCCGAGACCTATGAGAAGGAGATCGCCCCGGCGCGCACGTTCGTCTATTACGAAGACATCGCTCCGCTGATGGAGAAGGGCCTGATCAAAGGCGGCACGCTCGAGGCCGCCGTGGTGGTGCGGGGTGAAACCTTGCTGTCCAAGCAGCCGCTTCGGTTTAACAACGAGTTTGTTCGTCACAAAATCCTCGACATCATCGGGGACCTGATGCTCTCCGGCAAGCGCATCACTGGTCACGTCATCGCCGTGCGCCCGGGTCACGGCCCGAACACTGAGATGGCGCGTGCCATCGTCAGTCAGTATCAAGCCATGCGCGCCATGGTGCCGCCGACCCTCAACATCCCGAGCGGTGAGGCCGTGCTGGATATCAATGAGGTGATGCGCATCCTGCCGCACCGTTATCCTTTCCTGCTGGTGGATCGCATCATTGGCTTCGAGGGCGAGAACAAGTGCACGGGCATCAAAAACGTCACCATCAACGAGCCGTTCTTCCAAGGTCACTTCCCAGGTCACCCCATCATGCCCGGTGTGCTCCAGCTCGAAGCCATGGCTCAGGTCGCTAGCATCGTGCTGCTGCGTCTTCCTGGGAACCAGGGCAAGATCGGCTACTTCATGAGCGCCAACAACGTGAAGTGGCGTAAGCCCGTGCTGCCAGGAGACACGCTCATCATCGAGACCGAAATGCTGAAGGTGAAGCGCAGCATCGCCCAGGCCGTGGGCCGCTGCATCGTCAATGGTCAGGTCGTCTCCGAAGCCGACTTGATGTTCAGCGTTGTGGATCGCTAAGGCACGCCGGCTGCTACGTCTTTCCGCTCCTCCACCCCCACCGCCCCTTTTGCCCTGCATGCCTATTCACCCTACGGCCATCATTGCCCCCACCGCCAAGATTGGTTCCGATGTCGAGATCGGTCCCTACTGCATCATCGGGGAGGACGTGGAAATCGGGGATGGTAGCTGGCTCCAGCACCATGTCACCGTCATGGGGCCGACCAAGATCGGGAAGAATAACCGCTTCTACGCCTACGGCTCCATCGGTCAGCGCAGCCAGGATCTGAAATACAAGGCCGAGCCCACCTATTTGGAAATTGGCGACGACAACACCTTCCGTGAATTTTGCTCCGTGCATCGGGCCACTTCACCGGGGGACAAAACCCTCATCGGCAGCCACAACAACTTCCTCTCTTACGTGCACATCGCCCACGACTGCATCGTGGGGAACCACGTCATCTTCTCCAACAACGGCACCCTAGCCGGGCATGTGGTGGTGGAGGATCATGTCATCCTCGGGGGCCTCAGTGCCGTGCATCAGTTTTGCCGCATCGGCACCCGCAGCATCATCGGCGGCTGCTCGAAGATCGTGCAGGACGTCACCCCCTTCAGCACGTCCGATGGTAACCCCGCCCGCACCCGCGGGCTGAACCTCGTCGGTCTGCAGCGCGCCGGGTTTGCCAAAGATCAAATCCGCGCCATCCGCGCCGCCTTCCGCAAGGTCTATCGCAGTGGTTTGAACAATGCCCAGGCTGTGGAAGAACTGCGTGCCGGGGAGCTCACTCCGGAGGCAGCCTACTTTGCCGACTTCGTCGCCACTACGAAGCGCGGCATCACCCCTGGCAGTAAAGCTGGGGCAGACGATGGGGAAGACTGAAAGCCTAGCAAAACGGTGTGGTGGAGAGTGTCTGAAACATACACTCCACCTCCCTCACTTCGGTCTTCAGGGTCGGTCTTTAAGTTCGGAGCCCTGCTTTTAGGCGGCATGGAAGGGACCCGAGTGGATCCAAGGACCGGCGCTCTGAGCCCTGAACTAAGCCGCCACGTTGGCTCCGGTTTTCTCCATGAGGCCGTGCTCGATGCAGTATTGCACGAGTTCGGGCAGGGATTTGACCTTGAGCTTTTCCATGAGGCGTGAGCGGTAGGTGCTCACGGTTTTGCTGCTGAGGTTCAGTTCGGCGGCGATTTCCTTGAGGGCATCGCCATTGATCAGCTTGCGCAGCACCTGGAATTCACGCTCGGAGAGGGTGGTGTGAGGCTGCTCTTGGAAGTCGGAGCGCACGAAGGCGGCGAGGTTTTGCGCCAGATTCGTGCTGATGTAGTTGTTGCCCTGCACGATCTCACGCACGGCTTTGAGGAATTCACCGGTGCCGGCCGTCTTGCAGACGTAGCCTGCGGCGCCTGCCTTGAAGGCACGCACACCATAGACGGACTCATCATGACCGCTGCAGACGAGCACGGCGGGAGCATGGGGGAGATTGCGGATCTCAGCCAGCACATCCAGCCCGTTACGGCCCGGGATGGTCACATCGAGGATCACGATGTCCCAGCGGCTGGCCGTCACCAGATCATGAGCTTCCTGGTAAGTGCCGGCTTCGCCGAACTCAAAGGAACCCAGCGTCATGATCGCGTGCTTGTAGGCCTCGCGCATCAACTGGTGATCATCAACAATGAGAATTCTCTTCATTTTGCCTTTTTGTAACCACTATTGCTGTATAATACAGCAATAATTCATCCAATCGGTCGATTTGATGGAAATTTGGGCTGTGATTTTGGTTTATGCCCCTGGTTGTGCGACCCAAGAAAGCGCGGTTTCTTACTCGTGGCGGAGGGCTTCCACCGGATTCATGCGGGCGGCCCGTCGGGCGGGGTAAATCCCGAAAGCGATGCCTGTAAACACCGAAATGAGGAAGGCGAGTGCGGGCGACCACACCTTCACCACGGTGGTGACCCCGGCAAAGTGCTCCACAGCCACGGGGATGGAAATGCCCATGATCACCCCCAGCACGCCCCCGGCGCCTGAGAGCAGCACGGTCTCAATGAGGAACTGCACCACGATGTCCGCCTGGCGTGCCCCCATGGCACGGCGGATGCCGATCTCACGCGTCCGCTCGGTGACGCTGGCGAGCATGATGTTCATGATGCCGATGCCACCCACGAGCAGGGAGATGGCGGCGATGCTGCCCAGCACGATGCTGAAGATCTGCTTGGTGCGCTCCGCCTGGCGCAGCAGCTCCACGGGCACGATGATGCGCCAGTCTTCCTTCTTGTGATTCTTCGCCAACAGGTGGCGGATGGCATTGGCCCGGCTTTCCACCTGAGCCACATCGTCCACGCGGACGATGGCTTCGTGGAATTCTACCTTCTCAGCTTCGAAACCGCCGCTGCGCATGCGGAAGAAGGTTTCCCCGTACTGATCCATGAGGGTGGAGAAGGGGATGAGGATCTGGGCGCTGCCCACATTGCTGGTGCTGCTGCTGCCACCTTCACCGCCCACGCGCTGCCCCTCATCCTCCATGATGCCGAGGATCTTGTAGTAGTAGCCCTTCACGCGCACGGACTTGCCCGTGGGGGTGGAGAGGGGGAAAAGTTTGGCCGCTGCGGTTTGGTTCAGCACACAGACGGGCAGTTTTTCAGCCAGCTCCAGATCGGTAAAAAAGCGCCCCTGGAGGACTTTGCGATTCCGCATCTCGGGATACACCGGCAGCACGCCCATGATCTGGCCATCGACACTGCGGTCCAGATTCCAGATGTTCTCGCTCAGGATACGGCTGGGCACCACCACACTCACGCCCGGCACCGTCTGGCGGATCTGCTGCATGTCACGGGTGGTGAGGCCGTATTCCAGTACCATACTGCGTGCCTCGGCGGAGGAGCCCTGGCCATCCGGCGGCTTCACACTCTCCAGGATGATGTTCTGGCTGCCCAGACGGCGGATCTGCTCCTGCGCCTCATGGCTGGCCCCTTCACCGATGGCGAGCATGGCCACCACCGATGCCACGCCGAAGATCACCCCCAGGGCCGTGAGGAAAGAGCGCAGCTTATTCAGCCAGATGCTCTTCATGCCCAGGGACACGGTGCGCCAGAGGTGCTGGGGCGAGGCGACAAGGCGGAGAATGGGATGACGGGCGAGAAGGGACATTCAGCAGGTGTAAAAGGGGGGAGGCTATACACGTCGCCAACCCCCCATTTCCTTCAACGAGCCTCCAGGAAGTCGTGCTTGGAGATCTGAGCCAAATTCACTCTAAGTAAACACCTGAATTCGCCGTCTCATCCGTGTGACTCTTCGCTTGCTTTCCCTGATGTTAACGTTGTCGAATCTTACTTACGGTGCTGATCTCCCCCTGCCACAGGTGGCGGCCAAGGTCGTGAGCCGGTTGCCAGCCGGTGGCATTGTCACGGGTGAGAGCCTCCAGGGGAAAGTCACCTACTCTGGCCATGCCGCCCCCGGGGGCGAGGCGAAGGACTATCATGAAAACGTTTTGTTTGAGATTGGCTCCATCACCAAAGTCTTCACCGGGCTGCTGCTGGCCCAGGCCGTGGTGGAAGGCAAAGTAACTCTGGAGACTCCCATCTCCAAGCTGCTCGATCCAGGTCTGACATTTGCAGATCCCAAGATCGCCGCCATCACTCTGAAGCAACTGTCCACACATACCAGTGGATTGCCCCGGCTACCCTCGAATCATGGTTCTGGGGTGCGCCAAGACGATCCGTATGTGGCTTATGACATGAAGCTGTTGATCGACTACCTGAGCACGGCCAAGCTCGATGGCGAGGGGCCCTTTCCCTGTCAGTATTCCAATCTCGGAGTGGGGTTGTTAGGTTCTTTGTTAGGTCGTGTCTATGGTCTGTCCTGGGAGGAGGCCGTGATCCAAAAGATCTGCCTGCCGCTGGGGTTGAAAAACACCCGCATGACCTTCCCCACCTCGAGCTTACCTCTCGCGCCTCCGTTCGAGGGGAAGAAGCCTGTCTCCTCCTGGCACTTCGATGCCGTGGCCGGTGCCGGTGCCTTACGTTCCACCGCCGCCGACCTCATCGCCTTTGGGCAGGCCATCGCTCATGCCGACCAGACATCCTTGGCTCAGGCTTTCGCCCTCGCCATGCAACCTCAGGCCGTGGCCCCCGGTGGCCAGATCGGGCTGAACCTTTTCATTGGGAAGCGAGATGGTGCCGAGGTGTATCATCACAATGGCGGCACCGGGGGATATCGCAGCGCTTTGCAGGTGATCCCAGCGAAAGACATCGTGCGCGTGGTGCTCATCAACAATGCCGAGATGGATGCAGATGGTCTGATTGCGCGCACCCGCCAAGCTGGCCCGCGGGTGATGCCTGCGGAAGGCACGCTGACGCCCGAGCAGCTTCCGGATTACCTCGGCGTCTATGACTTGGATCGTGAGGCACGTTTCACCGTCATCTCTCATCAGAACCAGCTCTGGTGTCGCCTCACCGGGCAAGCCTTTCTCCGCTTGTTCCCGAAGAAAGATGCGCCTAACCGATTCTTTTATAAAGCCGTGGATGCCGAGGTGCAATTCACTCGTGAAGCGGGCGAGGTCACCGCATTGACGTTGTTCCAAAACGGTCGTGAACTCACCGCCAAACGCACCGCTCAGCCCGTACCTGCCATCCTCCTTCATACGGCCGATGAATTGAAGCCCTACACCGGCACCTATCATCTCATGGGCTTGAAGCCTTTTGAAATCACCCTGCGCGGCAACACCCTGTTTGCCAAACTCGCCGAGCAACCCCCAGTCCCCATCTTCGACCTGGGCAACGATCGTTTTGAATACGATGTGGTGGAAGCCAGTCTCACGTTCAGCCGCAACGAGAAGGGCGAGATTTTAGGTTTCACCTTGCTGCAGAATGGCCTTCCGGTGCCAGCGGTGAGAGGGAAATAACACCGGACCAAAATCACCCACAAGAAGCTATGTCTACAGAAATTTGGCTCCAGATCCTCACGCTTATCGGCGGTTCAGTGGCTTTTATCATTGGCCTCACTCAATATCGTGTCGCCCAGAATTGGAAGAAGGCTGAATTCGTAGCTTCAGAAATCAAAGAGGCTTTTGCAGAACCGTCTTTTGTCACCGCTACCATTTTGTTAGACTGGAACCAGACCCTCGTGGATCTGGGTAAAGTCGACCATTTGAAAAACGTCGATGTAAACGATGCCATGCTTCAAGCCGCTTGGCGTCCGCACACCGAGAGGCCGGGGGGATTTTCAGACTTAGAAGTGCGGTTGAGAGATATCCTGGACGTGTTCCTCACTCGGATTCAGAGGTTCGAGCATTTCATTGAAATCGGCTTGGTGAAGTCCAAAGACTTTTATCCCTTTTTGAGATACTGGATCAAAATCGTGGGAGATCCCAAAGCTGGGCGTAAATCAACGGAACTCCAAGCGACCATCTGGAGATACATCGCCTTTTACGAACTGGACGATGTTCAAAGATTCTTCAAGCGCTATGGATATGACATCACGCCGAAGGATCTTTGAACGTCATTGTTCGGCTCTTTGAACGATAGATGACGGCGCGCAAAACACCGTTTATAAATGGGGGTCCTCTCCCCCCATGTTCTTCGACACACATACGCACCTTGGCAGCCATAAGTTTGATGATGATCTTCAGGTCATCTTAGAGCGTGCTCGGGCAGCAGGGGTCACGCGCATGCTTGCGCCGGCCACCGATCTGCCCAATGCACGCAAGCTTTTGGCGATCGCTGAAAAGGAACCGGATGTGCGTGTTGCCGTCGGGATTCACCCCTGTGATGTGGACAGCGTCTCGGGTGAGGCGTGGATCGAGGAATTGCGGGAGCTGGCTCAGCATCCGAAGGTGGCGGCCATCGGGGAGATCGGGCTGGATTATTTTCATGCACCCCCGGAGGGCTTTGATCTGCCTTCGTGGAAGGCCCATCAGGCGCATTGCCTGCGCTTGCAACTCGAGCTGGCGGTGGAGCTGGGCTTGAACGCTGTGCTGCACAATCGCGAAAGCTGGGAGGATCTCACGGCTCTGGTCATGCCTTACAGCGGTCATTTGCGCGGCGTGTTTCATTGTTACACAGGTACGCTGGAGCAGGCGCAGCCGCTGCTTGAGGCCGGACACCTGATTTCCTTCACCGGCATCGTTACCTTTAAGAATCCGGGGCCTGCCGGGGAAACCGTGCGCACCGTGCCGGCGGGGCGTTACATGCTGGAGACCGATGCGCCCTATCTCGCGCCGGTGCCGCATCGCGGCCAACGCTGTGAGCCCGCCTACGTGGCGGATACGGCTCGTGCCGTGGCAGCGATGCGTGGGCAGGCGGTGGAAGACGTGGCCCGGGAGACCGCCGCCACGGCGTGTGGGTTCTTCAAGGGCTTCGCGGTGTGACAGGGCGGGGGGGATTGTTGGATGAGTGGATGAATTGGCGATAGGCCAGGAACTCGGGAGGAGGCGTTTCCCGCTTGCGGATCCAAGCATCCATCGATCCAAGCATCCCCCATGCTCCCTTGTCCGAGCGGAGGCGATTGAGGAGAGAATGTCCCAGCTTTCGAGTGGAAATGCGGCCTCGAATATGCTTCATGCAGCAGCCCAGAGGCTTTAGCTCCCCTTATGAAACTTCTCAAACGTCTGGCATTTCTTGCTGCGAGCGTGCTGCTCGGGCTTCATGGCGTCAGTTGCTCCAGCCCTGAATATCGTGAGATCCGTCGCCCAGCTCCAGGTGGGGGTTTTTATGTTCAGCGCATCCGCATTGAGCCTCAGGAGGCCGCGAAGCTGAAGAAACAGAAGAAGGACAAAAAGAAAAAAGCCGATGAGCCGATTGATGATGGCTCCTGGTGGCATGGTGATGGGGTGGAGGGGAAACCCAGCATGAAGATCTCTCTCAGTGAGCAGAAGGTCTATTTCATGAAGGACGGCGTGGTGGTGGGCATGTCTCCCATCTCCTCCGGACGCGAGGGGTATGACACCCGCCCCGGTAAATTCCGCGTCATGGAGAAAGACATCGATCACAAGTCCAACCTGTATGGCGACTATGTGGATGCCGATGGGGTGGTGTTGAAAAAAGACATCGGCGTGATGAAGGACAAGCGGCCACCGGGGGCCAAGTTTGACGGAGCCAACATGCGCTATTTCATGCGTGTGACCGGAGCCATCGGCATGCATGAAGGTTATCTGCCCGGCTTCCCCGCTTCCCACGGCTGCATCCGCCTTCCCACGAAGATGGCGGAGATCTTTTACCATCAGTCCTCCGTGGGCACCCCGGTGGAGATCGTGCCCTAATACCAAAGTGAAATTTAAAGTGGTAAAACATTTCAGCCCACTGCCCACCCCACGAATGAATGTGAAGCGTTGTTTCGTCAGTTGGGTCTAAGAGGGGTTTGCGGTCCAAAGGACCGCCGGATTCAGCCCAGGCCGAAGCGAAGCAAGCCCTGGGTGGGTGAGAAGAGACCCACCTCTCAAAAGTCGCGGCCTGAAGGGTCGCGAGAGAGGGAATGGGAGGTGAAAACGTGCCGCCCGTTCCCGCGCTCCTTCAGAGCGCGACGTGGGGTAGATCGACGGCGCTCGGGGTTTCCCAGGCCTTGCGGCCTGGGCTGAATCCTGCGGCCCTTCAGGCCGCGCTGATGTTTGATATCCACATGAGATGAAAGGGTAGAAACAGGACTCTCACGCCCCCTCACCTCACCTTTCGCGCCGCGAAAGAGCTGGGGTGAGGAGCGGCCTCGATCTTGCCCACAAATTTGACTCATTATTTCATCAGGTGGGTATTAGGTGTGTTTTAAAATTCGGAGAGGCTCGCCCGAGAGAAAGCGCAGTTGGACGAAAAAGCAGGCGGCGATCCTTCGTCTCCATGGGATGTCTTTTCCTCAACTCCTGAGCTCTTGTTTCGCCGTGGCCGCGCTTGGCCTGTCACCGCTTCTCGCAGATGCGCCTAACCAATTGTCTGCTGAGGAGAAGGCCCAGGGCTTTCAGCTCCTGTTCGATGGCCAGAGCTTCACAGGCTGGGAACACAAGGGCAATTGGGTGATTCAGGACGGCGCTTTGGATTGCCCCAAGCGCGGCGGTGACATCACCTACACCGTCGCGAAGGTGCCGGATGATTTTGAGCTGCGCTTCGAGTGGAAAGCTTCCAAGGGCTGCAACAGCGGCGTTTATTATCGCCCGGGTCAGTATGAGTATCAGGTGCTGGACAATGCCAACAGCGACTATGGGAAGAACCCACGCTCCACCGCTGCCTCACTCTACTTTTGCATGGCACCGAGTCGGGACAATGCCCGCCCTCACGACGTCTGGAATGAAGGGCGCATCGTCTGCAAGGGCACCGTGATCCAGCACTGGCTGAATGGCGAGGCGGTGGTGGATTTCGATTACACCGATCCCCGCTGGGCTCGGGAGATCGAGGTGCTGCGCATCCGCGGCGGCGATCTCAACAAGCGGGGGGCGTTCCTGCGTTTGCAAGATCACGGTCAACCGGTGGCTTATCGTAGCCTGCGCCTGCGCACGATCCCAGCTGGTGAAAAGCTGGTGCCCTCTCCCGAGTTCAAACCGCAGCCAATGACCCCGGAGGCGCTGGAGATCGAAGCCAAGCGCATCGAGCAACTGCTGCATCCGAAGCCCGCGAAGAAAAAGAAAGCATCCTGACAATTTTTTTACATCCCTCTTACCGCAATCTGACTCACCTTTTTGGGCCTGTGGCATAATCCTTTCAGATTGAGGTCAGCGTCTGACGGATGCGACTTCAGCAACCCTTTCTCAAGTAGTGTGAGATCATCTACATGGCTGTTGGTGATTCTTCAAAGATAACGGGGCGGACCGGGTGGTCCGCCCCGATTTCTTTTGGTCCTTGGGGATGAGGCGTTTTTCACGATGCCCTGCGTTTTGCCTTACGGGCGCTTAAAGTTCATGGCACTTGTCATGCAAAACGCCCTTTGGTATAACCATGGTTAATCCTTTCTTATTCTGCTCTCCCTTAGGAGTGGGCCAAGAGAGGAAGGTTAACTCAACCACCACGCGCTATGCTGACACCGACAGACATCGCCGAATACGGGGAACGCCATGTGGAGAAATGGCTGATAGAACATGGCTATCGCTGCTACCACCACAAGCAGTTGCATGGCTCCAAGGATCTCGAAGCAAGAAGCGACGAGAATAACCTACTCATCCACGTCAGTGCCAGCCTGGAGCCGCGCCATGCGCCAGACCTGACCCAGACGGATCACGACAGTGTCTGTGCGCGGGCCATGATGCTGGGCTTTGACCCCTGGATGGCTCAGGTGCAGGTGGATCGCCACGGAGATCTCTTTGGCGAGATCGAGTGGAAGAAGCTGAAGTGAGCTTCGGCTTCTTTCACGGTCCCATCCGCTCCACCACCACCCGGTAAAAGCCAAGGCGGCCGAGGTTTTCAGCCGCAGGCGGCAGGGGCAGTGTCCAGAGATAACCGGGGAGATCAGCCTCAGGCTCCAGCACCTCCAGGTCATGCCACGGCGGTGTCAGTGTAAGGCTGGTCTGGAGCCGGTAGCGGCGGCCCGTCAGGAGAGCGGGCAGTCGCAGGCTGAGGCTGCCTTCCTCGGGGGCCTGCTGGAGGGAAAGGCGAAAGGCGGAACTGCGATCTGTGGGCGCGGTGCCGGTCAGGTGCTCATAGGCGTTGGTGAAGCCATCGCCATCCGCGTCTGCCTGCGCTAGCCCGGCGGGGTCATGGGGGCCGAACCAGAGAAACTGCCAAGCATCATCCAGCCCATCGCCAGCATAGGGGCCGAAGTTATCTTTGAGCGTGTCTTTCACCGTGATCTGGCGCGTGGCCTGGGCGGGGCCTTGGTTCACCTGCAGCGTCAACGTTTCCGCTTGGGGTAAAAAACTGGTGGTGAGTGCCCCCCCGGTGCTGAGTTGGGCATAGGCGCTGGTGGTGAGCAGGGTGAAGGACGCCCCCTCCAGGCCTAACGATTGATAGGTTCCATCATCCAGAGCGATGGCCGGGTAATACTGAGCGGACTCCCCCTCCACCACGGTCAGGGGGCCGGCCAGGGCAAAGCCCAGCGGCACCGAGAGCTGGCCGGAGAGATCCGGTGTGGCTTCGTAAGCCGGGCTGGTCTGCTCGGCAGGTGGGGGTAAGCCGGCCCCTGAGGTGCTCTCAAACGTGGGGCTGGTGCCTTCGGAAACACCGGCGGAAATTGACTCTGACTCCACGCGATAGCTGCCGGAGGACCGTGACTGTCCCCAGCCGAGTGGCGTGACCCCGAGGAGAATCACCGCCAGCAGGAAGGCGAGCCAACGCCAGGAGGGAGATGAAGGGCGAGGCGTCATGGGCATCACATCACAGGTCTAAGTCGGCACCGGAGGCAGTCGGGGAGGGCGGGGGCGCTTGTGAGGCGGCTTTTTCCAGCGCCTCCACGCGCTGCCTGAGACGCTCATTTTCCGCCGCCAGGGTCTCCATTTTTTTCACCAGAGCCTGGATGGACGCCAGGGCAACCCCATCCGCATCCACGGTGCCGATGCTACGCTCGCTGTCTCCCAGTCCGAAGGCTTCGTGGAAATCCTGTGCCATCGGCCCCACATGCCGCACCTCCGCCGGTTCCGCCTTGTAGTTCCACTCATACACTGGCAGATCGCGCACCCGCTGGAGCATCTCTTCCTCATCCACCGGCTTCACATTCGTTTTCAGATTCCGATCCGAGGCGTTCGTCCAGACGCCGCCGGTGGTGAGGTGAGCCCCGCTGGCGGCCTCGAGGGGGTGCATCGGGGCATCCACACCTTGCAGGCCGATGCTGCCATCTTTCAACACGGTGAGGGCGTTGCTCGGAGTTGTGACATCCGCCCCGTTACCGATGACGAAGAGGCGATCCCCCGCCTGGCGGTCGATCGTGGATAGGGGGGCGTAGGCTGTGGGGTAGGTGCCGATGACGAACTCAAAGGCCGAGTAAGCGAGCGTGCCTGGACCCACGGCGGTGGAGGCCAGTCCTTCCGCAGTCCCCTCCGCCCAGGCGGTGGATTGAGGGCCCTTGGCTAGGCCGCTGGCCCAGGCGGTGGAAAAAGTGCCTTCCGTGATCCCGTAGCCCCAGGCGGTATCGTGATCCATCCGGGCCTCTCCCCCACCCCAGGCCGTGCTGTCGTTACCCGTGGCTTGAGACAGATCCCCCCAGGCGGTGGCCCGACGACCAAAAGCGGTGCCGCGACCCCAGGCGGTGGAGGATTCCCCCTCCGCATTGCCTTCCGCCCAGGCGGTGGCGAAGATGCCATTAGCCTTGCCAGTGGCCCAGGCCGTGGAATCGGGGCCATCGGCCTGCGACATATTTCCCCAGGCGGTGGCCCGCTCCCCCATGGCGATGGCGGAGCCTCCCCAGGAGGTGCTGTTGGTGCCCATGGCGAGCGCCCCTGCCCAGGCGGTGGCCATAAAACCGCCCGCCTCGCCACCTCCCCAGGCCGTGCTATCCAGACCATCGGCCTGGGACATCATGCCCCAGGCGGTGGCGTTGGTGCCGGAAGCCTGACCCTCCGCCCAAGCCGTGGCACGTTGGCCAAACGTGAACCCCCCCGCCCAAGCTGTAGAATAGGTTCCCATCGCCGTGGAGTGCTTTCCCCAAGCCGTCGCTCCGATGTCTCCAGCATCCCCCTCGGCCCAGGCGGTGCTATCGTAGCCACTCGCGTCAGACATGGTCCCCCAAGCCGTGGCATTGGTTCCTGAAGCTTGAGCGAGGGCCCACGCGGTGGATCGTTCTCCGAAGGCGATGCCGCCTCCCCAAGCGGTGGAATTTTCGAATTCCGCTCGCGAGAATTCACCCCAGGCCGTGGCGCGCTCCCCGATCGCATGACCACCAGCCCAGGCTGTGCTATCCATTCCAGACGCTTGGGACATCTGTCCCCAGGAGGTGGCGCGCTCTCCTCCCGCAGAAGCCAAGGCCCAGGCGGTGGAGCGGATACCGTAAGAAAGGGCTCCTGCCCAAGCCGTGGCACCGACACCATCCGCCGAGGACCATTCTCCCCAGGCAGTGGCCCGCTGCACCGAGGCTCGTCCACCACCCCAGGCCGTGCTGTCTTGTCCTGAAGCGGTGGAGGTGTCTCCCCAGGCGGTCGCACGTTCACCGTTGGCGGCTCCGAAGGCCCAGGCGGTGGAGCGGATACCGTAAGAAACGGCTCCTGCCCAAGCCGTGGCACCGACGCCATCGGCCGAGGACCACTCTCCCCAGGCCGTGGCCCGCTGCACCGAGGCTCGTCCACCACCCCAGGCCGTGCTGTCCTGTCCTGAAGCGGTGGAGGTATCCCCCCAGGCGGTCGCACGCTCACCGTTGGCGGCTCCGAAGGCCCAGGCGGTGGAGCGGATGCCGTAGGAAACGGCGCCTGCCCAGGCCGTGGCACCGACGCCATCCGCCGAGGACCACTCTCCCCAGGCTGTGGCTCTCTGCACGGAAGCCCGGCCACCACCCCAGGCCGTGCTGTCTTGTCCTGAAGCGGTGGAGGTGTCTCCCCAGGCGGTCGCACGTTCACCGTTGGCGGCTCCGAAGGCCCAGGCGGTTGAGCGGATGCCGTAGGAAACGGCCCCTGCCCACGCCGTGGCACCGACGCCATCCGCCGAGGACCATTCGCCCCAGGCCGTGCCGCCGGGTTGAGAGGCGGTGCCCCCATTCCAGACGATGGCTCCCTGGGAGGTCTCGATGACGATCTTATCCGTCTGAATGCCAGACAGCTTCTCCGCCTCGATGGCAAACGGCACCGCAACGAGCGCAAGATCCGGCTGCAGCCACTCGAAACCGCTGACCCCATCGCTGAACCAGATGCGCAGAAACAAGTGTTTCCCCACCGGAGCCGTCAGCGCCTCGGGAAGTGCGGCCATGTGGGGCAGAGCGGTGTTACCGATTCCCAAGTGGTAAAAGCCATTTTCCACCGGCACCTCCACGGCGAGGGCATTGTCCGGTTCGCTCATCGTGGCGGCGGCCCCGAGAGCATTGCTCCATACCGGCACGGCATCACCGCCGTTGGCCGTGGTCGCATGGTAAAGTAGGAACTTAAATTTCCCGGTGCCTGTAAAGGAAACCCCTCCGGCAGAGATCTTTCCCTGATGGGTGAATTGCCGGGGAAAATCTGCCCGTGCCACGCTGCCGCAACTGATCAGCATGAGGAGAAAAAACCGCAGGAACAGGGCGCGCATGAGCAGGGAGATGGTTGAGCTGAACTCTAGGCATTCACTAGATAAGGGAACTGACTTAGCAAGCAAGTTTACGGCCATATTCTTAACCGGCAGTTTTCCTTCTGAATCCGCTAAAATCCTGACTTTGGCTTGAGTTGATGCGCCTTTCTCTGTCCCTCGGCTCCCTAGACAGAGCTTCAAGAATGAGAATCGATCCGCCCCAAGGGTGTTTCCGTGGCTTGATTTTACTGGCGTTGTGGGGTGTTTTCCGGCTGAATAGCAACGTCTTATCCCCCCAGGCGTTCTAGCCCAGGCATTCTCGGCGCCTTCTCTTTGTTTTCATCATGAGAGCTTTTCCCACTTCCCTCGTCCTGTCCCTGGCGCTGCCTTTTGGTTTCACCACCTCTCTCACCTCCACCTTCGCGGCAGACTGGCCCAGCTTCCGGGGAGCGGACCGCCAGGACATCTCTCGCGAGTCTGGCCTGCTCAAAGAGTGGCCCGAGAATGGGCCGAAGCAGGTGTGGCTGAATCAGGATGTGGGCTTGGGCTACTCCGGCTATGCCATCGTGGGCGATAGCCTCTACACCCTGGGCGCACGGGATGCCGTGGAGTATGTCATCGCCGTGGATGTGGCCACGGGGAAGGAAAAGTGGTCGGCTGAGGCCGGGGCGCTGCTGACGAATAACTGGGGCAACGGCCCCCGCAGCACCCCCACGGTGGATGGAGACCATGTCTATGCCATGGGCGGCAAAGGCACGCTCGTTTGCCTAACCAAAAGCGATGGTAAAGAAGTCTGGCGCGTCACCATGGAGAGCCTGGGCGGGCAGCTCCCTGGCTGGGGGTTCTGCGAAAGCCCGCTGGTGGAGGGCAACCTTGTCATCGTCACCCCCGGTGGACCGCAGGGCACGCTGGCGGCCTTTGATAAGCTGACCGGCACACCCGCCTGGCGCTCCGCAACCTGGACGGACCCCGCCCAGTATTCCTCCATCGTGCCAGTGGATCACCATGGCACCCGCCAGCTCATCCAGCTCACCATGCAGAGTGTGGCCGGCGTGAATGCGGCCAATGGGGAACTGCTGTGGAAAAACGAGTTCCCGGGTAAAACCGCCGTCATCCCCACCCCGATTTTCAGCGAGGGCCAAGTCTTCGTCACCGCCGGGTATGGAGTCGGCTGCAAGTCCTTCAAGATCGGCGCGGATAACAGCATCGAGGAACTGTATCAGACCCTGGAGATGGGCAACCATCACGGCGGTGTCGTGCTGGTGAATGGTCACCTCTACGGCTTCGCTGAAAAGAATGGTTGGACCTGCATGGACTTCAAAACCGGCGAGGTGAAGTGGGTGGAAAAACGAACTCTGGGTAAAGGTGCCATCCATGCTGCCGATGGCATGCTCTATCTGTTGGAGGAGAAAACTGGCACCGTGGTGCTCATCACCGCCACCCCCGAAGGCTGGCAGGAGCATGGCCGCTTCACCCTCCAGCCTCAGACCACGCAGCGGAATCCTAAAGGCATGATCTGGACCCACCCCGTGGTCAGCGGCGGCCGCCTCTACCTGCGGGATCAGGAGCTGCTCTTCAGCTTCGATGTGAGCGGGAAGTGAGTCTGTGGAGGAAACGGCAACGTCGGCAGCTTCGATGCGCTGATCATCCGCCAACTCATCGCTTGGCACGGGCACGCTCTTTCGGTTAGGCTTCGTCCTGAGACCATGCGTCATTTCCTGAAATCGATCATCTCCAGGGAGGATCCCGCGCCGCAGAGTCGATCCAGCCTCGGGGTGACTTTCCTCGTGCTAGCCGTCCTCTGGGCTCTGTGGCTGATCGTCCAGCCACCCCGACCATCCCCCGCCTCATCCCTAGAGTCCGCCCAGGCCACCCTCCCGTCTCCGCCCTCAGCGGGGGCAAAGCCCGCCGCCGAGTCTGCACCTCAGCCCCCGCCTCGTCTCCCCAAGCCCGTCACCCGCAAAGCCGTCTGGCGGTTGGCTCCAGGGGAAAGCGGGCTGCTGAGCTATGTCTCGGAAAAGACCCGCACCAACGGAATCATGCTGGTCACTCTCAACACCGATGAGGAAGGGAAAGTGATTCTGGAACGCCAGGAATTTGACGTGCAGGACTCGGCTCTGCAGGCCCATGACCTCAAACCGCACCTGCCCGAGATCTTTGAATTTGAGCGATCTGACACGCTGAATGCCGCCCAAGCCCAGACGCTGTTAAAGTCCTTGAACGGTCATGAGGGGGTCACCCAACAAGGCGGTGGCCGCTCCTGGGGCCCTTTCGGCCAACCCCGCCGCGGCACCCACACCCTGCGGTATGCTAACGGTGAAATGATCCGCCGAGAAGCCCTGATGGTCTTGCTGCATGAAGCCGATCCGGCAGGGCTTTACCAAGTGGAGGTCGAACTCACCACCGAACACGGCCCCGGAAGCCTTGAACCGAACGCCTCTGCCGCTGATGAATAGCGGTCCTGTGAGGATAGCTCAGAGAGGCGCCTTTTTGGGGGCACTCGTTGCAGCTACGCTCCACTGCCTACTCACCAGCCAGAGTCTCTAAGGCCTCCAGCTGCTTCCAGTATACCCTCTCAAAGATACAGCCACGTCAAGGGCGCTTCCCCCCATTCATCCCCACTCCTGCACAAGGGATCACCTGACACTTGCGACTCTCACAAAGCCGCCTAAGCTGCGCGCCCCTTATGGCCCAGCAGTTCAAGATTCTCATCGCCGGTAACAACGACCCCATCTCGAGTAAAGGTATCGATCTCCTCAAGGCGGAGCCGTCCTTCTCCGTCGAGGTGAACATGAACCTGAAGGCGGAAGACGCCATGGTGGAGGCCTCCCGCGATGCCCACGCCATCATCGTCCGCAGCGGTGCCAAGGTGACCGCCAAGGTGCTGGATGCCGCCCCCCTCCTGAAAGTGGTCGGTCGTGCCGGTGTCGGCGTGGATAACATCGACGTCCCCGTGGCCAGCAAGCGCGGCGTCGTTGTCATGAACACCCCTGGCGGTAATACGATCTCCACAGCTGAGCAGGCCTTCACCCTCATGATGGCGCTTTCCCGCAAGACCCCTCAGGCCCACGCCACGATTGTGGACGGCAAGTGGGACCGCAAGAGCTTCCAGGGCACGGAAGTCTATGGCAAGACCCTCGTGGTGCTCGGCATGGGCCGCATCGGAGCCGAATTTGCCAAGCGCGCCAAGGCCTTTGGCATGCGTGTGGTGGCCTATGACCCTTACCTTTCCAAAAACCGTGCCGAGAGCCTCGGCGTGGAGCTTTGCGAAGACCTCGACTCCGCCATCGTGCAGGCCGACTACATCACGATGCACATGCCTCTGACCCCAGAGACGAAGCACATGATCAATGCCAAGCGCCTGGCTTCCCTGAAGAAAAGCTGCCGCATCATCAACTGCGCTCGCGGCGGTCTGATCGATGACGCCGCCCTGGCGGAAGCTCTGACCCATGGCACCATCGCTGGTGCAGCCCTGGACGTCTTCGAAACCGAGCCGCCTCCGGCTGACTACCCGCTGCTGAAGGCCCCGAACACCGTCTTCACCCCCCACCTCGGTGCCTCCACCGAAGAAGCCCAGGAAAACGTTGGCATCGAGATCGCGGAAGTGATCAAGGCCCACCTGCTTCAGGGCACCGTGGTCAATGCGGTGAACATGCCGAACGTCGATCCGAAGACCCTGGCCGACCTGGGACCCTTCCTGAAATTCGGCGAGCTCCTCGGTCGTCTGATTTCCCAATACGCCCCGGCACGCTCCAACGGCGTGACCATCAGCTACAGCGGCAAGGTGGGCACCGGAGACACCACCCTCATTTCCCGAGCTGTGCTCAAGGGTTTCCTGGAGCGTGCGGTCGGCCCTGAGCAGGTGAACTACATCAACGCCACCGGTGTGGCCGAAGGCCTGGGCCTACGCTTCAGCGAAAGCCGCGTGCCAGACGCCAGCGAGTTCACCGACCTCATCGAAGTCCACGCCACCAACGGCACGGAGACCGCCAGCATTGCCGGCACCTTCTTCGCCGGTGAGCCACGCATCGTGAAGGTCAATGGCCGCCACATCGAGACTCGTCCAGAAGGCACCCTGCTGCTGATCGAAAACATCGACCAGCCCGGCATGATCGCCGCCTACAGCACCATCCTGGGCAAGCACAAGATCAACATCGCGGACATGTCCCTGAGTCGTAACAAAGAAGGCGGCACCGCCCTCACCCTGCTCACGCTGGACAGCACCCCGAGCACCGCCGTGATCGCTGAGCTGGAGGCCATCAACGGCATCAGCCGTGTGCACAGCGTGGTGGTCTAAGACCTCGTGATCTGACCTCCTTCCAGGCCGGGTAGGTTCTCTTCGCAGAACCGCCCGGCCTTTTTTGTCCCTCGATGGATCTTTAATTCATCACGTGCGCAGGGGCTCGGCGGCATTCCCACTCGCGCAGGCGGGCTCGCCAAACCTCAAGTTGGGTGGGGTCGGCCATGGGAGATCCTACCTTCGCCAGCTTCTCCCAAAACGCGATGATGCTGGTGAAGATCAGCCGCTCCTTCTCCGGCGGGCGACCAGCTGCGGGGTGGGTAAGCCAGTCTTTGAAGGCGATTTGGTATTCTTCCCAGGCTTCCTCGAAGTTTCGGCGGGCGGCCAGCAGGTCGCCCAGACGGCGATGCATCTCCAGCTCACGCCAGGGCTCGGTCTGCACGGGCCCAGCCTCGGCCAGTCCTTGGCGGATGGCGTCTTCGGATTCTGGAATGCGCCTCTGCACCCGCAGCGTCTCGCTGACCATGATCCAGGCATCGGCCAGGAGGGATTCATGCCCGGCACTTTGAGCGATGTTCAGCGCACGCCGTGCGGCTTCCTCCCCGCCGGGGCAGCCGGGGACTTTGCAGGCCAGGACCGCATGATTGAGCAGGGCATTGAGCAGTCGGGGATCGCGTGCGCCGACTTCCGTCTCCAGGTGCTTCAATCTGGCCAATGAGGCAGCGAGTGCTGATTCATGATCTGCGGGTTGGCTGGTGGTCGTGGCGAGACTGGCCAGCACGTAGGCCCTGAGGCTGGAATGGGCGGCATCGTCAGGGATCAGAGCCAGGGATTGCCGCAGAGCCGTGGCCGACTCGGTGGGCCGACCGCCGAGGCGGAGCATCTCAGCCTGATCACGCAACCACAGGGCCGCCTCGTCCGGGCGGACAAAGTTCTTTTGACGGACCACGGATGCCATGAGCGTAATGGCTTCTTCATGATGCCCGGTCCGCGAGAGCGCGCGGGCTAACTCTCGGCGGACACTCAGGCTGCGGACGGGGCGCGCCTCCAGACCTCCCGGCAGTTTTTCAAAACCTGCCAAGACCTGCTTCAGCATGGGCACGGCCCGCTCGGCCTGATTCTGGGCCGTGGCTCGCCACGCGATGTTGTAGAGGGAGAGCAGGGCAGCTTCGGAATTCTCGCCCTCCAACTGGGCCGTCAGCTCCCATTGCCGCTGAAACCAGGGTAAGCTCCGCCCTGGCTCCTGCAGGGCGGTGTAGAGCAGGGCGAGCTGCTCCACCAGCCGCTGTTCCGTCCGCGGTTGATTGCGAAAACGGGACAGGCTGGCCGCACACTCATCCGCCAGCCTGCGCAGAGCCTGGGTGTTCATTCCGGCCTCCACGTGCTTGCGGGCACTGGCGAGGAGTTCGCCGAGCTGGGCGCTGACTTGCTCCGCCAGCTCCGCTTGGTTTTGCTCAGCCAGGCGCAGGCGCTGCGTCTCCAGCCGCTGCTGCTCCATCCGCTCCAGTGCCCACCAGGTCGTCGCCACTCCGGCACTCAGGGCACCCAGCACTGCGGCGGCACTCAGGGCGGTGCTGCGGTGTCGGGTCAGCCATTTTTTCACCTGGTAGCCAGTGCCCGGTGGACCGGCCAGCACGGGCTCATCGCGGAGGTAGCGGTGGATCTCCTCCGCCAGCGTCAGGGCAGGGGCGTAGCGCTGCTCTCGGTCTTTTTGCAGCGCTTTCAGCACGATCCAGTCGAGCTCGCCCCGCAGCTCTTTGGCCCGGAAAAGGTGAGTCGAGTCGAGGCGTGCGACCCGGCGGCTGGGCAGCTCGATCTCGGTCTGCCGCACCTGCTGGAGCAGATCAGGCAGCGGGGCGTTTTTTTCATCCGCCACTTGGATCGGCGTGGTGCCGGTGAGCAGTTCATAAAGCAGCACGCCCAGGGCATAGACATCGGTGCGGGTATCCACATCCTGTCCGGTCAAACCGGCCTGTTCGGGACTCATGTAGCGCGGGGTGCCGAGGACGACCCCGTTCAAGGTCATGTCCAGCGTCGGGGGCAAATCCCCCGCTAGGGCCTTGGCGATGCCGAAGTCGATGATCTTCACCACGGGCTTTCCATCCAAGAGGGTCACCATGACATTGGAGGGTTTCAGATCGCGATGCAGGATGCCCTTTTGATGCGCATGCTGCACCGCGAAGCAGGCCTGGGCGAAGATCTCCAGGCGAGCTCGCAGCGGAGTCTCCTGCTGGCGGCACCAGGTGGTGATGGCATCCCCCGCCACCATCTCCATGACGAAGTAGGTGCGGCCATCCGGCAGTTCCCCGGCATCGAAGACGCCGGCGATGTTCGGGTGCTCCAGCCGCGCCAGCACCTGATATTCACGAATGAAGCGGCCTGAGAGCACGCCGGTGCCCAAGCCCGGGCGGATGATCTTCACCGCCACCTCCCGCCGCACCGGTTGGGTCTGCTCCGCCAGCCAGACATTCCCGGCACCGCCGCCACCCAGCAGGGATTTCAGCAAATATCGCCCGGCGATGATCATGCCCGCGGTCTCCTGGGCACTTACTTCCTCCGGCAGCTCATCTGCCAGGGCGATGTCAAAGAATCCCGCGAGAGACTCGACGTCGGTAAGCTTGTTGGGCCGCAGGTCTGACATGCGCTAAAGATGCGTGAATCCTGGACGCTGTCTTGCAAAGATGCGCTCCTTCACCTCTATCTTTACCCCCGATCTCACCTGCATGAATGCCTTTTTCACCTGCTTGGCCCGTCTCGCAGGCATCGGCTGTCTCAGCCTCGCACTGGTCGGATGCGGGCCGCAGGAGGTTCCGAATCTTCAGGGCAAGACCATGGGCACGACCTGGAGCCTGCAGGCGGTGGGGGCCGATGAAGCCCTTCGAGTGTTGATTCAAACCCATCTGGACCAGCGAGAAGCGGTGTTTTCTCACTGGAAAGCGGACTCGCCTCTTTCGCAGTTCAATGCGAGCACGAGCACGAACTGGGTGCCTGTGCCGCTCGAACTGGTACGGATCATCGAGGTGGCTCACGAGGTGGCACGAGAAACCGAAGGTGCGTTGGATGTGACCCTCGGCCCCCAGGTGGAGGCGTGGGGATTTGGCGGGAAGCCGGAGCAAGCTGATAAACCCGGTCTGGAGCACGTGGGCTGGCGTCACCTCGCTTGGCGAGAGGCTCCTCCTGCCCTGAAAAAAGATGCACCGGAGGTGCGCCTGAATGTGGCGGCTGTGGCTGAGGGATTCCTCCTGGATGAACTCGTGGCCCGACTGCGGGCGGAGGGCCTCCAAAACTTTCTGCTCGAACTCGGGGGTGAGGTCTTTGCCAGTGGTCACGCGCCGGATGGAGGCCCCTGGCGGGTGGGTTTGCAATCGCCCGACGGCATCCCTGGAAACACCCTGGAAAGGCTGCCTCTCACCGATGCCTGCATCTCCACCAGCGGCAGCTACCGCCACCGTTATGAGAAGGAGGGGCACACCTACAGTCACATCATCGACCCACGCACGGGGCGGCCCATCACGCATCGGCTGGTGTCCGTCACGGTCATCCATCCTCGGGCGGTCCTGGCGGATGGCTACGCCACGGCCCTGATGGTGCTGGGACCGGAAAAAGGGCGCGAAGTGGCGCAGCGGCTCAGTCTACGGGTGATCTGGCTGGAGGAGGAGTAGCTAATACCCACCTGATGAAATCATGAGTTAAATTCGTGGGCAAGATCGAGTTCTCTCCTCACCTCAGCTCTTTCGCTAAGCGAAAAGTGAGGTGAGGGGGCGTGAGAGTCCTGTTTCTATACTCTCATTTCATGAGGGCCTCAGACCTCAGCGCGGCCTGAAGGGCCGCTGGATTCAGCCCAGGCCGCAAGGCCTGGGAAACCCCGAGCTCCGTCGATTTACCCACGTCGCGCTCTGAAGGAGCGCGGGAACGGGCGGCACGTTTCCACCTCCCATTCCCTCTCCCGCGACCCTTCAGGCCGCGACTTTTGAGAGGTGGGTCTCTTCCCACCCACCCAGGGCTTGCTTCGCTTCGGCCTGGGCTGAATCCGGCGGTCCTTTGGACCGCAAGGCCCTCTGATACCCGCCTGACGAAAAAAGTCCCCACTCTCCTCCTGGGGAGTGCCTGAGAAGCCAAAGAGTTTATGAGAGGGGCTGGTGAAGTCTGAGCAAGGGATGTCTTCCATCGAGGGGGTGTCCTCCGAACTCGATAAATCCGACTTCGCATTCCGGGAGGCAGTGCTAAACGTATGCTCATCTTCACATGCCACTGATTGACCGACTCGAATCCCGATTGGGCCGCTTTGCCATTCCTGGGCTCATCCAGGCAATCGCCATTCTCCAGCTTTTCACCCTGCTCATTTTCATGTTCCTCTCGCCGGATGCCCGGCAGCCGTATGAGGACTTCCTGATGCTGCAGCCGGAGCTTGTGCTTCAGGGCCAAGTGTGGCGGCTCATCACCTACATCTTCATCCCCAGCAGCAGCCTCATTTTTGCCATCATCGGGGCCATGTTCATGATGTGGCTAGGGCGCGGCTTGGATGAGGCCTGGGGCTCCTTCCGAGTGAACCTCTATGTCTTCGGCGGTATGATTTCTCTGGCCATCGGTGCCCTGATCTTTGGGTATCAAGCCAATGCCATGTGGTTTTACCTCACGGCCTTGTTTGCCTTTGCCACGATCTACCCGAATGAGGAAATCCTGCTTTTTTTCATCCTGCCGGTGAAGATCAAATGGATCGCGCTCTTCACGGCGGTGATGCTGGGTCTATCGGTCATTTCCAGTCCCGCTTTCCTGATTCCCGTCTTTTTTGCCCTGCTGAACTACGCCGTCACCTTCGGGCCTCGTTACATCCGCGGGCAGGTGCAGTCGGCCCGTGTGGCCAGCCGGAGAGCCCAATTCGAGCAGTCTCACCAGGCCGCCGCTTACTTCCATCAATGCAAAATCTGTGGGAAAACCGAGGTGGATGATCCCACCCTGAATTTCCGCGTCACTGAAGCAGGGGACGAAATTTGTTCATCCTGCCGGAAGGGGAAGTAACGGAAAAATCCGGTCCTTGCCAACTTCCCGCCCAATGGCATCTTAGAGACTCCACCCATGCGCTGTCCCAAATGCAGTAGCTCTCAAGATAAGGTGATCGACTCCCGTGAGGCACGGGAGGGTCACGCCATTCGTCGTCGTCGGGAGTGCATGAAGTGCGGTTTTCGCTTCACCACCTATGAAATCGTGGAGCGGGAAGAACTGCGTGTGGTGAAGCGCAATGGCGCGCGTCAGAACTTTGACCGTGAGAAGCTGCTCTCCGGTCTGCGCAAGGCCTGTGAAAAACGGCCGGTGAAGATGGAACAGATCGAGCAACTGGCCGACGACATCGCCAACGAGTTGGAGGAAGAAGGCTACCGCGAGATCCCCTCCACCGTCATCGGGGCCAAGGTGATGCGCGGGCTGGAGGCCATCGACCACGTGGCCTACGTCCGCTATGCCTCGGTTTACCGGCAGTTCGAGGACGTGGGTGAGTTCATCGACGAGATCAAGTCTCTGGACAGCCGCCGCTCACGCGATAGCAGCCAGGAAGAGCTGTTTCACTGAACGGCGTTGGCGTAGAGAAACGTAGGCCGGAGGTGTCCGGCGAGGTAGGGCCTGCTAACCCAAAAGTCTGTGACGCCGGATTGTCCGGCTGCTTGGGGGTGCGTTAGTTCTTGGGCATCATCGAACCATCATGCCTCCTCTAGGAGACATAGGATAGCGAGCGATCTCATGCAGGGCGTTGCCTCGATCCCACCTCGCCTGAGCCGGATCGTTGGGCACCAGAATAAAAAAGTAAACGTGAACGGTTCGCGCTCAACACATCCGGCCGACCTTCTTTTCAAGGACTCCAAACTCCAGCGGATGGCTTCCCGCCCACGACTCTTCCTTGCCCTCACGGCATCCCCGTGCATTTCTAGCGGCCCGTTTTTCCATTTTCTCCCCTTTTTACGCCCATGTCCGTCCCTACACCTCCCCGCACCATTCACGTTGGCCTTGCAGGATTGGGAAACGTCGGGGCTGGGGTCTTTAAAAACCTGGAGCAAAACCGCGATCTCATCCGCCAGCGCACCAGCGCTGACATCCGCGTGGAAAAGGTGGTGGTGCGCGATCTCAACCGTCCCCGGGATGTGGAGGTGCCTGAAGCCATGCTCTCCACCCGCTGGCAAGATCTCGTGGAGGAGGCCAACATCCAGGTGGTGGTGGAACTGATCGGCGGCACGACCACAGCTTACGACCTCGTCTGCGCCGCGCTGCGCGCGAAAAAAATCGTCGTCACGGGGAACAAAGCCCTGCTGGCCGAGCGTGGGCAGGAGCTCTTTGCCCTGGCGGAGACCTGCGGCGTGCCGATCTACTTCGAGGCCGCTGTGGCCGGGGGCATCCCGATCATCCAGGTGCTGCAGGAAGGCCTGGTGGGGAACCGCATCCTGTCCATCCACGGCATCATCAACGGCACCTGCAACTACATCCTCACCCGGATGTCCCAGGCTGGGCTCGACTATCAGACCGCCCTGGCTGAAGCCCAGGAAAAAGGCTATGCCGAGGCCGACCCCACCCTGGATGTCAGCGGCTGGGATGCCGCCCACAAGGCCATCATCCTGGCCTCCCTCAGCTACGGTTTCTGGATCCCCGCCAGCCATGTGCATGTGGAAGGCGTGGATAAGATCCAAGCGGTGGACCTTAAGTTTGCCAAGCGCCTGGGTTACACCATCAAGCTGCTCTCCGTGATCCGTGCCGATGAGCAGGGCCTCGTGGAGGTGCGCACCCAGCCGACTCTGGTGCCGCTGTCTCACGTGCTGGCCAGCGTCAGCGGCAGCTTCAATGCCGTGCTCGTCAGTGGTGACATCGTCGGTGAAACCCTCTTCTATGGTCGTGGTGCCGGTCAGGACCCCACCAGCAGCAGCGTCATCAGCGACCTTTGCGAAGCCGCCGCCGTCCTCGTCTATGGCGCGCGCCACAGCGGCTTCGTCCCGCACGGGCTGTATGGCAAGAGCAAGCCGATCGAGGACACCGTCTCTCACTATTACCTGCGCCTGACCGTGGACGATGTGCCCGGGGTGCTGGCTCAGGTTTCCACCGTGCTGGCCGAGCGCCACATCGGCATCTCCTCCGTCATCCAGCCGGAAGATCTGGAGGATACCAGCGGCAGCACCAGCCTCGTGCTCATGCTGCACGACGCCCGCCTCGGCGATATGCTCCAGGCTCTGAGCGCGCTCAAGGCCCTCGCCTGCGTCCGCGGTGAGCCGAGCTGGATGCGTGTAGAGACGCTCCAGGGTTAACGACTGCGGTAGCCCTCTCCAAGAAATGTCTGTGGTTAGGCCAGTGAAGCAGCTCACGCTTCCTTCCTCACCCCGGCGGCCTTCAGCACGGTCTCATGCACCGTGATGTCATGGGTGGCATCCCAGGCGAGGGCTTTCTCGCCACGGACGACTTGGGCCAGGTCCATGAACTCGCGATCGTAACGGCCCTTGGGCACGGTGAGTTGGATCGTCTGCGTGCCTTTCTTGTAGCTGCCTCGGGCGCGGGTGAGGGAGAGATTCACTTTCCCCGACTCCAGCGGCACGATCTCGAAGGTGCCCTCGGTGCCGGTAACATTGAACCGACGGCGGGGACCGCCGAAGGGGTCGGCGTGGTTGCAGCGGATGGTGGCGGTGGCGCGTGGGTAGGCCAGCACGGCCAGTTGATTGTCCTGCACGCCATCCTTTTGCGTGGGGGTGGAAAAGGACTGCACGCTCTGTGGCCTACCCAACAGTGTGACCACGGCATCCATGACGTGGCAGGCCAGCTCAAACATGCCGCCGCCTGCCAGTTTGCCGATCTGGCCGCGGGTGCTCTTGTCCGCGAGTTTTCCCATGGCGGCATCGATCTCGGTGATCTCTCCCAGCCAGCCTTCTTGCACCGCCTGGAAGAGTAGCTCGAAGGCGGGATTGTAGCGCAGCATGTAGCCCATCTGCACGGTGAGGCCGCGCTGCTCGGCCAGTTGGCGCATGGTCTTGAACTCCGCATGCTCCAGCGCGCCAGGTTTATCCAGATGGATGTGCTTCCCGGCCTGAAGGCAGCGCAGGGCGGTGGCGCAGGAGTTTTCAATGCGGGTCTCGACGGCGATGACCTTGAGATCGGGGCTGGCCAGGAGATCGGCCTCCGGCATCAGCTTCAGGCCTGCATAGGGGGCCTTTTGGGCATCGGCGGCGGTTTCACCCGCATCATTCGCCTCCGCCGCCAGGCCCACGACTTCCCAAAGATTCGTCAGTTTACGCATGGCCTCCATCTTCCCGGCGGCATGGGCGTGGCCGGTGCCGATCTGCCCGCAGCGCAGTGGGCTCTTGGTTTCTGCCGCCCAGCTGGGCAGCGCCGTGGCAGCGAGGGAGGTGGCGGCGGTGTGGAGCAGGTGGCGGCGGGTCAGCGGCATGCTGTGAGAAAAGCAGAAACTCCAGCGACCGGGAAGCGAAAAAGGGCGGAGCAGGGGGGCAGAATGCCGTGTCAAGTGACAGGTGTTTGTCAACGGCAGTTGATTTCCCGCCGCATCACGTCTAGTTCCGCGCCGCATGACGGACAATTTGAAAATCCTGAGCGGCTCAGCCCACCCGGAACTCGCGCGCTCGATCTGTGAAAATCTGGGCACGAAGCTCTGTGAAGCCACCCTCACCACCTTCCCGGATGGTGAAACCTTCGTCCAGATTCACGAAAACATCCGCGGGGGCGATCTCTTCATCGTCCAGCCCACCTGTCCGCCCACGAACCAAAATCTGATGGAGCTGCTGATCATGGTGGATGCCGTCCGCCGTGCCAGTGCCGCCCGCATCACCGCCGTGCTGCCTTTCTTTGGCTACGCCCGCCAGGACCGCAAAGACCGCCCACGCGTGCCCATCACCGCCAAGCTGGTGGCCAACCTCCTGGTGGCCAGCGGCGTGAACCGCGTGCTCACCGTGGATCTCCACGCCGGTCAGATCCAGGGCTTCTTCGACATCCCGGTGGATCATCTCTATGCCGGCCCCGTGCTGATGAAGGCCATCAAGGAGCGTGGCATCGAAGATCTCGTCGTGGTTTCTCCCGATGTCGGCGGCATCAAAATGACCCATGCCTATGCCAAGGCTCTGAAAGCCCCCATGGCCATCGTGGCGAAAAACCGCGTCAGTGCCGAGGAAGTGGAAGCTCTGAACGTCATCGGCGACGTGAAAGATAAAAACGTCCTTCTGGTGGATGACCTCACCGAAACCGCCGGCACCCTCACCGCCGCCGCGGACCTGCTGCTGAAGCATGGCGCCAAGGCCATTTACGCCGGAGTCTCCCACGCGGTGCTGGGGGATAAGGGAAAAAGCCGCATCCTGAAATCCCCCATCCGCGAGCTTTTCTCCACCAACAGCACCCCCCAAGCCTGCGGTGAAAAAGTGACCACACTGGACATCGCCCCGCTGCTGGCCCAGGCCATCCGCCGCATTCACGACAACGAGTCCGTCACATCTCTCTTTGACATCTGAAAAGAGCCGTGTATCCTCGCTGCCCTTTTCTCCACTAACTTACTGTTCAGAAGAACCTTACGGACATGGCTAAAATCCTCGACATCATCGCCCAGCCCCGCACCAGTGAAGGCACTGGCGCCGTCAGCCGCCTGCGTAAGGCTGGTTCCATCCCTGCGGTGGTCTATGGCCGCAAGGTCGCCCCGACCAACGTCCAAGTGGACGCCAAGACCTTCACCAAGATCTTGGAAACCAGCGCTTCTGACAACATCCTCGTCAGCCTGAAGATCGACTCCAACGAGCAGCTCGCTCTCGTCCAGGAAGTGCAGCACGACCATCTGCGCGGTGGCATCCTGCACGTGGACTTCCACGCGGTGGCCATGGATGAAGAAATCCACGCTCAGGTGCCTCTGCACCTCGTCGGTGAGTCCCCAGGAGCTAAGGCTGGTGGCCTGATCGAGTCCATCCACCACACGCTGGAAGTGCGCTGCCTTCCGAAGGATCTCCCTGAGGCCATCGAAGTGGACATCTCCGAGCTCCAGGCTGGCAAAGGCATCCACGTCGGTGAAGTGAAGCTTCCTGAAGGTGTCTCCGCCAAGCTGGCTGCCGACGTCGTCCTCGTCATGTGCGAAGAGCCTAAGGTGGTGGAAGAAGCCCCTGCTGCTCCTGCCGCTGACGCTAAGAAAGGCAAGAAGTAACCCCTGTCCGGAGTCTGACTCCCCCTGCCGCCTGCGGTGTCTAGTGACGTATCAAGCTCTAGCGCTTCAGGCGGTGTGGTAAAACCCAGACTCATCGTCGGACTCGGCAACCCCGGAATCGAATACCGCGACACCCGTCACAACATCGGCTTTATGGTGGTGGATGAGCTGGCGCGACTTTCCGGGGCAACCTTTACGGAGGAAAAGCGCTGGCATGGATGGATCGCCAAGATCCCCGGTGCTGTCCTGCTGAAGCCCACGACCTACATGAATGACAGCGGGCGCAGCGTCCAAGCCGTGAGTCAGTTTTACAAAACCACGGTGCAAGAGCTCCTCGTCATCTACGATGATGTCGATCTCCCCCTCGGTCGCCTGCGCATGAGACTGGCAGGCTCCGCCGGCGGGCACAATGGCCTGAAGTCCCTCATTCGCAATCTCGGTTCAGACGCCTTTCCACGCTTAAAGTTAGGTATCTCCACCCCCTCCGGCCGCCCGGCCGGTGACCGCCTCGCCGGTCATGTGCTCGGAAAATTTCGCGAAGAAGAGCGCACCGAGGTGGCGATCATGATCAAGCGTGCTACAGATGCCGTCCGCTCCGCCTGTGAAACCGGCGTGGAAGCCGCGATGAACCTTTTCAACCGTAAAGAAGAACAACCGTAAACCTCAATCAGACAACACCGATGAAGCGCAAATACGAAGCCATGATCGTCCTCGACATGAAGGGGAAAGAAGAAACCGTCGAACAACTCGTCAGCGGCATCGGCCGTGACATGGAAGCTTCCGGCGTGAAGCTGGAGCAGATCGACCACATGGGTAAGCGTAAGTTCCCCTACAACCCTCGCCACGTGGAGAGCGGTTACTTCGTGAACTACCAGATCGAAGCTGACAGCACCGCTCTGGAAGCCATCCGCGCCAAGCTGAAGCTGAACGACAGCGTCTATCAGCAATACTACCTCCGCCGCTAATCCCCGGCGAGCAGGCCGAGCCTGATGCCGACCCGACCTGACTTGCGGGTTTGGCTCAGATTCATCCACCTTTTTGACCCCACTTGTGTTTGCTCACAAGTGGGGTCTTTTGCTTTTGGGAGTTGGGGGTGGTTGGATGCGCAAGCGCTAGACTGGTGGCCTTGCTTAAAGTGGCCCGCACACTCCGTGTGCGGAAAGCCCAGCGCGGCAGTCCTGGAAAATCCACTTCTCTCATCAGATCCGGCAAAGAGCCTTTTGGGGTGAAGCTGGGGGGAGGTCTCTCTTCACGGCAGGGTTGAAGACCCTGTGGCCCCACTCGGCCTTCGACGCGGTAACCCATACTCGGAGTGTGCGGACGACTTTGAAGGAAAAATCATGGGCCAGCTTGCTTTACTCCTGGGGGCCTTGCCAAGCATGATGCAGATACTCGCCCGGCTTGAGTCCCGCTTTTTTGGGGTTATCTGCGATGTATTGCCGCAGTTTTTGAAAGGAGGCCTCATGCCTCACCACATGGTCAAAGCTCTCATCTTGCCAAAGACGTCCGCGCTGTTTCAAAGCTTGATTGATCTGGGTGGCTGACCACCGTTTCCACGTCCTCACCTGGTTCAGCATCGTTTGTCGAGCCAGGCCTCCGACGATGAGATGCACGTGGTTCGGCATGATCACATAATCTCCCAGCACATAACGCGAGCCGGCCTGGAAGTGCAGAGTCTCCGCCACGATCGCGGCCAGAGGGGGCTGTTTTAAAACGCAGGCTCCGTGACCGGAATCCAGGACATGCTCCAACGACCTCGTGAAACGTCGAAAGTCCTGTCGTGCCGTTTCAGGAAGGGCGTCCATCTGCTCCTTCCAATCGGGCCGGGCGGGATCAATCCTGTGACGCAGTAGCCAAGCTCGGCGTTCACCCATCCATTGTTTCCAGAGCGAGGCAGGAATGGAGTCAGCTAACCGCCAAGTGATAAAGTAGGTGGCCCCTTCCTGATCCCAATGCGGTAAATCGCCCTGAGTGACCGTGACCCGGCGAGTGGGCTGAAAGAAGGTGAACGCCATGGCCAAGCTAAATCCCTAGCAGCCTTTGGGCCTGATAGAAATGATCTTTGCAGGCGTCCCGGACAAGTGGCCTTAAAGTGGCCCGCACACTCCGTGTGCGGAAAGCCCAGCACGGCAGTCTTGGAAAATCCACTTCTCTCATTCGATGCGGCAAAGAGTCTTTTGAGGGCAGCTTGAGGGCAAGAGATCTCTTCACGGCAGGGCTGAAGACTTCATGGCCCCACTCGGCCTTCGACGCGGTAACCCGCACATGGAGTGTGCGGACCACTTTGATGCCGCCTGCGCATCCACTGATCCATGGATCCACTCATCCGTCCCTCATCCACTGACGCGGGGCCTCACTTCATCTGCTTGGTCGCAGGGAGGTGATCGGCATAACCGGCGCGGGTGCGCTGGAGTTCGGCCACGGCGGTGGCACGTAGTTTTTCCAGGGTGGCCCGGTGCGCGGGGGCATCCGCCAGGTTGGTGAGTTCTTCGGGGTCGGCCTGGAGGTCGTAGAGCTCCTCGGTTTCTCCAGGGGTGAGGTAGCGCACGTATTTGTAGTGGCCGTCATTGAGGGCGGCATACCAGGGCACGTGGTGATGCGCGGCGTTCTGGGGATCTTCCGTCACCACCTTCGTCACGTCGTGGCCGAAGTGGTCGCCCGTGGCTTCAAAGAAGCAGGGGTAGGGCCAGGCAGCACCTTCGGGGTCTTTCAGCAGGGGGGTGAGATCGCGCCCGTGCACCTCCCAGGGGAGGCGGATGCCGGAGAAGGCGCAGAAGGTGGCCACGAGGTCGGTGCCATTCACGGGCTTGGTGCAGGCTTTCCCCTCCGGCAGGGTGCCGGGCATGGAGATGATGAGCGGGCTGCGGTAGGCGGCGTCGTAAGGGGCCAGCTTGGTGCGCAGGCCATGCTCGCCGGTGGCGAAACCCTGATCGGCGGTGAGCACCACGAGGGTGTTCTCGAGCTGGCCGCTTTCCTTGAGGGCTTTCATCACCTCGGCCACGCCCTCATCCAGAGACTGCGCGCAGTCATTGAGCTGGTGGATGTGGTCTTCATAGGGGCGGGCTTTCTTGGCATTGTCGCCAAAGGTTTCGCCACTCTTGAGCGGGACGATGCGGCCATCCTTCGCCTTCTTCCAGGCTTGGGTTTGGTTCAGATACTCCGGCTTACCCTCACGCGGAGGCAGGATGTCCGCTGGGATGGTGACGGGGTCGTTTTTATGCAGGCCCTTATGACGATCCGCCGGGGTGGTGGGGCCATGGACGCCGCCGTAGCAGAGCCAGAGGTACCAGGGTTTGCCCGCCTCACGATGCTTCCCGCGGATGTAGTCGGCGGCCCAGCGGGTGTAGTTGTCGGTGGAGTAATCGGGGTTCGGCGCGTCGGCCTTCACGCCATTGATCTCCAGGATCTGGTCGGTGTAGTAGTTGCCGGCGTTCTCGGGATACTTGGGGCGGTTCCAGACGATTTGGTAATCCCAGTCACGGCCATAACCCGAGTCTGTGCCGGTGTGCCATTTGCCAATGTGGGCGGTGTGATACCCGTGCTGGCGGAAGACGGCGGGGAAAAACGGCGTCTGCTGGGGATCATAGGTACTGCCTGGATACTTGCCACTCATGCGCATGGACTCGATGCCGTGCGGGTGCCTGCCGGTGAGCATGGTGGCGCGTGAAGGCATGCACCAGGCGCCCATGTAGGCATGACTGAAGCGGACGCCATGGGCGGCCACCTCATCCATGGCCGGGGTCTTCACGCCGGGCAGCGCCTCGGGGTAACAAGACAGCGTCTTGTAGGAGTGATCATCCGTGAAGATGAATAAGATGTTAGGCGGTGTCGAAGCCGCCGGAGACGGGAGGCTCACCCCCCAGACGGTGGTCAACAGAACGAACAGAGAGAGGGCGTGGGAGCAACGGCGGCGCGACATGCGCTCTAAACGCAGGTCACGGGCTAAACTCTCACGCTGTGATCAGATCCAAGAGATCGATCAGTGAGCGCTGACGCTGGCGTTATTGATGCGAGCACCGGAGGGGTCCACCACACGCACCGTCACGAAGAAGACGATGTTCTTGGTGACACGCTGCTTCACGTCACTCTTGAACAAGCGACCGACGACCGGCAGATCACCCACGAGTGGCACCTTATCCTGGATGATGATCTCGCGATCCGTGACCAGACCGCCGAGCGCGATGGTGGCGCCATCCCAGACCTTCACCGCCGTGATCACCTTTTTGCTCTCAAAGATGGGCTGGAAGATGAGGTTAGGGGTCAGCTCAAAGAAGAAACCTTCGTAAATGGAGCGGATGGGCGAGCCATAGTTCACAAAGCCCAGAAATTCCGTGAAGTCAGGCGTGATGGCCAGATCCACCGTGCGACCATCGTCAGAGATCACCGGTTCCACTTCCAGGATGACCCCCGTCTTACGTGTCTCAAAGGCGGTGGGAGTGCTGGGGGTGATCACGGCGGGGGGCAGGGGCAAGGGCACGGGATTGCCCGTGACCGCATCGACCAAGTTGTTGTTGCCAACGCTGGTGGGGATCTGTGGAGGATCGAATTCCGTCGGATAGATCAGTTCACGTGCGATTTCGACCGTGGCTTTCTGGCCACTGCGTGTGACCACGCTCGGTTGGGCTGTGAGATCGACGCCCTTTTTTTGGTCCAAGGCCCGCAAGACACCTTGGAACTGGGGGTCGGTCATGACCCCTGTGACCGAAAGAATGCCCGGTGTCCGCGAGGAGACCTGAGAACTGGTGCCGCCGAAAAGGACACCATCAATGCCCGCCAACCCCAAATCACCGGAAGAACGCAGGCCAGCCGTGATCGGATTCTGGCCAATGGGGTTGTTGCCCAATGCTGTGATGTCCCGATTCGGGAAATCACTCGCGAGGTAGTTGCTGTCTTGAGCATTGCCTGTGCTGCCTCCGGCAAATTCCACATTCTGGGACCGATTGGCTCCGAGTAACCAATCGAAGCCCAGCTCGTTCAGCCTGTTGTCGCTCACTTCGAGAAGGCGCACTTCCACGACGACTTGCTTGGGGGAGCGGCTTTGAGCCTGTTCCACCAACTGATCGACAAGCTCGATATTGCGCGTGGTATTGCGGACGATCAGCGTGTTGGTCGCCGCGCTGTAGCTGGCACTGGTGCCTTCACCGAAGGTGACGCCATAGCTCTGTAGAAATTCTTGGGCACCGAGACGGCGTGTGACTAGGCCTGATGGGGCAGCGGTAGAGGTGTTGGCAAAGGGATCCGCACTGGCAGTGGCAGCGGCATCTCCCACGGGGGCGCTGGAGATGAAGTCCGGCGGCACTCGGTAGGATTTGGAGATGAGCGTTTCAGAGTCTTGGGTGGCAGAGAGCAGCCGGACGGCATAGTCTTCCACGCGGTAGGTCAAACCAGCGATCTTGGTGACATAGCGCAGCACTTCCTCAATGGGTACATCTCTCAGGTTGAGGGAGATGAGCGGGGTCGAGACGTCGGAAGACTGACTGAAGACGAAGTCCACGCCCTTGCCCGTTGGATCGAGATCCCGTGAACGCACGCGCAGATATTCCATGACCTCGTTGAGGGCGGCCCCACTGAAGTCGATCTGGGAGATGCGTAGGGTGCGGAGTTTTTCCTGGATGGCCTCACGCCCACCCTGGATGGCGGTGGATGAGGCACTGCCAAAGAGGCCGGAGACATCCATTTTTTGGGGAGGCAGTTTCTGTTCCCAGGCACCGTCCACCTCATTGAGCATCTTGCTGCGGGTATGATCCTTGGCAGCGGCAAAGTAGTGCGCACGTTCCTTTTCCGTCAGCTCCATCCCACGACGGGCGGCGGAGTTGTAGGCGTCCAGGCGGATCACATCTTCATAGGTGTGCAGGGCCTGATCATACTGCCCGGTTTCACGCTGGGAATTCGCCAGGATGAGCAGTTTCTTCACCTGATTGACCTTGGCCACATGCTCAGGGGTGAGCGCTGGGGGGAAGCGATCTGGATCCGCCAGGCGCTTGCGCAGCAAGGCGATGCGGCGATCTCCGGGTGCCACCTGAGGCTGGTCCAGTTTATCCAAGATGGCCTTGGCACCTTCATAGTCCCCCACTTCTGCCAGCTCCGTGGCACGGCGCAGGCCTAGACGCAGGTAGCCCTCCAGCGCGATGATGCGCAGTTCCTGAGCTTGAGGGGTATCCGGCAGGGTGGTGAAAGCGGTTTCGTAGATGGCCAGGGCAGCGGCGGTGTCGCCTTTTTCCACCAGTACCTCAGCCTCAGTGAGGCGGGCCTGCTGCGCAGCGATGACGGCATTCCGGCGCTGAAATTCTTTATCCGCCAAACCTGAGGAAGCCTCTCCAGCCCGGACAGCAAGAGGGGCCAGAGGTAAGCTGCCAGCCAAGGCCAGACTGAATACAGCCGTGTGCACGGCGGAGCGGCGGGCGGAGCGTAGGTTCGGGCGTGACATTCGGGGATTCGGGCAGGGACGAAAAGGCGAGCAATATCAATTTTTTCCATTCAGCCCAAGCTTTTTCTCTGAGGATCGCATCTTTGGCACGTTGTGAAGAAAATTCTCCGTCTGACTAAACACTTCGAGAGATTCTTTTTCAAAGAAGATGCAACCTTTAAAAAATCCGTCAGTTTGAGAAGTCCTGCCAATCATGTCTTTACATTGTGAAGTTTTTTCTTCGTCGTTGCCCTCACGCTTTCTCAGTCGTTTGGGCTTGGCAGGTAGCCTGATGGCGCTGTGCTTTGCACAGGTCTCCGCGCAGATCACGGACCTGAGTGATCTACGTCAACTTCTGACGAAGGACAATGGCGTCCTCGGCGCTTCTTCGGGCGCTCCGCATAGTTCCACTCCGACCAGCCAGAACCCGAATATTTTTTACGCGAGCCCCGGCCCGTGGGGGAAGCTGCGCTGCTCCTACATCTACCTGGAGGCGCCCAAGTCTCTGGTGGATAACTTTCCGCTGCCCAATTCCCGCCCGCGCTGGACCTTTTCCGAGGAAAGCCTGCCGACGCTACCGGCGCTTTTCCAGAAAGCTGGTCTCTCTCAGGCCTTCATCAATGTACTGATGGATGAAAACCAGATGGTGAAGGAGAACGGCTTCGCTCACATCTTCCCACCGCAGCCGGACCTGGAAGCGATCACGCCAGAGTCACGCGCCATCATTTACACAGAGCTGTCTAAGTACCCCCCTAACGAATTTTGCGTGGACCCGGTGCTCATCGTCGGCCAGACGGTGAAGGAATGGTATCGCACCAGCAAACTGCGGCCGGAACTCATCGCGAAGATCGAGCAGCTCTCCTACAAGCGTGGGGATACCATCGCCTTCAGTGACATCTCCGCTTTGCTCAACTATGCGCAGTCGGACTCCGAGGCCCGCACTTTGTTCAAGTCCTTCACCCGCACCCGCTCGCTGATGATCAAGGTGGAGGTGGATCACAACACCAATGTCGAGGAGCTGGTGAACTACTGGACGCTGGGCATGGGCCTGCGCCGCAAGGACATCGAGCCGCTCGTGCAATCCATCATCGATACCGATGGCGTGGAGGCTCTGCCGCTCTCCCACCTGCTGCCCAGCCTAGTGCGTAAGCTCATGTATACCTATCCAGGTCTGGATCTGGCCAAGCATGGGATGCTGCCTGACTGCCACTGGACCTCACTCAATTTCTTCAACTACGATCCGCATGAATACCTGCTGGACTCCCGCTTGGCCACCAGCGCCGTGTTGGAGAACTTCGAGCCGGTGGAACCGCCTTATAAGTATGGCGACGTGCTGTTCTTCCTCAGCGATACCACTGGGGATGCCTTCCACTCCTGTGTTCACCTGGCCGATGGCATCGTCTATACCAAGAACGGGCGCAATCTGCTCTCCCCGTGGGTGCTCATGAAGATCGACGATGTGAAGAAGATCTACCTCTACAAAGGTGACGGTCACATCCAGGGCTTCCGCCGGAAGAATCCCGAGGTCTCCATTCCCTCCAATGAATAGTTGGTTAGGTTGTCGCGAGGTTTGATCGAGCGGGTGGCTGCCCACGTCGTTCAGGTGCCTAACAAAAAATGACCGCTTTCGCGGTCATTTCTTTTGATGAATCGATGGTTGGGCTGTGGCTGCTTACGGCAGCTCGACGATCACTTCGATCTCGACCAGGGCCCCCAGCGGCAGTCCGGCCACGGCCACGGTGGATCGGGCGGGTTTATGCCCACTGAAAGCGGCATCATAAAGCGGATTCACCTTGGGGAAATCGGCCATGCTTTGCAGGAAGACGGTGGCCTTCACCACGCGGGTGAGGTCCAGACCTTGGCTGGCAAGGAGGGCCTTGATATTGGCCAGGACTTGCTGTGTTTGACCTTCCACATCGGTGGCGTCGATCTTGCCCGTGGCAGGGTTGATCGGGATCTGGCCGGAGCAGAAGAGGAAGCCGTTGGAGCGGACGGCCTGGGAGTAAGGGCCGACGGCGGCCGGCACTTCAGGAGCGTTGTTGATGAGTTCCATGGAGAGGGAGGTTGGGGAAAAAGAGGAAGGGAAGGGGAGATCAGTCCTTTTTGATCAGCGTCTCGTAGAGGGCCTTGGTGCGCTCGGCGATGCTGGTCCAGCTAAACCGATCCACGGCACGCTTCCGCCCTGCCACCGCCATGCGACGACGTTTTTCGGGGTCGGCCATCAGGGTATTGATGCTCTCGGCGAGGTCACCGGCGAAACGCTGGGGATCGAGGGCTTCGAAGGGGCTCTCATGCTGCTGATCCAGCGGCACGAGCAGGCCGGTTTCTTCATGGACGACCACCTCCTTGATGCCACCCACGGCGCTGGCCACCACGGCAGTTTCGCAGGCCATGGCTTCCAGATTGATGATGCCAAAGGGTTCATAGATGGAGGGGCAGCAGAAGACCTCGGCATGGGAATACATGGCGATCTTTTCCGCCAGCGGCAGCATGGCCTGGATCCAGACGATGCCTTCGCGCTTCATCTGGGCGGCGGTCACGGCCGCCTGCATTTCGGCGGCGATCTCAGGCGTATCCGGAGCACCCGCGCAGAGCACCACCTGATAGCCCGGATTCATCTTCTCGATGGCACGGACCAGATGGATGATGCCCTTCTGCCGTGTGATGCGCCCGACGAAGAGCACATACGGGAGATCTGGATTCACCCCATGTTTACGCAGCACCTCGGGCGCTTCCACCTTCTGGTATTCCTGCGGATCAATGCCGTTGTGAATGACGTGGATCTTATGCGGGTCCAGTTTGAAAAGGCGCAGCAAGTCAAACTTGGTCTCTTCTGAAACCGCGATGATGGCGTCCGCCATCTCCAGCGCGGTCTTTTCCAGCCAGACGGTGAAGTCATAACCTCCGCCGAGCTGCTCGCGCTTCCAAGGGCGGAGCGGCTCCAGGGAGTGAACGGTCAGCACCATGGGCACGCCGTAGTTCAGCTTGGCTAAAATGCCGCCGAAGTGGGAGTACCACGTGTGCAGGTGCACCACCTGGGCATCGACGTTGCGAGTGTTGAAATCCAGGCAGCGCTGCAGGGCGCCAAAGACAGATTTCAGATTGGCCGGGCTGGTCCAGCCTTCGGTATTCAGGCCTGCTCCATGCACCGTGAGGTTGGGGGCGTTGTCTTCTTGGTCGCCAAAGCAGCGCACCTCCACCTCCATCAGCTTCGCCAGTTCTCGGGTCAGGTATTCAACATGCACCCCGGCGCCCCCATAGATGTGCGGCGGGTATTCGTTCGTGAGGAAAAGCGATTTCATGGACGATCCGTTCTCTAGCGTAGTCTGCCCGCATGACGCAAGCGGCAGTGCTGTTTAAACGGTTTTCGTCCGTGGAGTGAGTGTGTCACAACAAGTGATGCGGCCACTCCTGGCCGCAGTTCAAGGGAGATTTGGCTCCCTCTGGTTGAGAAACGGGGAGACGACCTTGGCGAAGACTTTTGCTCGCAAGATCGTCGCCAGGACTTCAGTTGCGGCCAGGAGTGACCGCATCACGGGACTTCGGTTGCGGCCAGGAGTGACCGCATCACGGGACTTCGGTTGCGGCCAGGAGAGACCGCATCACGGGACTTCGGTTGCGGCCAGGAGCGGCCGCACCACGGGACTTCGGTTGCGGCCAGGAGTGACCGCATCACGGGACTTCGGTTGCGGCCAGGAGTGACCGCATCACGGATGATCACTTAAAGTGCTTGGCCGCTGCTTTGAGGTGGGCGGCATACTCCTCGGTGCGCATCTCCACACGCTCGCGGATGCTGCGTTCGCCGATGCCGTCGTGCTTGGTGGCGACGAGGGCTTTGAGCAGGTTGATGAGGTCACGCACATCACTCTGCATGACGAACTCGGGAGCGATCTTTTTGGTGGCGTCGTCCAGGTTATGGTAGTTGCCCAGAGGGACGGAGATGCCGACGCTGCGATGGCCTGCGGCCTGCATGGCGGTGGCTTCACAGGCTCCGGCATCCAGCAGAGCGCGCTGCACACGGATGCCTTGTTCCTTGGCGGTGGTCATCAGGATGGCCACGCCTTCGCTATCGAAGACGGAGAGGCGATCTCCGACACGGACGACGGGGCCACGGCCCATGGCGGCACCATTGACAGGGCGGCTCGTCTCGATGGAAAGGAAAACGTCATCGGCACCGAAGGGCCATTTCTGACCGATGTGCCAGGCTCCGAGGAAACCGACTTCCTCCGCGCGGGTGAAGACGGCGTGGAAGGTGGTGCTGAGATTCAGGGCGGCCAGCTCCCAGAAGGTGGCGACGATGACGGCGCAGCCGACGAGGTCATCACAGGCGGTGGCTTCGATCTTTTCTTCGGTGATGTTCACGGGGAAGACCCAGGTGGCGATGTCACCTTTGGGTTTGCCACGGAGGCCGCGTTTCACACCGGCTTCCACTTCAGGCTTGGGCACGCCGCCCAGAAATTCGAAATCGTCTTTGCCCTTGCTGCCGGGCACACGCACGAAGGCGGGGTGATCCATGTGAGCTCCGAGCACCCAGGTGGGTTGGCTCTTGCTCTTCCCATTCTTATAGGTGGCGATCAGGTTGCCGTATTTGTCACGCTTGGTTTTGACATGAGGGCAGCCTTTCAGCAGCGCTTCAATTTCGGCACGGACATAGTATTCGTGGAAAGGAGCCGTCGGCTGCTTCAGAATTCGCTTGAGAATGGTGGTGAGGTTGGGCACTGCCATGTGTCACCGTAACTGCCTTTTCTCATCCCACAATCGCCAAAGGTGAAGAAGCTTCGATATTTCTGCGAGACCGCTCTGGTCGCCTCCGCTGCCTGGCTGCTGCCACGGCTGCCTCGTTCTGTCATCCTGGCTCTGGCTCGGGGCATCGGGTCGGTGGCCTATTGCTTGGATGCTCGGGGGCGGAAAACGGCGCTGGAAAACCTGCGCGTGGCCTTTGGGAATCAATACACTCTGGCGGAGCGGAGGGGGATCGCGCGGCGTTCCTATCAGGTCTTTGCGCGCACGTTTCTGGATCTGTTCTGGTCCTCAGCCCTCACGCCGGAGACGTGGCAGGAGCATGTCTCCATCATCCTGCATGATCCCCAGGCGGAGGCTCAGGCACGGGAAACCGGCGGCGTGTGGGTGACGCCGCACTTTGGGAATTTCGAGTTCGTCAGTCTTGTTTGGGGCTTCCGCGGCGTGCCATTCACGGTGGTGGCGCAGGATTTTAAGAACCCGAGCCTGACGGCCATTTTTAAAAAGCTGCGTGAGCACTCCGGGCACAACGTCATCTCTCAGGAGAACGCCATGCTGAAGCTGATGAAGGCGCTGAAGCGGAAGGGCCACGCAGGTTTGCTCACCGACCTGAACATCCCGCCCGGCAAGGCCTCCACGGCCATTCGCTGCTTTGGCCTGCTCACCTGTGTACCCACGCTGCACGTGCAGTTGGCCAAGCGTCTGGAGCTTTCCCTCATGACCGGCGTGGCGCGCCCGCTGCCGGATGGCCGCTGCGAGGTGTCCATCTTCGAGGCCCTGCAACCCAAGCCCGAAGACGATGTCACGGCGCTGACTCAGCATGTGTGGGATACCTTTGAGAAAGCCATCCGCGAGCATCCGGAGTGCTGGCTGTGGATGTATAAACACTGGCGCTACCTCCCCGGCCAGGAGCCTGATCCGGCTTATCCCGACTACGCCAAACCCTCCCGCAAGTTCATGAAGATGCTGGCGGAGATGGCTGCGGCTCGGGCCGGAAACGCAGGGTGAAAGGGGTGGTGTGCACTGATCGAGAGCGTGCGTCAGTGGAATCTTCGAATCGGGAGGGAAGTCTGCGACACGTTCCCGCACCGTTTCAGGCCGTGTCGGCTGATCAAACGCTTCGCAATGCGCGGTGAGACGGGTTATGGACAGGGAAGAAACCGATTTGCAACCCATCCATGACGTCCGACCCTCTCGGTAATGAAGCGGCCCCGGAGGCCTCCCTCAGTCCCACGCCCCACAAGCGGCGCAAGCGCTACAGTGGCAAAAACCCGCGTCGGTTTGAGGATAAATATAAGGAGCTGAATCCCGACAAATACCCGGATGCCGTGGCCAAGGTGCTGGCGGCGGGGAAGACCCCGGCAGGGCAGCATGTGCCCATCATGGTGAATGAGGTGCTGGAGTGCCTGAAACCGCAGGCGGGTGAGCGTGTGGTGGACTGCACCCTGGGCTATGGCGGGCATACCCGGGCGCTCTGGCAGAGCGTGCAGCCCGGTGGCCATGTCCTGTCTCTGGATGCCGACCCCCTCGAGCTGGAGCGCACCACCGCCCGGCTGCGGGCCACAGGTCTGGGGGAGGAAAGCTGGACCCCCATGCGGTGTAACTTTGCCGGTCTGCTCAAGGCGCTGTCTGACCAGGGCTGGAATGAGGGCGCGGACGTTATTTTTGCCGATCTCGGCCTGTCCTCCATGCAGATCGATAACCCGGAGCGCGGCTTCACCTTCAAGCACGACGGTCCGCTGGACATGCGGCTGAACCCCCAGCGTGGGAAACCCGCCGCCGATCTCCTGGCGGACCTGAGTGTGGAGAAGCTGGCCCGGCTGCTGGAGGAAAATGCCGATGAACCGCGCGCCCAGCTCCTGGCCCAGCACCTGCATGACCGCGTGCGGGAGGCCCCCATCACCCGCACGAAGGCCCTGGCGGAGACGCTGCGTCAGGCCCTGCCGCGCGGGCTTTCCACTGACGATGCGGATGCTACGGTGAGGCGGGTATTCCAGGCCATCCGCATCGCCGTGAATGAGGAGTTCACCGTGCTGGACAGCCTGTTGCGGACGCTCCCCGGGGCATTGAAACCGGGCGCGCGGGTGGCCATCCTCACCTTCCACTCCGGCGAGGATCGACGGGTGAAAAAGGCCTTTCAGGAGGGCCTGCACACGGGTGTTTACAGCCAGGTCGCCCGGGAGGTCATCCGCGCCTCATCCGAGGAGCAGCGGCAGAATCCGCGGTCTTCTCCGGCCAAGCTGCGGTGGGCTTTTCGCACGATGGGGACTGATTGACAAACACCACGGCTGCGTGAAATTTCACGAGTGCCTAGAATAGACATCCCTCGCAAATCTATTTACCGCCTGTCCATTTATCAGCGTTGCCTAAGCAAGCTTCGCGAAAACGATGTTGATACGGTGTCGTCGGAAGCTTTGGCCAAGGCGGCCGGGGTGAAGCCGACTCAGTTGCGCAAGGATTTGGCTTACTTCGGTCAGTTCGGCACACGCGGCCTGGGTTATAACGTGGATGTGCTCAGCAGCACCATTTCCGAGGTGCTGGGGCATAATCGCTTGCAGCCCGTCATCCTCGTCGGGGTGGGGAATCTCGGTTCCGCCCTGCTGCGCTACGGGGGGTTCCGCAAGGAAGGTTTCGAAGTCGTGGCCGCCTTTGATGTCAACCCGAAGCGTCAGCCGGATCTTGCCACCCCCATCCTGGCCATCACGGCGATGATGGAGTTCATCCAGGAAAACCAGGTGAAGATGGCCATTCTGGCCGTGCCTGCCGTGGCGGCCCAGAGCGTGACGAATCAGATGGTCGAAGCTGGCATCCAGGCCATCCTGAATTTCTCCCCCTCCGTGCTGGACGTGCCCGAGCATGTGGTGGTGAACAGCGTGGACCTGGCGGTGGAGCTGGAGAACCTCAGCTACTTCATTCGTTAAGATCGGATTCGATCACGGGTCCGCCGCAGGCGGTGGACGAAGTCCGAACGGAAAGGGGATGAAGGCATCGTTGGATGCCATCGCGGCCTGAAGCGCCGCTCGGATTCAGCCCAGGCCGTCAGGCCTGGGGTGGAGGTGAAGGCCCTGTTTCAAGCCAGGGTCGCGCTCTGAAGGAGCGCGGGAACGTGTGGCGCTCTCACCGAATCTCCGACCTACGCCTTCCCCGTGCGGGTGCGTTTGGCTTCTTGTTTCAGGAAGAGCGGCTCCAGCGTCTGGCTGATCCAGGCGAAGGCGGCGTCCAGGCCGTCCTTCTGATAAATGACGCCGATCTCCGCCTCCACCTTGGTGGGGTTGCCCACGCAGTTGAGGAATTGATTGCAGGTGAAGCGGGTCTTCATCTCCGCATCCACGCGGCCCTGGGTGCGCAGGATGTGGCTGCGCACGTAGAGCTCCAGCACGGCATCCCCCACCCAGGCGTCTTGGCGGAGTTGATCGAGGATTTCGGACTGGGTGGGATTGGCCATGGAGGGGAAAGATGAACGCTGACCGTGCCGGATTTTTCGCCTCAGGGCAACTCCTGACCGCAGGGACAGGAAAGGTTTGTTTTTGAGCAAGGTGACTGAAGGGCTTGTCTTTGCTTAGCTAACCCTCGTATGGTGATTCGTTCCCCGATTTCTCTCATGAAAATGCGCCCCCTTCTCCCTGTCCTCGCTGCGCTGGCCTACACCCTTCCCACCATCGCCCAGGATCTGGTGCCGGAGACGGTCCCGGCGGCCTCACCCCCTCCGGAGTCGGCCCCGCTGATCGATGAATGGGAGAGCATCGTGAACATCGATGCCTCGGTGCTGATGCCGGACTACCGCGAGCCGTGGAACTCCGGCCAGCCCTCGGGCGGCTCCGGCACCGGCTTTCTGATCGGGAAAAACCGCTTCCTCACCAATGCTCATGTGGTGAGCAATGCCATCAAGCTGGTCATCCGCACCACCAATGACCCGGAGCCGCATCCGGCACGGGTGGTCTTCATCGCCCATGACTGTGACCTCGCCATCATCGAGGCGGAGGATGGCACCCCGTTTGAGAAACTGAAGCCGCTGAGCTTCGGCGGCATTCCGAAGCTGAACACGGAGGTGATCGCCGTGGGTTACCCCATCGGGGGAGATCGCATCTCCGTCACCCGCGGGGTGGTCTCGCGCATCGACTTCCGCCCTTACAGCCATAGCGGGGTGGATTCACACCTCGCCATCCAGGTGGATGCGGCCATCAACCCAGGAAACTCCGGCGGCCCGGTGATCCAGGAGGGGAAAGTCGTCGGTGTGGCCTTCCAGGGCTTCAGTGGCCGGGTGGCGCAGAATGTCGGTTACATCATCCCCGTGCCGGTGGTGGAGCGTTTCCTGAAGGACGTGGAAGACGGCCACTACGACCACTATGTGGATCTGGCGGTGAGTGATTTCGCCATCGAAAACAGCGCCCAGAAAAAGGCCCTGGGCCTGAATGGGGATGGCGTGGGCGTCATGATCGCCGATGTGGAGCCTGCGGGCAGTGCCGGTGGCCTGCTGAAGCGTGGGGATGTGCTGCTCTCCATGGATGATAATCCGGTGATGAACAACGGCCTCATCCGCTTCCAAGGGGAGCTGATGGACATGAATGAAGTGGTGGAGCGCAAATTTGCCGGAGATAAGTTGAAGCTGGCCTACCTGCGGGATGGCAAGAAGCTGGAGAAGGAGCTGACGCTGAAGCGCTTCGACCCCTATGTGCGCCTGGGTGAGCAATACAATCAGCGCCCGCGCTACATCGTCTATGCCGGTCTGGTCTTCCAGCCCATGGATAAGAACCTGATGGATACCTACCAGATCGGTGACAGTGCGGCGAACTACATGTTTGACAATTTTCTTACCGAAAAACTCTACGTGGAACGGCCCGAGCCCGTGCTGCTGACGAACATCCTCACCGATGAAGTGAACACCTACATCACCCCCTACGCGCAGAGCGTGGTGGATGAGATCAACGGCGTGAAAATCCGCAGCCTCAAAGATGTGAAAGAGGCCCTCGCGAAAAAAGGCGATAAGCCGGACTTCGTGGTCATCAAGCTCATGGAAAAGGACCGCCCGCTGGTGCTGAAGCGCGACCTCGCTGAGACCGCTCACCCGCGGATCATGCAGACCTACAACATCCCGGAGGACGCCTACCTCGGCGCTGAATAAGCCCCCGCTCCGGAGCCCCCTGCCACCCCTTTTTCCCTCACATCGTCTCTTCGATTCATGAAGCCTTTCCTCACCCTCGCGCTCCTGTTTCTCACCGGCATCGCCACGGCCCCAGCCCAGACGGCCGCCTCGGCGGCTGAAACGCCCGCTGCCCCACCCCGCCTGGCCCCGCCTGCCACCCCCCCACCCCCTGGAAAACCGCAGGAGCCCAGCCCGGGCCACAATCCCATCGGCACCATCGCCAAACCCGGCCCCATGCGCCCGCTGGAGCGCACCACTCCGCAGTCCCCCATCCTCCAGGCCAATTCCCTGCTGAAGGTCAACGTCACCTACCAGGGCTACAATCAGCGCATCCCCTGGCAGAAAGACAGCGCCGGAGGCCGCCGCGGTCTCGGCGTGGTGCTGGAGGGGAACCGCGTGCTCGTCACCGCCCAGATGGTGGCGGACGCCACCTACATCGAGCTGGAACTGCCCGAGAGCGGTCAGAAGATCGCCGCCCGTGTCCTGGCCGTGGATTATGAGGCCAACCTCGCCCTGCTGGCCGCCAATTCCATCCCCGCGCGCAACGCCAGCTTCTTCGCCGGCCTCACCCCCATGGAGGTGGACACCTCCGCCCGCATCGGTGACACCCTGGTGGTTTGGCAGACCGGCCGCGTGGGAGATCTCATCGTCACCCCCATGCGCGTGAGCAAGGTGATGAACCAGGGGTACGTCGTCGATAACGCCAGCTTCATCGTCTATGAAGCCCAGGGCATCATCCGCAGTGAGGCCAACAGCTTCACCCTGCCGGTGGCTAAGGGCGGCAAGCTGGCCGCCCTGCTGCTGCGTTACGACTCGAAAAACCAGATCGCCACCCTCCTGCCCGCACCGATCATCGAGCACTTCCTCAAAGACGTGGCGGATGGTCAATACGATGGTTTCCCCTCCATGGGCATCGAGTTCCAGATCACCCTGGATGACCAGTTCCGTGAGTATCTGGGCATGAAGCCGGAGCAGCCCGGCGTTTACATCAGCGGCGTCACCCCTGGGGCCTCCGCCGACAAAGCCGGGGTGAAAAAAGGCGATATCATGATGGCCATCAACGGCTACTCCATCGACTCCCGTGGCGACTACATCGACCCCCAATTCGGCCCTCTCAGCGTCAGCCACGTCGTGCGCGGCAAGGCCTTCGTCGGTGATGAAGTGGAGATGAAAGTGCTGCGGGATGGCAAGGAGATCACCCTGAAGGGCAAGCTCGCCCGCAAGCAACCGGACGACTACCTCGTGCGGCCCTACCTCTTCGATCAGGGTCCGAAATACCTGCTCAGCGGCGGTCTGCTCTTCCAGGAGCTCACCCGACCCTACCTGAACACCTTTGGCAGCGAGCAGCAGGGCGGCCCCATCCTGCGCCTCAACCGCATCGCTGGTAGCCCGGAAGCCTATGAGAAAAAAGGTGTCAAACACATCGTCTTCCTCAGCGCCGTGCTGCCCACCGTCAGCACCCAGGGTTACGAGCGCCTCAGCGGCCAGATCGTGGAGGAGATCAATGGCGTGACCATCAAGCAACTCGGCGACGTGGCCGAGGCCTTCAAAAAACCTCAGAACGGCCTCCACACCGTCAAGCTCGAGCAGTATCCCTTCATCATCTACCTGGACGCCATCAAGGTGGAGCGGGATAACCTCCAGCTCATGAACGGCATGTTCCGCATCGGCAGCCTCTCCCGCCTGGACTAGGCGGGAGAAGATGGCTGGCTGGATAGGTGGATGAATGGATGCCAAGGCGGCATCGTGGGGGCAGCGGAGGCGCTTGCCAGGAGGGTAGGCTTCACCAGCGACTCTGAAGTCGGGCCCCTGCCTCTGGCGCTTGCGCATCCATCCACTTATCCATTGACCCAGCGATCCCTTCGCCCTCTCCGCGAAACTGCCGGAAGGCCCCCCTTGCACTCTGCCGCTGAAATGGCATAGAAAGAGAAGACCGACCCTCCATGCCCCACGCTCTCCTCATCAAATTCCCCGGCACCAACTGCGATCTTGAAACCTCCCGCGCTCTGGAGGCCGCTGGTTTCACCGCTGAAGTCATGCCCGTGGCCCATCTGGAGCCCACCTCTTTGGACAAAGCGCAGCTCGTGGTTTTCTCCGGCGGCTTCAGCTATGGTGACTACGTCATGAGCGGCCGCATCGCTCAGCTCATCACCAAGCACAAGCTCGGCGAGCGCCTGAAGCAGTTCGTGGCCAATGGCGGTTACGTGCTCGGCATCTGCAACGGTTTCCAGATCCTTACCCAGCTCGATCTCCTGCCTCGCGGCAGCCTGATCCACAACACCAGCGGCCGCTTCATCTGCCGCTGGGCCCCGCTGAAAAAGAACGGCAATACCAGCCCCTTCCTCAAGGCCCTGCCCGAGAACTTCGAACTGCCCGTGGCCCACGCCGAAGGCCGCTTCGTCGGCGAGCCCGGCGATGCTGAAAAATACCTCAAGGACGGCCACGCCGCCCTGCTCTATGGCAAGGACGTCAACGGCTCCACCGCCCAGATCGCCGGTCTGCAGGACGACACCGGCCGCGTCTTCGGCCTCATGCCCCACCCCGAGCGCTTCATCGCCAAAAACACCCACTACGATCCCGATTGGAACGCTGCCGAACAAGGCTGGGGCTACTACCTCTTCAAAGGCGTCGCCGAAGCCATCGCCGCCTAGGCGGGTGGGACTGTTCGTCCCAGTGAAAACTGAGGCCGACAGGGTGAAGGGGTAAGCCGACACACGTGTCGGTTAGCTTCCTTTGGGGTGAAAAATGAGGCAGGCCGGGCTGGCCCTGCCTTCCAGGCCCGATGGTTCAGAGTCGTGGGCTTATAGGGTCTCTCAGGTGCGTCACGCATCTATGCAGATCCGTCAGGCTTCCCACACCCTTGCGAGGCCTCCGAAGATCCGCTAAGAGTGGCACATGGCCTCCCATCCCGAAGGACTCAGCATCGCTCGTCAACGCATCGCCGAGGAAAAAGAGAAACGCACAGGCTTCCTCGACCTCGGCATGCTCGGCCTGAAAGAATGGCCCGAAGAACTCTGGGAACTGGGGCATTTGACGGGGCTGAATTTAGGAAGTGGATGGCCTGATAATAATGGACAGTGGATATACTTGGGTGATGAACTGGAGGAAAATCAGTTGCCAGACAAGGGTATTAACTGGCTACATATTCCAAACCTAAAACGCCTCTTTTATTGCAGGGACTATTTACGTGGCTATGCGTGGCAAGATATTTCCCACCTTCAAGTTTTGACAAAATTGGAAGAATTGGATTTTTGTGGCTGTAATGTGCGATCACTGGAACCTCTGTCTAAGCTTAAATTATTAAAAAAACTAAGATGCGGAAGCAATCCCTGGGCTGATGCAACGCCTCTGGAACAGCTCCAATCATTGGAAGCTTTGGATTGCTGTGCCACTAATTTAACAAGTTTGGAGCCAATCTCTAAGTTGGTGAACTTAAAGGAACTGAACATTTCGAGCATAGATCTTCTGGATATAAGACCAATTGCTCAGAATAATAATCTTGAAAGTATTGATTTTTACGAAACAAGTATCACTACCGGACTTGAGCCACTTGAGTGTCTCCTTAATTTACGGCACATTAATTGTGGGGGAAGTGGTATTACGGACTTGGGGCCGATACGAAATTTATCCCGTCTTGTTAAGCTAGTTTGCTCGAAAAATCCTATAAACTCATTGGAGCCCATCTCTGATTTGATTAATTTGCTAGAATTGGAATGTTATTCTATTAATGTCACCAATCTAGATGCATTGAATGGATTGGAATATCTTGAGAGGCTTGATTGTTCATACACGAAAATTAGCGACTTAGCTGCCTTGGTCGGTTTAGATTCCTTGAGTCACCTCGATTGCTCATACACGAAAATATGCGACTTAAGCGTGATGAGCGCGTTGCATTCTTTGCAGAATCTGAATTGTTCGAATACGAAAGTTAGTAAATTGGAGCCACTTTGCGGGTTGAGTTATTTACATAGTCTCAATTGTTCTAACACGCAGATCAGCAATCTAGATGCTTTGAGTTCGCTTAAATCTCTAAGGTTGTTGAATTGCGAAAAAACGGGTGTAGATGACCTGCTGCCTTTAGTTGGGTTAGAATGTTTGGAAAGTATTAACATTTCAAGAACGAACGTCAGTGATCTGAAGCCGTTGACGATGTTGCTTGGCTTGAAATCTATCGTTGCCTCTTTTGTTCCTATCCATTCTATCCCAAGTGAAATCATTTGGAGTCCCGTCATCCAGCATCTAATACTTTACGTTACATGCATTCAAAGTGTCCCAAGAGAGGTATTATCTCCCAATAGTTACACCTCCTGTCTCGAATCTCTCCGGGCTCACTTCCAGGACCTGGAGGCAGGTGAAGCTCTGCTGCCGGATGTGAAGGTGATGGTGCTGGGCAATGGCCGGATCGGCAAGACCCAGATCTGCAATCGGCTGCGGGGTTTGCCTTTCGAGGCCGAGTCGGATAGCACCCATGGCATCACGGTGACGACGACACCGCTGAAGTGGGGCGGGCACTCTTGCCCGCCTTGTCTTCCTGCTTCCGTCGCAGACGGACTGGCCCATCCGCCTTCAGAAACCAGCGGGCAGGAGTGCCCGCGCTCCTCTCAAGAGGCGCAAGCGGCGAAGTCGCGAAGCGAGTGCCCACCTCACTTGTTGCGACTCTGGGACTTCGGCGGGCAGGACATCTACCATGGCACGCATGCGCTCTTCATGCGCAGCCGGGCGCTGTTTCTCCTGGTGTGGACACCGGACTCGGAGAATAGCGAGACGCATGTGCATAAGGGCATGACCTTTCGCAATCAGCCGCTGCCCTACTGGTTGGCCTACATCCGTCATCTGGCGGGCGTGCAGAGCCCCGTGCTGGTAATCCAAAATCAGTGTGATGCCCCAGCCGATGAAAGGCTGCGCCCGCCTGTGGAGGACACGCTTTTACAACCCTTCGATCTGAAAAAAATGCTGCACTACAGCGCCTACAATCGACGGGGGCATGCGGCTCTGGAAGAGGCGCTTCAAGATGCGATCGAGCACCTGCGCCAGACCCAAGGGCATGCGGTGATCGGTAAGGGCAGGCTGGCGGTGAAACAGCACATCGAGGCTCTGCAAAAGGCCGATGCGGAGATCCCCGAGGTGGCGCTGAAAAAGAACCGCACGATCGCGCGAATGCATTTTCAGCAAATCTGTGACACCTGTCAGGGCGTCAGCAGTCCCGATCATTTGTTAGACTACCTGCACCAGACGGGAATCGTGTTTTACCAGAAGGGTCTTTTTGACGATCAGATCATCCTGGATCAGGCCTGGGCGCTGGAGGCGGTGTATGCGGTCTTTAACCGGGAGAAGTGCTACAAGACCCTGAAGCAGATCCGGGGGCGCTTCACCCGCAGCCTGCTGGAGAGCCTTGTCTGGCAGCAACACAGTGAGGAGGAGCAGAAGCTTTTCCTCACCATGATGAAGAGCTGCGGCATCTGCTTCGTGCATCGGCGGGGAGATCAACAGCGCGGGATCGAGACCGAATACATCGCCCCGGATCTGCTGCCTGAGTATGCTGAGGTGGAGGATGAGGTGGCGGCGCAGTGGGATAGCACCGCCGTCTGTGACGAGGTGCAGATGGAGGTGGGCTTCCTCCACGCCGGGCTGATGCGTGGGCTGCTCTCCCGCATCGGCTCCGAAGCAGGCATGACGGCGGTGTATTGGAAAGATGGAGTGTGCCTCTATGAGAAGAAAACGCGCAGCCATGCCCGGATCGAACAACGGCCTGTGAATCGAAGCGACGCTAGCCCGTGCAGCGGGATCATCCACCTGCGGGCCTATGGTGGGAACTCCCTGCAACTGCTGGAGATGCTGACGCCGTGGTTCTGGGATGAAGTCAAGCGCGCAGGCTGCCAAACCGACGGCATCCTCACCACGGAACACCCGCTGAATCTGTTGGCGAAGGACAAGCGGCTCACCCTGAAAGGCGGCTCAGAGGTGGTGGATGAGGAAGCCGAAATTGACACGCCGCCAGTGGAGATGAAACCGGACTTCACCTCCCCACCCCGCACGCAGACGACCTACGGGGTGTCCTATGCCTGGAACGATGCCAGCCAAGAGATCGTTAACCAACTGTGTGATCAGGCGGTAGCGGAGCACGGGGTGAAAATCCTGCGCGATGTCACGGGCATGGGGCTGGGGGAAAGCATCAGCAAATTCATGCGCACGCTCACGCAGCAGGATCGGGTCTTTGTGATCCTCAGTGCCAAGTATCTGCAATCTCCCTTCTGCATGTATGAACTGTGGCAGATCTGGATCAACTGCCGAGCGGATGATGAGGCCTTCCGCCGATGCGTGCGTGTGTATCGCCTGCCGGACGCCGCCATGATGAGCCCGATCGAGCGTGCCCGCTGCGCGAAGTATTGGCGAGATCAGTTCAAGGAACTGGATGATCTGGTGCGTGTCGAAGGGGCGGACCTGCTCGGCGAGCTGGACTTCAAGCGCTACAAGCTCATGCAGGACTTCGCCAATCGCGTGGGGGATATCCTTGCGGTCATTGCCGACATGCTGCTACCCCAAGACTTTTCTCAACTGGAGCAGCACGGCTTTGGAGACGCCGAGCGTGAAAGCGGTGAATGAGCCCCGGGTCCAATCAGCCAGGTCAATCCCTGCATGACGAGTTCAAGGCTGAGTCACGAGTCACGCGTAAGCCCTTCAAGCTAAATGGATTCACGCGTCCAAATGTAGGTTCTGTGAGTGTGAAGTAGGAGGATTTTCACGCCCGATGATCGTGTCAGAATAGACGTCTAAGAAAATAATTGAGATAAAATTCTTGGCTTGAGGCTCGTTTGGGATTTTAACTTATCCCCATCCATTATGCGGCATACGACTCTCTCTAGCTTCATCGATACGATCAAGTCCCGCTGGGAGCAGGGGACGGGTCATACGCCCTTCTTAGGCAGTGGCATCTCGGCTCAGTCCGGCATCATCATGAGCCAGGAGTTTTCCGATTACCTGGCTTACACGGTCTATCGAGTCGTGAAGCAATCCGAGGGCCGTGGCCACTGGGATCTGCGGAAATGGGGCTGGCCTCCCCAGCCGACCAGCAAGGAGACGCAGGCGACGTATGATTACTTCTTCGAGGCCTTCGCCAAGCAGAAGAAACGTTATCAGTTTGAAACCATCCCCGCCAATCCTTCCCGGGATCACAAGATCGAGAAAGTCCTGGCGCGGATGGATCGCTCGCCCAGTGAGCATGGCTCGGAGCGGGATATTCATATGCGGCGGCCGCTGGTGCCCGGCATCTTGCGGCATGATGCGCTCTATCAGAGTGAAGATGAGCTGGATCAGACCCGGCGGCACCGGAAGGTGGCCAATGAGCCGTCAGATCCTAACCTCTCGCCTTCATCCCACACCTACATCGAGGACATGGCGCTGCGCTCCCTGTCTCACTGGACGGAGACGCTGGAGTTTCTCACCCGAGTGAGTGTGGGGGAGCTGTCGGGGAAAATTTTCCTGACCGAGCCGGACACCTCCGTCATTGACGATTTCAACCGTCACATCACCCGTGGAAAACGGCCTAACTTGATCCATAACATGATCGCGCGGCTGAGCCGCTCCTTGCGCTCGCACGTGGTCTTGACGACGAACTTCGACGAGCTGATCGAGGAGAGCTACCGTGCACAGGGTGAGCCGCTCTATGTCGTGCCTGTCAGCATCCATGGCGGGCTGCCCTCCTACTCCACGGTGAGAGCCCAGGACTGCTTGATCAAGATGCATGGGGATATCTTAGAGACTCGTGCGGATTCCTCCATCAATGAGCCGCCCACGGCCCTGGATAAGGAGCGCTTCTTTCAATATCTGCGTGGCCCCATGTCTCCCCAGATGGATCAGCCGGCGGATTTTATCAAAAGCGATCTCTTGGTCATGGGCTACTCCGGCAGCGATGCCCGCTGCGTGCAGATGATCAAGTACGTGCTGGATATGGACCCTGACTTCCGTGTCTATTGGGTCTGTCATTCCAGCCGTGACATCCGCCGCATCGAGGTGCTGTTTGGCGACTACATCAGCCCGGATGACTCACGCGCCTGCTCCCGGTTTCACCTCGTGGAGTCGGATCGAGCGGACCTTTTGTTATGGGAGCTGTATCAGAAGCTCAACCTCGCCCTCCCAGGGGGCGGCTACAGCATCCAGTTCAGCCATCACGAGCCGCCGGCTCGGTTCTCCCGCCCGACTCAGGAGGACACCCATGTGCTGGAGAAGATCTATGACAAGGTCAAGAGCCTGCCCGTGGCGGAGCCGATCTGTGTGGAGATGGAAACGAGCACCGCTAGGCCGATGGCGGAGGTGTTTCACCTCTTCGTCTCCGCGCGGTATGATGCCCTGTGGCTGGAGATGGAAGACTATCGAGATCCTCTCGATCTCTTTTTCCACATCCTGTCCAGCATGTCCATCCGGCGCGGTTTTTTCCAGTTAGAGTGGGTGAACTTTACACCCCCACTTGAAACGAAGAATAAGAAGACGCTATCTGATGAAGACATCAAGGCACTCTCTTTGCGGTTGAAGCTGCTCATCGATAAATTCGGCATCGCCACGAATAAGTGGGTGCTGTTTCTGTATGGCCGCAATGGAGCCGGTGGATGCACGGGCTGGAAGACCCGCTACTGGGACGAGCAGGATATGGTGCTGTTCACTCAGGTGGTGAAGATCTTCACAGACGTGGGGATCAAGGTGATCTTGCTACGCAATGGTGAACTTCGAGACAAGCGGAACGAGGAGAAAGAAGAGATTGTTAGGCTGCTGACGCGTGAAATACGAGGTCGGCTCAAGGTGGACCCGGTGAAAACCGCCTCTAAGAAGGCTCTCTCGAAGAAGGCCACACCGGCTGAGGAAACCGTGACGGAGGCAGACCCCTATCAAGCCTGGTTCGAGCAATACTACGAGCTGACTCAAGGTAGCGACGCCACGACCGCGAGCCCACCCAAGACGGATCTGCCCGGCGGCATGCCTGGTAAGCCTGGTGAGGAGAAATATAAACCCTTTCCGAAGCTGGAAGCGGCATTATTCCGGGAATTGCATGTGCCCACGCAGTGGTCCTATGAAAGCATCCTCAGAGCGGTGGCAGATCAATTCATCATCAAAAGCAGCACCGAGGTCAGCATCGTCGCCACACGGATGTTATGGCTGTATGGGATGACCTTGTTCCGCCAGTCTCGTCACCCCGCTGCGATGATCTCTGAGGCGGTCTTCCCTTGTCCCGAAAAGTTCAATAAGGAAGGTCGAGATAACGATGACTTGCGTTATCGGCTGGTTTTCGGTGCGCGTGACTCGGAAGATTTTATCTTTCCAGAAGGGGGCTCAGCCACTGTTGATAAGGATGCTGAGTTCAATTTCGAGGCCAAACGCCGCAAGTTTCTCGATTACACTCCCGATCAACAAGGATGGTTGAAGTGGCTTGCACAGAGGAACGTCTTTTTGCGGAAACCGGGAGGTTACGCCTGGATGTATCGAGATATGCGTTTGGGACTGCAATATTTGTTAGAGCAGACCGGGTCTTTTCGATTGCTCAAACGGCCAGGTGCTTATCTCAATCCGACGTCTGGTGAGAGCAATCATCTGGAGACTTCTCAATGTGAAGGACTGTGGCGACTGCGTCCACGCCTGCATTACATGATCGGCGATTGGTATCTCCGCGCTTTTTATGCGACCGGGCATTACACCCCTCTCATCGAGGCACTCTATCATAACGTGCAGTGCATGCGCATCGCCTCCGTGTATGTGCCACTGAACTCAGGTAACTGCCCACCTGAGAAACTGGTGAGTGCCCGTGTGCAGCTTTTCTGGGCGGCTTTATGTCAGTTCCGTCGGCTACTGCGGGTGGGGCGTAAAAGTCTCTTTTTCTGGTGCCCGGGGGTGGATTTCATTCATGCTTTCATCGGTAAGGATGGTGCAGATGGGACTCCGCTATCATGCTTGGAAGAACCTCTTGCAGAGCTCGAAAGACAATTCAAAGACGAATCCAGCCAACCGAGGGATTCTGAGTCGGGACTGCTGAAGCTGTGTCAAAGCTATCTGGCTCTGGCCCAACATGAAGTGTGGCAATTGACAGAGGCCGTGAATGCCGAAGGGCAAGCGCATGCCAAACAGTCTTCTCCCACGACCACCAGCTTTTCCACGGCGGATCATACCTCGGTGCGGTCCCAGCCCACTTACGCTCAGGATCCCATCGAACATTCCACTCGGATCATCGCGGGCGACGATCAAGTGTGGGCAGAAAATGTGGCCAAGTTATTGGGGGACAGTGGACTCAAGTTCGGAGGAGATGAGGAGTTGCGCAAAATGTTCGCTGAGCCGGAGTTGTTCTTATCGGGTGATTTCCGCACGTGGCGCTTTAACTGGCTGGATAAGTGGGATGCGAGGAATGCTCCAGAGCGGGAGCTTTATCGGCTGCTGTGGGCTCTAACGAAAACGATGTATCACATGATCCGGCGGGCTAAGCTGCTGTGCCTGGTGGAGGAATCTCGCAGAAAGGAGGATAGTGACGACGATCTTTTGCACGAAAAATCAAGGAAACTCTGGCAGGCCATTTGTGCGGTGGGGTATGTGGCCATGCGCCTGGCCCAGCACCTGACTCCAGAGCACTTTTACTCAGACTGTGATCAGCGCGTGCGTGTGCTCACCCTGTATGGCATGGCGCTCGGTTACCTCAACCGCTTCCACGAAGCCAACCGTCGCTTCAATGAAGCTCACGCCCTCGTCGTCTCAGGTATGGGGCTGACGGAAGGCAAGGAACTGGCGCGGATCCACATCCGCCGTGCCGAGATGCTCGTGCGTCGTGCAGACTATAAGTGGAAAGAGGAGCTGAAAGTGCGGAGAGAGAAGCCTCTCGAGGACAGGTCCGTGCCGATCAAGGTCATCAGTTACATCGACGAATGCTGGTCTGCTCTAGAGCGGGCTGAGATGAGTCTAGGCGGCATCAGTCATTCCAGCTTTTGGTGGTATCGTCTTCTCATTCTGAGACTCCGCTGCTATGCAGCCGTAGCCGAGTTCGGAGATCGGCACATTCACTGCCTGCCCTTCCGTCGTCGGCTTTATCTGCCGTCCGTCGTCGCTACTTTACTCCGGGATACGCTCATCATCGGCACCGGCGATCCCTTTCGTGAGTTGCGTGCGATTGACTACGCCCTAAGCGCGCACCGATTGGCTGAAGATCTCAATGAGTCCGTCTTCGGCCCCCCGAATTGCCCACATAGCCAGATCCCTCAAAGCTCAGAGTTGGGTGCCCACATCATGTCGATCGTAGAGTGCTCTTATCCCGCTATTCCGTTGCTGGAAGAGTATCGAAAGAGTGTCCAAGAGAAATACAATGCGATGGTAAAGACGTGGTCTAAAAAGTGAATGGGAACAATTGAAGCATCCATAGTTAGGTCAATCGGGAAATCCGCTCTATGAAATCGAGAAGGAAGGCCATGTTTCGTGACTGGGAACCCTGTGGATGACAAGGCGGTCTAACTCGACCCATGATCAATGAATCGAGATTCTTCAGAAAGACGATCGTCCATCGGCCCCATTTGAGCCTCCGCCATTCAGCGTCAGATTTCATGAGGATCTGATTAAAAATATCAGTGAAATATAATAAGAAGTATGGAAATTTATTTTTAGATTTTGCTTTCATTCATTCGCAATTCGATTTGGATGCTCGCCCGTATGGCTGAGAATAACGATCCTACGAATAAGGCTAGTGACGATGTGATTGATCCAGGGCCAGCCCCGGTTTCATTCGAAGAACTGCAACAGCGCGTCATTGAGGGGACCATCCGTGAAGACGAACTCGCGGCCTACTTCATTGAAGTGCCGTCCAGTCCGGAGACCCTTCAACCCGAGTTTGTCCTGAACCCCGCTCTGGTCGAGGTGCCCCTGGAGGAGGCCACGCTGGAGTCGGCCCGGCTGATGAATACGGCCAACGCCTGGTGCTACATGATGCGCAAAAACGCCTATTACCGCCGCATCAACCAACCCGGCGGCAATCAACTGATCCGCATCATCGCCGAGGGAGACTCTTGGTTTCAGTATCCCTTCATCCTGCATGATGTGATCGACCACATTGCGGATCGTAAAGATGTGGCGGTGCGCTGCTTCAGTGCGGCAGGAGATGTGCTGAGCAACATGGTGGCCCGCCCGCAGTTTCTGGAAGCCATCCGCGTGGAGAAGCCCAAGTATTTCCTGCTCAGCGGCGGCGGTAACGATCTGGTGGATGGAGACGGCCTGCGCAAGCTCCTGAAAAAATACGATCCCGCTCTGAAGCCTGAGCAGTATTTGAATGCTGAATACGCCGCCTTCAAAGCCCGCCTGCTGCGACTCTACAAGGACATCCTGGAGATGATCTATCGGGAGGACCCCACGGTCGTCGTCATTTGCCATGGTTATGCCTACGCCATTCCGGATAGCAAACGCGGAGGTTGGTTAGGCAAGCCCATGGAGGAGTTGGGCATCGGGGATAAGGACCTGCAATACAAGATCATGACGGTGATCGTCAATGACATCAACGAAGCCGTGGCCAAGGCGGTGGAGCAGTCCCCCGGCACCGCCCATTTTGTGGATAATCGCAAGACCCTGCCCAAAGACCCGAAATGCTGGCACGACGAGTTCCACCCCACCTCGGAATGGTTCGGCAAAGTCGCCGCCGGCATCAGTGCGCTGATCAAGAAGTGAGGGGAGAAGAGTGAGTTTTCTGAAACCTGAACCTGAAACCTGAAACCTCTGCTTTCGATGTCTCTCTCGATTGATCCTTTCATCTCGATCCACTTTCAGGATCAAACCGAGTCTTTTGGGCCTGATGATGCGGCTGAAGTCATCATCGAAGGTGAACGCAGTCAGGTTGCCGGTGCAGAGGCTTTCGCCGTTGCCCGGGAGTGCTACACCGAGAAGCTGACGCATGAGGAGCAAAGAGCCCGGGCGGCGCAGCCGAATGTGGTCCGTATCACCTCGATGGTGAGAGAGGATCAGGTGGCCGTGCTGGTGCGCCTGCGCAGTCCGGATTGGAAGGTGGATGTGCCGGGGTTCACTCGAAACTCTCAGTTAGGCGATGTGGTCGCGGGACAAGCGACGCAGGAGGCGATCAAAATTTTGGCCAAGGACCGCAATGTCATCGCCATCGAGGCCAGTCGGCCTGTGGCTGAGGATGGCGATTGCATTCACTCGATCCCCCATGTGAAGGCAACACTGGTGCATGCACCCCCCATTAAGGAAACCGGGAGTGAAGCTCTGGTGGGGATCATCGATTCTGGCATTGATGTGCTGCATTGGGCTTTTCAGGTTCGGGATGCGAATGGGGAGTTCATTCGCAGCCGGATCATCGGTATTTGGGATCAGCGGAGCAGTATGCCGGTCACGCCTCGATCAGCCACCTCAGCGGGGAACACGGCTGGGGCGGATTATCCCCAAGACTATGGTCGCTATCACTCGGCTGCCGACATCGATGGTTATGTCCGTAGTGGAACTGTGCCGGGGGACCTCGGGCGCAACGATTATCCGCAAGATGGGCATGGCACGCATGTGACCTCCATTGCGGCAGGCTCCAAGTTTAAGTCGGCGGGGTCTTATGACAGCAAGGATGATCAGCTGGACTTCCCAGGAGGGGTGGCTCCCGAAGCGGATATTGTCGTGGTGATCCCCAAGCTCACGGCTGCTCCAGGAGATCCCGCCAGTCTGGGTTATTCGGTCTCTCATGTGGATGCCCTAGCTTTCATCAAGGAGACGGCCCGTGCGGCGGAGAAGCCGGTGGCGGTGAATGTGAGTCTGGGCATGAATGCCGGGGCTCACGATGGCACCTCCCTTTTGGAATTGGCGTTTGATCAGTTCAGCGGTGGCGGGCGTGAGCCGGGGCTGGTGATTGTGAAATCGGCCGGTAATGAGCAGACCCATGGAGGGCATGCAGAGGCGGTGGTCACCACGGGAGCGACGGCAAGCATCGGGTGGAGTTCGAATTCGCGTCCGCGTGGGCGGGATTACTTGGAGTTTTGGTTCAGATCAGCAGATGATTTGGATTTTGAATTGTGGTACGCACCACCCACCTCTGGAGTGCTGACGCCCGTCGTTGCGGTGACTCGTGCCACCCCAATGGCCTCACATCCGCTACCGGGTGGGCTAGGCGTCTGTTACTTGGTTCTGGAGCGGCTGCATCATGACAATGGGGACAGCAGGCTGATCGTCTTGGTGCGTATGAACCAGAACAAGGCTCTGCAAGCCGCCGGGCAGTGGGAATTGAGGATCACGGGCAAGTCTGTCTTAACCGGTGGCGGGCAGGTGCATGGCTGGGTGGAGCGGGATAACGCGCGTGCGCTTCGATTCACCACAGGTGCCGTGCCGGGGAAGGTGGTGAGCATCCCTGGGACAGCGCGCACGGTGATCAGTGTCGGGGCTTGTGATGTGAGCACTCCGCCCAATGTGCAGTCGTTTAGCAGCCAGGGCCCGGGCCGCGATGGCCGGGAGAAGCCGGAGGTAGCTGCGCCAGGGCATGACATCCTAGCGGCGCAGGCGGGCACCACCGTGGGTCTTGTGGCCATGCCCGGCACGAGCATGGCGGCCCCGCATGTGACGGGGGCGGTGGCGCTGCTGCTGTCTCATCGGCAGAAGCAGATCCAGGAAGAAATCAAAAAAGGGGTGCCGCTGCTGGCGCGGAAGCGCATGCTGAATGCGGCGCAGATCCGTGCGGGCCTGAGTCAATGCTCACCTCATTTCACGGGCCGATGGGACCCGGGTCTAGGCTATGGCTGCCTGGATGTCGAGCGGTTGTTTCAGATCTTTTTCTGAGTTCCTCCTATGGCGCTGCTTTCGATCCTTCCCGATCATCCCGGCCCGGCGACCCATGTGATGGTCATCGGGGTGGGCAGCTACCCGCATCTCAATGGGGGAAGTGGGCCGCTCGCGGCAGAAAATTGGAATCTCAGGCAATTGAGCAGCGCACCTCTCTCGGCTCAGCACTTCATCCAATGGCTGGTAAAGGAGTATCAAAACCCGGCCGCGCCACTCGCCAGTATCGAGCACCTCATCTCCAGTCCGCATCAGGTGGCGGATGCCGCAGGGAACCTGCATGAGAGCCAGGAGCCCATCATGGCCAATCTCTACACGGCCTACAAGGATTGGAAAAAACGGGCGGGCAGTCATCCCGATAACATCGCGCTCTTCTACTTCTGCGGTCACGGTTTGTATAACAACAATGGCACCGCCTTACTCGCGACGGACTTTGCTGATCCTGAGGTGGATCGCATCGCGCTGAATGCGGTGCATGTGGAGGGTACGGTCAATGGCATGCTGTCCTGTGCCGCCCGGCGGCAGTGCTTTTTCATCGATAGCTGCCGCTCGGTGAAGACCTCATGGCAGGAGATGATGGACAGCCCAGGGCAGCCGCTCGGGACGGCGGGGGTCAAAAACCTCTCTGCTGCTCAGCAGCCGATCTTCTATGCCACAGGCCCCACGCAGGTGGCGCTGGCCCCGGCGGGGGAGGTGAGCCTGTTTACCAAGTCGCTGGTGGAGGCGCTGCAATCTCTCGCGGCTGTGAACCCCGATGGGGATTTCATCAACGGGCAGTGGGTGGTGGACACCAGTCGGATTGAGGAGGGGGTCAATACGGCTATCAAGATGGACCTGGCGCTTCGCCCTTGGTTGGAGGGCCCCGAATGTTATTTCGGTGGCAGCGGGAAGCACTTCAATCTGCACCACCTCCCGGGCCGCCCTGCTGTGCCCGTGGTCATGGGTTGGGATCCCTCCGACCTCAATCAGCGCGCCTCGTTCGAGATTCATTGTGCGGGGGCCATGGTGGCTCAGCGGCCCTATGTGCCACCCACCCCGCAGCCGCTGGAGCCGTGGGAGTCACGCCAGCCGCCTGAGATCTATCAGGTCAAAGCCGTCCTCGATAACGGCTACATGGTGGCCCGGCAGTTGATCCTGCAGCCGCCGATGAAGCGGGCCATTTTTACCACGCCTGTTGTTCAGCCACCTCATCCCCCCGTCTGATCTAATGGCCCCTTCCTCTCCAGACCTGAATGCAACGCTGACCCTCGGTGTCAAAATGGGGGTCGAGGGGATGTCCACCACCGTCCAGGGCACCATCCTCGTGCGCCATGCCTCCGGGGGCTGGACGGAGCAAAAATCCATCCCGGCAGGACCGCAGCCGGATCTCGTTTCGGTGCCGATCCCCGCAGGGGTTTACTCAGTGGAGGCCACCTTGCCCTCGGGCCTTTCACTGTGTCTGGAGGGTGAGATCGCTCCGGGGGAGACACAGTCAGTGCTGCTGGCGGGTGAAGAGGCCATGCCTGAGTCCCTGGATTGGTCCAGCTTCGCTTTGTCGGGCGCGGTTTCGATCCTGGGTAAGGCTAAACGAAGCTTCAAAGAGAAGGTGATGCCGCGGCTCGAAGGGGTCTGGCAGGAGCAAGTGATGCCGAAGGTGACTGAAACGATCAGCCGGGAAGGCGCGAAGGTGTATGAGCGCTATCAGTTGCCCATTCGGGAGCGTTTTTCCCTGATGAAAGGCACGGCGTCAGCCTGGGCCTCCTCCAGCGCGCTCGAGTCCTTGGGAACGGTGCCGACGATGGGCCATGCCTCCAGCATTGAGCTCCCGGAGGCCGTGGGAAATGAGACTTCATTGGAAGGTCTCGGTGGGGACTTTATGCCCAGCATTCCAGCCGGGACGGGTTTCTTCATGCGGTTTTGGCAGAAGAAAGGTGATGGGAATTGGGAGCCGGTGGGGGCTAACTGGCCGATCGAGCTTCCTGCGGAGCAGGGGGTGATACAGGTGCCAGTGCCGGTGCACACCCTACCGATCACCCAGGGGCTCATGTTTCTGGTGGAGATCGGCGGTTTCTCATCCGGCATCTCGGAATTCTGCATGCTGCCTCGGCACTGGAGCGACCGCATGGAGCGTGAGGTGCCAGTCACTTTGGTGATTGATGCCCTCACCGAAAATCGACAGGAGACCAGCCTGCCCATCCGTGTGCGAGCCACTGTGCAAGATCCGGATCTCGCTCAGCTGATGAGTGCGATGAAAACGGCCGATCACCAGGTGGTGGACCATGTCGTGGCGGGCTTGGCGGATGAGTATCTGCACGAGAAAGTGCGCAATCCCCTCATGGCCGCAGCGGCAGCCTTGGCCTTGCTGAAGATGCGGCAGCTCGAGCTTCTGCGAGATTGGACTTACAATCTGGCCGCTTGGTTTCCCGAGCTGCCGGATGGCCCGGTGATCCGTGCCTGGCATCTGCTGTTTGGCGCTCCATCCAAAGAGGCCCACGATACCGCTCGGGCGTGGCTGCTGGAGTCCGAGCGGCGCGGGCTGCCCCTGTTTTTTGAAAGCCTGCGCCTCCTGGTGGATGGTCTTCAGCTCCTCAAATACCCCGAGGAATCTGAGGAGGCTGTCTCCCCTGAGCCCGATGAGGAAGTGACCCGCGCTTTGAGGCGCTGTCAGAGCTTCCTATGGGCTGCAGATGCCGATGAGGACTTCAATAGCTATCGCGGCACTCATCCGAATGAACCGGGAATAACCAAAAGAAAAATCAAGGAATCAGCAGTCCCACGAATTCAACCTCAGCTCTCCCTTATGTCTAACGATACCTCCACTTGCCTTAAAACGAAAGGACTCGATCTCAAAGCCGCTGTCTTCCTGGCCGAAGCCAGTGCGGAAGCTTACAGCCGTGATCCGAAAACGACGAAAGAATGGGCTGCCGAGCGTGGCTTCACGAACTGCCAACCCTTTGACCTGGGGAATATCCAGGGCTTTTGGACGGAGGGAGATGAGGTGGCCATGCTCAGCTTTCGTGGCACCAGCAACATCGGCCAATGGGTGCGGGATGCACGCATTCTACCCGCAGGGCATGAGTGGGGCTTGGTGCATCGCGGATTCAAAAAAGGGGTCGATATCGTCCACGGTTATGTGGATGCTTTTGCCGCAGTCGCCGCCACGAAGCCCTACGTCTGGATCACCGGGCACAGCTTGGGGGGAGCGCTGGCCGTCATCGCCGCCGCTAACTTGAAGCTGAAAGGGATCAATGCCAGCACCTACACCTATGGGCAGCCCCGTGCCGGCTACATCAATTTTGCCGACAACTTTGATCGGAAGCTCTCGGGCCGCCTCTACCGCTTTATCAATCAAATGGATATTGTGGCCCGGCTTCCCCCAGGGTTGCTGTTCAAACATTGCGGGATTCCTAAACGCATTGTTAGGCCTGGCGTGCTGGAGTCTGTCGAGGTCATGCTGAACGCCGAGTTACCGGTGGAGGCCTACGAGATGCCGGATCTCCTCTACCAGCCTGAGCGGAGGCCGGTGCTACTGGAGCGCCTTGAAGAAGCGGAGATGCTGGGGCGTCCCCAGATGATCGATTCGGATCTGCCTGCCTTGACGGAGCGTGAGTTTCTGCAATTGCAATTGCAGTTAGGTGTCGCCTCCGAAGGTTATGAGGAAGGCATTGAGTTCGAAGGCAGTGTGCATAGCCAGGGCCTCTTTGGCGACCATGCCATTGTGAACTACATCAACCTGCTGCGGGAGATCCGGGATCAGGCCTGATCCCTCAACCCCACGAAAAGCCATGAGTTCGTTCCTCTCTCAACCCGGCGCTCTCAGGGTCGCTCCCAGGCCGACCTTATCCTTGACGGAGGGACTGGAATCGGCCGCGTCTCCAGCTCCAGAACCGGAAAAGCCCTACCTGGCGCGCCTGGTCCTGCTCGTCCCGGCGGAGGTCATCTCCTTTTACATGATGCTCAAGGCGGCTGCGGTGAATTTTCTGCCGTGGTTTGGCCTCATCTGTCTCGCTCTGGTCATTCTGGTGCGGGTCAAGGCGACGGCGGCAGACGGAAAGCCGGAGTGGATGGGCGTGGGCATCAGCACCGTTTCCTTTGGACTCTGGCTCTACGCTACCGGCGGCTCATTGCCGTGGATCCCGGCACCGACGGATGAGGGGATCATCTCCGTCCTCGTCGGCGTCTGGACCTTCCTCGTGCCTTACTACTACACGGGCACTCCGTCGGTGAAGACGAATGTCTAGCCTAACTAACTTTTGAATATGAGCCGATCAAATGGTGCCGGTTTGATCGGCCTAGGGACACTCCGTTTTCCCCCCCACGCATCTGTCAATGAGCTCTGTATCCATCACATCATCATCTCAAAATGAATAAGAAATATCTACATCACTTGCTGAAAGACCAAGCCGTCATGGAGGAGATGGCCGGCCAAGCCTCCACGCTGGAGAGCCTGAATGAATCCATTGATTCAGCTCAGTTCTACGAGCTTCTCAGCCAGAATGAAAGCGCCGTCAGCTCAGGATCACTGACCACGGCGGAGGCCATCATTCTGGAGAAGGGGCGGCCGCCGCTGCTCATTCAGGATGGCCAGTGGGAGGAGCCGAGCCTGACGGAGATTCGCAATTGGCTCAAGCCGACACGCCAGGCTTTGCTCACGGCGATCCCGAAGGTGGGGCGGGTGGAGATTTTGAATTTCCAGTCCGACTACATCGGCACGGGCTGGATGATCACCGAGGACTTGCTGATTACCAATCGCCATGTGGCGAAGGAGTTTGGCAAGCGTGTGGGGCAGACCTTCCAATTCAAGCAGGACTCGGCCATCGGTGGGGAGATGAAGGTGCGGGTGGATTTCCTGCGTGAGCATGACCGCACCGCCACGGCTCAATTTGCTGTGGAGGAGATCATCTACATCGAAGAAGATAGCGCGGCCCGCCCGGACATGGCGCTGGTGCGGATGAACAAATCCAGCGGGCATCTGCCGAAGCCTTTGGAGCTGGACAGTGAGCTGATCTCCAAGGAGCAGACCGTGGCTGTCATCGGCTACCCGGCCTATGATACCCGCAACGATACCTTTGTGATGCGCAATGTCTTCAAAGGCATCTACGATGTGAAGCGCCTGTGCCCGGGTAAGATCATCGGCTTACGCGGAGATGGGAAAGTGCTGGAGCATGATGCCTCCACCCTCGGCGGTGCCTCCGGATCTGCCGTGATGAATCTCACCACCGGGAAGATCTGCGGCCTGCACTTCGGGGGCGAATACAAGGTGGCCAACGTCTGCGTCAGCGCCGCCTGGCTGCGCTCCCGCCTGGCGGAGCTGGAGCCTCTGCGCATCTCCGGCCTGCTGGCTCAGATGGAGAAGCGACTGGCAGGGACAGCCACGGAGACTGAACCTGTTCCAGAGGGAGCCGGCCAACCCCCTCCACCTGGAGGAGGCGGCGGTGCTGCAGCCGCAGCAGCGGGTAGCGGAGGAGGTGGTGGTGCTGGTGAAGAGGGCCGCCCCAGTGGTGGGGCGGGCTATGACCCCAAGTTTCTGGGAAAGAAAGCTGAATGGGAGGTGCCCCTGCCCGTTCTGAGCTCGAAGCAGGAAGAGCTGATCGCCCCGGTCAAAGACAGTCAGGATGGCCTGCTGCACTACACCCACTTTTCCATCCTCATGAACAGCGAGCGCCGTCTGCCGTTTTACACGGCGGTGAACATCGATGGTGGTCAGCTCTATAACTTCGTGCGTGGTAACGACCGCTGGTTTCTGGATCCGCGTCTGAAGAATATCAATCATCAAATCGGCGAGGATTTGTATGTGGGGAATAAGCTGGACCGCGGACACTTGGTGCGTCGTTTAGACCCCACCTGGGGAGCCACGCGGAAGGAGGCCAAGCAGGCGGAAGACGACACCTTCTTCTTCACCAACTGTAGCCCCCAGCACTCGAAGCTGAATCAGCGCACCTGGCTGAGTCTGGAGGAATATGTGCTGAGCAATGCCAATACACATGATCTGAAGGTCAGTGTCTTCACGGGTCCAGTGCTGGCTGAGACGGATCGTCCCTACCGGAAGGTGCTGTTGCCAGAGGACTTCTGGAAGGTGGTGGTCATGGTCAATAAGCACACAGGCACCCTCACAGCCACCGGTTACCTGCTGAGCCAGAGGGACCACATGGGAGATCTGGAGTTCGTTTACGGTGCCTTTAAGACCTATCAGGTGGCGCTCTCCGTCATTGAGGAAGCCACGGGCCTGAGCTTCAACCTGTCCGAGTATGATCCCCTCACTCAGGCCGAGTCCAGAGCCGAGCGTGTGATCGAAGGGCCGGAGGATATGATGCTGTAACACGAGAACGTGGTTTCAGCCGACGTTCTTGAGGGGGAGAGGTGGTGGAGCATCGTCGCCTCTCCCTCGCCAACGGGGAAGATTCCATTTTAACAGCGTCTATGGCTCTACCGACCTACCCTGCAAATACCGTCTGGTATCTGGAGGCCCGCCCCATGAATGTGGGATGGGCCCCGGAGAACCCCAGCAGCATGGGGAGTGCCGTCGCGGTGGAGCTGGAGCATCTGAATGAGCAGGGGCGGCCCCTACGGCCTGCCCGGGTGCGTAAATACCTGCTGACCTGTGCGCATGTCTGCCGTCAGCCTACCCATGATGGCGTGCTCGGCTGGGGGCCCTTGCTGGGGGAGCTGCTGTGTTTCCCCCCGGGCTCCAAATACCAGCGGACGACGCCAAATGGACGGAATAGTGGGCAGCTTCCTGGCCCTGAGGTCATGCTGGCTAAGGTTGTGGCGCAGTGCCCTTCAGGAGCGAGCATGGGCTCGGTGGATCTCTCGCTTCGAGAGGCGAAATACGATTGGGTGCTTCTGGATGTTCAAGATCCTGACTTTCAGAAAGTGCCGGTGGTTCGACGTTGGGCTGCGACACTGATTGGTAAAAGGCTCGATATCATTGGTTATCCGGGCGGGGCCGGTATCGTCGTGCCGAAGGGACGAGGGGAATATTGGGAGACGGGAGACGCGGTGGAGAGTTACCTCGCCGAGGACTTTGCCCAGAAACGGACGCCGGACGAGGGGATGCTGAAGCCTGAAGGAAAGGATGAGACCCGGCCTGGAATGAGTGGCGGTGGCGTCTTTACCTCCACGGGGGAGTTAGCGGGCATTCATTGCTCTAGCACGGACCAGACTCTCTCACGCGGAGCGGTGAGTGCGGAGTTTATTCAGCAATGGCTCAAGGATCAGCAGATACGCCCCGGTCGTGTGCCTCTCTGGGAGCGGGTGTGGGAGATGGATTTCCTGCCTAGCTTCACACTCCCGCGGGTGCCGCGGGGTGCGTGGTTCATGGGCGTGGCGGGTCTATTGAGCGTGGCCCTGCTGATCGAGCGGTATGCGCTGCCGCCGAAGACCTATGATTTGGCCATGCAGGTGGCTGCAAAGCGGGATGTGGATGATATCAAAAAGCTTCTGCCCGGGCTGCTAGTCTCCTTCGAGCCTGATCCGCCCCGACCGGAGCTGGTGGTAACACCCGGGACCACCGATCACACGGGCAAGGCCTCGATCCGTGTTTCCGTGCCGCGTGGGGCTTCGACAGATTCTCTGCGGGGTTACCTCGTTTGCAAAAATGCTCCTGGGCCGATGAACGATCATGCTCCGCTCATTCTTGAACCCTATGGCAGTGCGACGCAGGGTATCCATTCTTATAAAAGCTCGGATGAACTGGATCTTGCCCAAATGGTCCCGACCCAGATCAAACTGCCTACTGTCGTCGCTACGGGACTCCGCGCTTGGTCTAAGGAGAGGTTTGGTAACCTCATGGGCACTCCGCCCGAGGACTTGTTGAAGCAAGCGCAGGCAACGGGCGAGGACTTGACCTTGCCTTCTTCAGCTTCGAGCTTTTCGGATAGGCTGGATGCCTCAAAGCTGCTGATGGCTAAGCAAGGCGTGGGTGAAGAGGAGTTTGTTCGGGTAGCGAAGGACTGGGTTAAGGCGCTGCTTACCCAGAGACCTGTGCTCAGGGTCCAGTCGCAGGTTCCTTATTATAATCGGGATCAAGCCGATAAAAATAAGCGTAGTGTCGCTTCTGTCGGTGTTATTTACGGTGCGCCAGACGCTTCTGGCCTTCGGCCCTTAGGCAGTGCCTTCGTTGTGGGTCGAGACGTGATTCTCACGGCTCAATCGGTGATGACAATCCCCTCCGAAAGCGGTTTTGAAATTGCTTTCACGGATCAGGCGGAGCCGCCTGCTCGAGCCCGGTTAAAGCTGGGTGCGGTGTTGTGGCAGGATCGCCAGCGGGAAGTCTGCCTCGTGGAGGTGGAGGGCACCTTACCGCCACCTTTACCGCTCGCTTCCAAACTTCCCAAGCTGCCAGTGGGGCGCTCCATTTATGTCGCCGGATATCCTTTTCGTGACTCCCGGTTACCCGATGAGGTGAGTGACCTGTTCCGCAGCAGTTATGGCGCACGCTGTGTGATCCCAGGAGAGTTGATCGAGCCTCCTTTACGGCAAGCCACAGAGGCGCAGGATAGCCGGGCTGACTCCCACCTGCATTACGACGCCACGACGAGCGGCGGCACCGGTGGTAGCCCCGTGATTGACCTTCTAACGCAGGCCGTGTTCGCCATCCACTCTCAAGGCATCTGGGATGGCGATCACAAGAACAATCATGGCCCCAGCTTAGCGACCTTGGCTCAGGATCAGAGTTTCAATCAACTCATCCTCCAGCATGGCGGGCGCTTCGTCACCGTGGGGGATGCGGTGCTGGCGGAGACGGCAGACTCAGGCCCGGTGGAGGCAGCGGCGGTGCAGCTCACCGTGCCGTATGATGCCGACTTTCTGGGGGTGAATATCCCGCTGCCGACCCATGCGGATGGCCCCTCCGAGGCCCCCCTGGACTATGTGTATTACTCTCTAGTCATGGCGCCGGAGAGACGCATGGCACGCTATGCGGTCTGCAATGTGGACCGGCATCGGATGTTGTCCCTCGCCCGCACAGGAGATCGTTGGTATAGAGACTCCCGCCTGCCGCTGGATCAGCAGATGGAGGCGGCCTTTTTTGTCGGGAATGAATGGGATCGCGGGCACCTGTGCCGTGCCTCCAGTCTGCGATGGGGCGAGGTAGCGACCGCCCGCAGCGCCTATCAGAGCGCCTTCTTTCTGACCAATGCCACCCCTCAGCATGCCTACTTTAACCAAGGCACATGGCTCCGACTGGAGCGGTCCATTTACGATGAGCTGCATCCCGACTCCGCTCGCATCACCGTCTTCTCAGGCCCGGTCTTCCGCGATAGCGACATCGAATACCGCGGCTACCGCATCCCCCGTTCTTACTGGATGGTGGCTCTTTATCAAAATGAGAGCGATCCGGCACATCCGCATGTGGAGGCCTGCCTGGCGCATCAATACACGCTCCAGCCCGACGGTGGCTATACCCCCCTCGCTCGGAGCATGACCGGAGAGTTCAAGGTTTATGCCACCTCCGTGCAAGCCATCGAGCAGGAGACAGGCCTGACCTTCACCCTCCCCACAAATTCCGGTCAGTGAGCCCAAAAAATGCTTTATGGGCACACTAGGTGCGGCATAAAAGAGAGCGCGTGATCACTCCGGTGTGGCATCGAAGTGATAGTTTATCTTTTGAAGGTCTCTCGTGTAATGGCTGCTTTGGAATATCCCCGCAACACCGTCTGGTATATCGAAGCTCGCCCTGCGGCGGTGAATGATGGCTATGCCCCTGCGGATGCGGCCTCCATGGGCAGCGCCGTGCTCATCGAGCTGCAGCAGGAGATCGATCAGGCGGGTGGAAAAAAAGAGGTCCAAGTCACCAGGTATCTGCTGACCTGTGCGCATGTTGTCCGTGCTCCGAGTCAGCAACCGGGGATGCTGGGGCCCTTGTATGCGGAGATCTTGTGCTTTGAACCCGGAAAGGGCTACATGCGCACTCGGACCGACAGCCGGAAAAGTCTCACGGCTGACGGGGTGCCCTTGGCCAAAGTTTCTGAATACTCTCCCTGCAAGGGCGTGTCAGGCTCCGTGCCCATGACGCCCCAGACGGACTGGGTGCTGCTCAAAGTGGAGGGGGATAAGGCCTTCAAGTATAAGGAGGTGGCACGCTCTTGGACCAAAGACACGGTTGAGTATGGTGAGGTCACCATCATCGGGTATCCGGGTGGGGCGGGTCGGGAAGATTATTTGGAAACGGGTGCAGCGTGGGACAATACCCGGATCGTGGAAAACCTACCCACGAAAAATTGGCAGCAAAACCGCACCCCGAAGCCAGGGCTGCTGATGCTGGATGGTATCATGGCCGCCCCAGGGATGAGTGGAGGTGGAGTTTTTACTCAGGAGGAAAATCTGCTCGCAGGTATTCACCGGGCAAATACACCCGCAGTCCTTGCCCGCGAAGCCGTCAGTATTCAAAGCATCCGTGACTATCTGTGGAGCATGCATCGGCTGAGTCCCGTGCCACCTTCGCGTGACTTCGTGCCGATACCTCAACCCGAGTTGCCATGGAAGCATTGGGTAGGGCTTGGAGTGATCTTGATCCTACTCATTGGGGCTGTATGGGCATGGCCGTTTCAAACAAAGAAGCGGGATGATATAGTCTTGAAAGAGGAGGTGCCTCCACCCGTGATCCCCGCAGATGTCACTGCGCAGTTCACGGTCTACTCCAACCACAACAGTGCCGGAAACATCCTGGTCCGCCTGAAGGTCAAAGGTGAACAAAGTCAATGGCAGGAGGAGCGCAGATCCGATGAACTGGGGAAGGTGAGCTTCCCCATCCCTGGAGCCCTCAGCAAGGCGAAGTTTAAGGTCAGTCTGCCTGAGTATGGAGCGGCTTTTCAAGCCACGGATTATACCCTCCGAGAGAAGAGTTTTCCACTCAATGTGCCGCCAAAGCCGGGTGAGTATCAACCCTTCAAAATTTCCGAACCCGCCGAACAAAAACCATGACATTGCGAGCCTTTCGATTCATTTTAACCTTGAGTTGGAGTCTGGTGGGGTTTGCCTCTTTTGCAGAGGACTATCGCCGGGTGGATTTGGAGTTTCAGGTGCTCTATGTCGAGTATGAAAACGGAGGTTTCGTAGAGCGTCCGCTCCCCCAGGTGTTTATCACGGTTCGCGGAGATGAATGGAAAGTCGGTCCAGGGACTCAGGTGGGTTATACGGAATTGAAAGGGAAGGTCTCCAACATCACGGATTTGGTCGTCGATGTGCCCAACTCAGTCCCCAAAGGAACCGCTAAAGCCTACTTGAAATTTGAAGGCAATCAGCCTTGGGGACTCTCCGAACAATATTTGATCTGGCGTCATGGATATCATGAATTCACTCATGATCTCCCCTTCGATGTGGAGCTAAACCCTCCTGATCTTGTGATATTGGTGCCCGTCAAACACGCTGCGGCATACTACGACGCTCATGTGGCCAAGGTTCACAACGACCGAAAGTTGCGAAACTACTTTGGTCAAGCCGTGATCGTGATGGGGGGGCTCGACTTGCCGCCGGGGGTCGAGCTGAGCACCTCATTGGATAAACAGAAAGAGCAGACCATCCATCAGATGGCTTCCTTTTGGGGCATCGAACCTCAACGTGTCAAAAGCGATTTCGACGCTTGGGCGAAGCGGATCGAAAAAGCCGATGGGTCCGAAACCAGTTACCAGGATAAAATCCTCGCCCAAGTCTATCAAGGTCACTACGACCGAGCGGCGATGACCGCGCGGCTTTACGCTGATGCCGTGGGCATCGTGAGCCCCCAACAAACGATTGAAGCGGCTCAACTGACTCGTGGGGTGAACCTGGCTTGGAGTCGAGACCTTTACACGAATAACAAAGATTTTGCCAAAGCCGACGAGGTCAGGGAGGAAGCGTATCGAGCGGAGGCCAAACTCCAAGAGTATATCTCCCTTTACGAAGAAAAGGGGATCAAGAATTCGTCCCCTGATTCGACTCCATGGTTGATCCGCGATCTCGATCCCAAGCAGACGAATCCGGACGATGACACCAAGCTCGATGCCCAATCATACAAGCAATGGCTGATCAATCCGAATGGCGGGCGCCAGCCGACGATTTGGATCGACCCAAGCAAAGAGAAGTATCAACTCCACAAAAAAGGCTGGGAGTTTGATGCATCGAATGAAGCGACTCCGATCACTCCGAAAACGGATAGTCCCTACCTCAAAAAGCAATGGCAGTTCGACTTCGACAAAAAGCTCCGATCTACAGAGGGCTTTCCATCCAAGTGATCCCGAGCAGGGCGCGGCTGTGACCGCCTCTGGATTATTGCACCAAGGGCAAACCGTGGGGCTGGGGTGAGGCACTTCTAGGGGGAGAACGAGCTCTTTATTTTTTCCTCCCTTCCTCACTCACTTGGGCTCACCACCACCCGCATCACGCCGGGCTTGATGATGTGGCTGAGGTAAAGGTGACCGCCATGAGGGATGGCGGTGCTGGTGCAGCGTTTGTCCCCCCGCATCGTTTCCCGCCAGCAGCGGGTGCGTTGAGCCTGGGCGTGGCCTGGGGTGTAGGTGAAGCTTACGGCGGAGCCGCCCGTGGGATAGGTGGCCACGGTCAGGAAATGCAGGGCGGTGGTGATGAAGTTCGTCTGGCCGGCGGCGCAGTATTCTCCACTCGGCAGGAGCTTCAGGTTATCGGGAAAGAACGCGAGTTTGTCGAAGACGATGTCACCGTTGGTTAGGCGGCCTGTCGCTGGATCGCGGGTGAAGTCCAGCACCTGCTTGGCATGGTAGGCATTGCAGAGCAGGTGCTTTTCATCCGGGGTCAGGCACAGGCCGTTGGCACCATTGATGCCGGTGGCCACCACCCGCCAGGTCTGCTCCTGCGGGCGGTAGCAGACGAGGGTGTTTCTCTCCGGCTTTTCCGGCGCGGCGGCCTCCGGTGTGATCTGGGTATTGACCTTCAGTTTGCGATTTCCGAAGAGGTTAAAATTACTGATGTAAACCGTGCCGTCCCGAGTGGCCACGAGGCTGTTGGGTGAGGTGAGCAGGGGGGAGGGGCCGAGCGTGCGCAGGTGGGTCAGGGTTTTGGTGGCGGCCTGCAGCTCGAAGATCTCCACCTGGCTTCCCTTCATGCCTTTAGGCACGGTGGCATTGACGACATAGAGTAGATCTTTCACCTGCCCTGGGGAGCCGGGTAGCGTGGCACCCTGCACCCGCCAGACGGCCAGCGGTTTCCACGCGCCGTGAGGATACACACCGGGCAGCGGGGTAAAGGTGGGCGCACCGCCGATCTCGTGGATCTCCAGCGCCCCCTGCGGCTGCTTTTGCCAGGGGAGCCGCCGGGCCGTGGCGGTGATGAGCGCCTGCCCACCCGCAGGGCCCCAGGGGATCAGCTCCATGTCCTCCGGCCCTGGGCCCGTGGGCAGCAGGGTCTGGCTAGGGGTGGCCGCGTGAGCCGGGGTGGCTCCGCTGAGGCCGATGAGCGAGAGTAGGGACAGCGTTTTCATGGTCAGGGCGAGCACTGGAGCGAGGCATGGGGGTGAGCATCGGGAAAGGAGGCGTGGGTGAGTGGATGCGCTCGGGGGTTTCATGGATCAGTCCTCAGGATTTCTCTGTAGGCTAGCAATCCCGGGGCCATTTGGGAACTGTGATTTGTGAGGGGCTTGGGTTTCTTGGTTCTTGGTTCTTGGTTCTTGGTTCTTGGTTGGTCATTGGTTCCCGCATGCGGGATCATTGGTCATTGGTTCTAAGCCCCGCCAGCCTCTCGCTTGCGTGAGGCATCCAACTATCCCTTCATCCACTCATCCTGAGGCTCAGCTCCCCACAGCCAAAGCCCCGCTTCAGCGCGAATCCTTCCGACCCACTCCGCCATGAAGACCTATCATCTCAGCCCCACAGAACTCGGATGGAAACTCACGCTCGAAGGCTTTGACGACCCCGTGGAGACCTACCCCGACCACACCAAGGCCGATGCCCTGAGCCGCAGCATCGACATCATCACCTCCACCAGCGCTGCCGCATCCCTGCGCATCCACCGCACCGACGGCACCTTCGAGGAAGAACGCACCTACCCCCGCGCCGCCGACCCTGTCGCGAGTGTGGGGTGAAGGGGGAGAGCAGAAATCATGGTGACTGCAGTAGCTGGTTTTGGGGGAGACAAATTGCGATTGAAAGATCGATGGGGACGACTCGACCTGTTTCCAGTACCACGAAATTGTCTGTATAGGCATCACCAACGATGACGTCTGTTTCCTCGTGTTTCCAAAAGGTGCCGAGCTCAGGAATGTCGATTTCGGTAAATCCTAAGTCCTTGAGATACTCTTCGATTTCATCTTCGGTGGCAGGCTTTCCGGGCATGTAAGGCTGGGTGCTGACGATGCGTGGCAGGCCTTGAGGATCGATCCAGATGCCTTGGAAATCCCAAGGCATCCCAAAGATCTCAGTGAAGAGATAGAGCCTATCCAGGTAATCGATCGCGTTTGCCGGGCGGGGTTGGCCAGCCACTAAGCCCCATTTACTCGCTTTGGTGATTTTCCAAACGGTGGGGCGTTCCGCCTCTAGATCAAACCAGACCTCATGCTCCTGATTCCCTGCCTTACAGGGAATCTTCTTGAAGGGAACGTCGATGACGAGTCCCTGATTTTGGGCCTCCTCGACTAGGATTTCGCTGATGATGCGAATGGCTTCTCGAGGGGCTGCAGGAAGCGGCTTCTTCAGGGCCTGGATGGCATTACGAATACTTTGGGCAAACCGCAGAGAGAGCGGCTCTGGGGCTTCAGTCGGGGGGGGGGAGTCCTCAGGGAGACTCTGGCTAAAAGATACATTCCCTTGAATCAGGACATTTTGGTCAGGTGGTAGGGAAGGCGAGGGTGCCTCTGGCGTAAGGTCGTCGGCATGGCGCGACAGGATCTTTTGAACTGCTGCAAGAGTGTCCTCGTCACACTCCGCGAGGTTAGTGAGAGAGCTTGCCAGGGAGTTCAAATAGCCACAAAAGCCATCCAAGGCTAAAGCGGCGGGCGAGCGTTGGTTGTCGAGGTCGAATGTAGGAATGTCGAGTCTTCGAATCTCGCTCACTGCCCACCCTATGACATGCGCTGTTTGGCGGATTTTTGCGGATTCGCTTTTTGGAAGCTCTTCAATTGTTTTGACAAGGCTCCGGAGGTGATTGGCGACCGCATTTGAAATGTGGCTTGAAGTGTCTCGAGGGCCTTCTTGTGATGTGCCGGGCTGAGCCGATTCGGGAGTGTCTTGAGGCGGCATTCAATTTCGGGAGTGATAGACGCAACCCATGCTTGGCCTTCTTGCCAGACGCTAGCGGCCAGTTTTTTCACGCTTTCTTCAGGCATTTTTGCTTGGGCATCAGCATAGCGGAGACAATCATCCCAAAACGCAGAGATTTCAGAGACCTGAGTGAGGCTCTCACGGAAAGATTTGATGGTCTTGCTGACAAGTTGAGTCGCTATCTGAGAGACAGATTGAACTTGTCCTTCTCCTGCAGGTTCCATCATGCGATGCGTTCCCGTGAAAGGCTTTTGGGGTTTGGACTGCGGCAGCTTGAAATTCGGGCCCAGATGTTCAATGATGGCCTGACGTGCTTCGGCCCGCAACTGAGCGCTCGGCACCGAGAGGAAGATGGTAAACGCAGGGTCCATAGTTTGATGTGATCTAGGGGGGTGATCCGATCAAGGGGATGCAGTATAGCGCTAGCGCGTGCGATAAGCAAGGCTTCTCCACGTGTCACTGCGGGAAGCTGCGTTGGATTTGACTACCTTCGGCTGATGAGCAGGCAAAGAGGATTTCGAGCGCACTCTCATTGGGCGATTCGACTCGCTCTGATTTTGGCGCTCAATGTCGTAGTACCGGCTGCGCTGGTCATCTGATAGCGAGCGTCCCAGCAGTTGTTCGAGTTGAGCGTCGGACATAGCTAATTGAGTTATTTGCTGGGTGATTAGGGATTGGTCAAGGGCGATAAAGCCGATGGCTGAGAAAAATTGAGAGAAAATCCCCATGATTTACATTCAGGATTTCTTAATTAACGCCTCATTCAAATTTAATTTATCATTAAATTTATAATTATTGTAAAGATAAAACGAGAGAGCGACTCGTGCAGCGGGGGGCACGCGGTTACCCTGGCCTTCGTAGTGCTTGGCCAGCAGGCTCGGCAGATATTCGATGTGGTTGATAGCACCGGAGGGAATGCTGTTTTGGCTAAGAGCCTCAACGATGCGATTTATTTCCGCAGATTCATCAGTATCAGGCGATGCTGAATTTTGCAGGCGATTGACGTCGATGAGGCGGCCCCAGATTTGCGTGGCTTTGTAGCCGGAGACTTCGTTTTTATCCTCCACTGGAGGAACGCTCAAGGCGAGCGTGATCACGATGCTGGAATAGAGGAAGGCTCCCTCTAAATCATTGGCCTGCCGGGGTAAAAGAACGGGGGCGTTCACGAGGTTGATGAGCCGGTCGATGGCTGCCGCTAGCCCGCGCAAGACATAAGGCGGGAGCGGATACTGCTGCCGTGTCAGCTTGTCCTGCCACTGTGCCAATTCAAAGCCAAAGTCTATGGCGATGTCACTCATTTCCGTCTGGATCTGGCGCAATGTTTTGAGTCGAGCCGAGTCTGGCTCGAAGATGCCTTGGCGAAGCAGGCGAATGGCGATGAATGCAGAGAGCAGACGCAAGAGGCGTGTTTCAATGGTGTCCGGCTCGTTGCGGCCTGCAAAGGGCAGGATGTATTCAAAGGTATCCAGCAGCCAGCGACGATCCCACTCTGGCCCTGGTGGATAGGCGAGGGATCGGGAAACGATGTCGCAGGCGATTTCCTCCATTTCATCGCTGGTCGTGGGCTGCACTTTCGGAGGCTCTCCATCTTCATTGGGGATGAGCACCTCGTTGGTGATGAAGTGATAGCATGTGCGCTCGGCTTTCTTTTTGTGATCCAGCAGCGGGGTGAGAAAGTCTAATTGAGCCTGCATGGTGGCGGAGTTACGAGCGCCCTGACCACCGAGCATATAAAGGACAGATCTCAGCAGGTAGCTCAGTGTGCCGATGGAGGCTAAGGTGTGCCCAAACTCATGCATGAGGTGGCATGAGGCCGAAGGATACCAAAGCGCCCAGCGGGGAATGCGCAGCAGAGCCATGGAGGCTTTAATGGAAAAACCCTGTTCATGGCTGGCATAGACCGTGGGGTATTGCATGTCCCGCAGTGAGTCCTTGAGCTGATTGAGAATGTTATCTTGATCTGCATCTCCACAGCCTTCAGGCAGGGCCTCCAGCATCCGTTGGGCGGCGCTTTGAAACATGGCTCCCATCCCCAAACTGAGCCCGACTTCAGAGCCGATGTGCTCCGACCCTCGAGCTTGGCTGGCGGGGTGCAGCAGGAGAGCGACGACGCCTTTGGAGTGATGGGAGAAAGCTTGATCCATGGCCATGCCTGAGTCCAGAAGGGCATTGCGTTTCATCCGGATATCGATGCAGATTTCTTCGATCTGGCGTTCGATGGCCGCCTTTTCCTGGATGGCTGCGGTGGGAATGGCTTCCTCTTTTTGGATCAAATCCTTGAGGGCATTCTCCAGCTCATGGATCTCCCGAGAGCACCGGACGATCCGCTCCAGTGCTTGGGCAGTCATGTGCCTGATCTCCCGGCTTAGGCTGGGGGACTTTTGGAGTGTCACGCAGCGTTCTACCATACGCTCGATAATTCGCACATCCTCGCGCCATCGGTTGTTAGAAAGATTAGTAATGCATTCTCGCACGAGATGGAGATCCACCGAGGCGAAGCTGGGAGTGAAGGAGGCGGGTGGTTTCTCAGTCGTCGGAGCTCGCTGAGGGACGCCATAAAGGCAGGTGGCCGTTAGGTCGCTGGTCCGCCCGACCGCCTCCATCACACCTAAGTGCAAAGATGATCGGCGTGGAAAGCCTGGATGATCAGCCTTCACTTCCAAGCGAGAGATAAGGTGGATGATTTCGCCAAAGCTCAACGCTCGGCCGCCTTCCGCCGCCAGCACGAGATCCTCTCCCCCAAAAACGGCGCGCTCCTCCCAGCCAGGGGCATTTTTTTTGAGTCCATCCTTCAACGCGCTGAGAGAGCCGCGTCCCCGAGCCAACCCGACCTCGGCGAAGAGCTTTCCCGTGAAGCAGGCGTCCAGCCGTTGAGACAGATCCTCGGCGGTGGTCCCACTCCGGGCTGCTTCCCGAGCCTCCAGATGCAGGTGTAGGTCCAGCGCCATCTCTGTCTGGGTGGCGCGGCACACGGGCCATTGGGGACCTTCGACTGTTCTCCCTAATTTCATCGCCAGGGCATCCGTCTCCATGACGCTCAGTGCCAGGAGGAGCGCATCTAACTCAGTGGAATCATTCGTCCAGCTATACAAAATGAGATTGGCATCTCCCGCTGAGGCGGTTAGCAGCAGCGGTGGGATGGTGGAAAGAAGCCCCGCTTCTTGCACGTTGGGCAGCGCCTTGATCAAGCAGCCACGGAAGGCTTCTAAAATCTCACTGCGTGTGGGTGGAGCCTGCCCGCCCCATGTATCCGGGCAATACAGGGTATCCCAATCCGGCCAGATGAACGTGGCGCAAAGCACCCCTGGGCCCTGCAGCCGTGCGCTGAAGGTCTCCCAGTCTGGCAAGAGTGCCCCTGGCTCATCCCCGGTCATGGGGAAATTGATCAGTTCTGCCACATCGGTAACCCCGGCTAGGCCATGGTCATCGAATAAAAAAAGATCAAGCCCGCTGGTGCGTCGCACGGAGCGGATGGCCCAGATGGCGGGGCGGTCTAACCAACTGAACAACCGCCATTCGTCGGCATGCTTCAGGCTGGGCTGGTGGGTGAGTGTCTCGTAAACAGCTTCTAACGCAGTGGGATCAACCTCTAAAAAGTAGTGTTGGACGAGAGAGGTGGCAATGCGCATGATCTTGAGGGAAAACAACCCCTAACCAAAAGATGGAAATTAGGTCTAAAGTCCTAGATGAAGGGGTGGAGCTAAGTGGCTAAACTGGAAAAGTCACTTATAAGAGGAAAGGGGCTCTGCTTGTCAATGTGTAAGTCAACTGCTTTTGAGTCACAATTTGTGCGAAGTTACAAACTCTGGATTCGTGATGGTTTTCCAGAAGTTGGGAGAGGATCTTACGCTCGTCATACCCCAGGGCAGGCCATCAGGCTTGCCCCTTCTTCATTCGATGGGGCAGTGAATCGCTTTCGTTTGGGGTGTGCGTAGACTCCATGTAGATCCACCCTAGCTCTTGAAGGGTTAAATGATCGAAGTCGTGCGAAGGCACTCGAAGGGGCTTCGGTGGGGGAGGTAAAGCTTTCATCAAAGCTCGCTGAAGCACTGTGCGCGGAACCAGTTTTTCGATTTTGGCGATGCTGTCGCGACCTTTCCAACTCCAGCAAGCCGGTTTGTGGCTTTGACTTGAACCAAAATTACAGCCCGCGACAAGAAGTTGCGGGGCTACCTCAGGCTTCTCTTCTGCCAGGGACTGAACGCGCTTGAGGAGATCGGGCAGATGGCGGTTGCGATAGATGGTCCAGATCATACCACAAATGAGGTCATTGGCTTGAGGCATAAAGCCCTGCTCATAAGCGGTTAGACTCTGGCGGGCGAGTTCTTCATCGAAGGGGGAAGGGGCGCGCCCTTCCTTGTCTGGCCATGTGAAGTAGTCTTCCGGCGTCGCCACATAATCTGTAAAGATAAAACTCCAGTAAAGATTCGTGCTGGCGCGGACCACCTCGGTCGAGGCAGCGATCTGTTTTTGCAACTCGTTCAGGCGATGAATGGTAGCAGCCATCATGGAGGCTGCCTGGTGCCATAGGTTTTTGAGTGAATCGGCTTGCTCCGCTTCTGGCCAAGCGGACACGACTTGGGCGATGATCGTTAAAGCGGGCACGTTATCGGGTTCGGCAGCGAGGCGATCCCCCAGTTTCTTGATGAAGGCGCGGGTGTAAGGTTGGCTCAAGTGATGCTTCAGAGTCGCGCTGGCCTGGGGTTTCTGCTGAAGATCAAGGGCGGTGCGTAGCCAAGCTGCGACCGCGGCATCGGGCACGTCCCGCTTATGCACGGCACCGGAGTAGTAACGCCAAAAGTAGTTCGGGGAGCAGATGCGCTTAGCCTGCTCGTTCCTCTGCATTTCTTCCTCGAAGTAAAAGTTGCCTAGCTGTGGGAACCATGTGGTCAAGGCCGCCTCGATCTGTGTTTTTGGGCTGAACGTGGAGGTCTTAATGAGGGCACTGAGCTGCTGAACGATCTCGGCTTTTTTGGTGCGAATCTTTTCATCACTCCTTCCGTCCTGGATATCGATGGGTAGTAGCTTGCCCAGATTCGGAATCACCTCGGGTAGGGCCAGATAAAGCTGAGGGTGGAGGAGACGGGTGGCCTCCAGAAGTAGGACATCCCCGGCATCCACTTCCTCCGGTAACAGTCCCAGGGCGAAAGCGAAGGCGTTCTCGATGGACTTCACCGTGCGTGGGGTCAGCAGGTAGGGCAGATGCAGGTCGCGGAAGATGCCGACCATGCGCTCCACCTCGTGAGGATTCGGCTCTGCGGGCATAGCTTGTGTGTCGAGACCCGCTCTATCGGCCCGCCCCTTCCGCTCCTTGAGCTCCCGCTGCCAGATGGTGATGAAGCGGCGCATGGCGTAATCTTCCAGAACATCATCTGGGATCTTGGGCACGCCCAGACGCACATTGACGATCTTTTCAATATATCGGCGGCCGCTTTCGATATGGCCTCCGATACGCTGGCCGATGACCTCGCTGACGTGTTCCTCATCCATCGCGATGATGAATGTCGTGTTAGGCAAATCGGCGATCAACTTCAGTGCACGGAAGAGCAGCAGGATTTCATCCGGGTCGAGGCGGTCCACATCGTCCAGCAGCATGATGACCCGGGTGCCTGTCTTCGCCAAATACTCGCGCGTCGTCCGGCGCACTTCATCCAGGTGCACTTCGAATTGCTCAGGAGAAATCGTGCTGAAGACGGCATCCAGCACTGCCCCTGAACCGGGCGCCAGCCAGTCGCAGACGATGGAGAACCGCTTCATCCATGTCGGTAAAAGCTTTAAAAGCCGTTGTCCGGTCGTCAGGGGGGTGCCGTCATGGATGGCCTGGATCAGGCTCTCAAACATTCGGTAGAGGAGCTGATCCTCCCCGGCGTAACGCCAAAGATTGAAGCTGGTGATGCGGCAATCCTTAATGCGGATACCTTCGTCACGAGTCGTGGCGGCGAGGGCATCGTGGATGTATTGTAGGATGGTGCTCTTACCACCACCCCAGGGGTTGACGATCGAAATGACGAGGGGCTTACCGCCTTTTTCCTCCATGATGATGCGTGTTAGGCGATCTGAAAAGAGGCGACGCTCAAACTCATCCTTCGCTGCCACATCATCGTAGCTAAAAAAGGTGTCCTCATCAGGGCTTCTTAAGATGTCCATCGGCTATGACTTGGCTGGTTTTTGACGAGAAAAATAAAGACGCCATGGCAGCTCTTTTTTAAACACGTCGTCCGCGTCATGCATAAAAAACCACCGTTTTTGTGGATGTCCGAGCGAGGTGTCGGGACGGTTTAAAACCACCGCCAACCACCGCACAGCCAAAAGCATCAAACCCCCCACCTCCTCCTCATAGCTTATCTTCACCCTTGAGGATGCGTTTGAGAAGCTGGCCACGGACGCCGATGCCGTTTTCGGTGAGTTTGAGGAGCTTGGCGTCGATCTTGTCTTGCTCGGGCAGGGGCAGGTTTGCCCAGGGGAGGGTGATGCTGTGGGGGCCCTGGCAGAGGGCATCGTAGCGGATGAGGCCTTTCACATAGGCGGACCAGGAGGGATAACCGAGGGATTTGGCGCGTTTTTCCGCCACATCGAGCAGGTCGGGCGGGAGTTTCAGGGAGCGGACGCTGGAGGCCATAGGACAAGGATTTTATCGGGCAATCGGTATTACCGCTACAGCGTTGCGCGGATTTTTCCTCTGTCTAGTATTGTTCTTGTGAACAGTCTTGCTGAACAGTTAAGCATCGCCCGCAGGGGAAAGTGGCCTGAGGAGGTGCGGGTGAAGTCCGCACAGGCCGACGCTGGCCGGGGTGAAACGGGCGGTGCAGGTGCTGGCTCGGCTGCGCCGGTGAGCTTAGCTACCGGCGGGGTGACGAGCGTGGGGGGGCGTGGGGAGGATCGTGGACGCGGGTGTCGTTTAGGCTCCCGCTCCGGCTTCGTCGGGACTGGCCCCGGGTTCCGGGGGCTCGCCGCTACCGCGTGGGGTGCTGGGGCGTCCGCGGCGGCGCTTGGTGGGCGGCTCGGCGCTGAGATTGAGATCGGCCGGGGCGGATGCGGGGGCGTCGCTGCTGCTTCGACTGGTGCTGGTCTCGGCCTCGCGGGTGGCGGCCTCTTTCAGCATGTCCTGGCGCACGAGCCAGATCATGTAGTCGCGCACGGTGAGGAAGCCGGTGCGCACGCGGCGGCGCTCCAGCTCCTCCCATTCCTTCAGGGTCAGGGGCATGTCCCAGTCGGCATCACCGGCGGCGCTGAAGAGGGGCGTGCCCTCGATGAGGTGCTCCAGCAGCAGGGAGGCGGGGCCGGAGGGCACCTGGCCCTTTTCCCACTGCGTCACCGCTGTGGGGGAGACGCGCAGGAGGGAGGCAAACTGGCTCTGCGTGAGCCCCTTGGACTCTCGATAGTTGCGGATTTGCTCGGCTGTCATGACTGAATCATTCAGCTAAAAACGAATCATTGCAACTTTTCTCTTGCTCAAGCTTTTCTATTCAGTTAAAACTCACCCATTCAGGATGAACGCAATCATTCAGCAATTTCAAAACGAACTCACCGCCGAGGAACGCCGCCTGTTCGAGGCGAATGCGGCCCTCGCCGGTCGGCGGCCGGGGGTTCATTTGAAATGCATCCTGTTCGGCGAGCGCCCCCCTGAACGCCGAGGCCGTCCACGGCGGACAGAGGCGAAGCCGAAGCCGAAGCCGAAGCCGAAGTCGAAGTCGAAAGCTAAGCCGAAAGGGAAGGCGGAAGACGGAGGACGAAGGCCAGGGGACGGAGATCGGAAGACGGCACCCAGAAGTCAGAAGCCGAGAGGAGGGCGGAAAACTGAAAACTGAACTGCGGCCTAACGACAAGAATAACTAACGACCTCTGCCCTCTCTGCCCTCAGCGGCAAAACCCACGCCTCCCGACCCCATCCTCTTTTTCCAATCAACGCTCCGCCACCGCAAACCACTGCCAACCACCGCAAATTTTCCCTCCTTTTCCCATGACGCTCATCCTTCTCATCATCACACACTTTGTTTTCATCGGCTGGGGCATCGGCCTGTCGCAGCGCCTGCAGCATGAGGTGCCGTGGTGGAGCCGCCGGTTTCGCCTAGCCTGTCTGCCGCATCAGGATCATGTCTTCTGGATCACACGCATGCGCCGTGGGTTCACCTGGGAGCGGGCGGAGTGCAGCGCGCATACCTTCACGCTCTGGCAGCTCCCCTCCGCCTTCTTCATGGCCCTGCGCCTGGGCGCCCGCTGGCGCGAGATCTGGGTGCGGTGGGTTTAGTTCTTGGTCATTGGTCATTGGTTCGTGGGTTGGTTGGACAGGATTTACAGGATGGCAGGATTCACATGATTTTTTTCTCCTGAGGCCTGGGTTCGAAGCCTTCCTCGCGCTAGCTCAATCACCCTCCTATCAATCCTGTGAATCTTGTCAATCCTGTCCAAAAAAGGACCGCAGCGGGGCTGAGGAGCTAAGGGCGCAGAGAATGGATTTTAGAAAGACAACGAGACCTCGAATCACCCCTCCAAGACCCCCGGCATTTAATCCTGACCATCTTGTCAGTCCTGTCTCAAAAACCGCTGCTCTACCCAAGGATCATCATTTGCCCCAAGCGGCTCATTTAAAACCCCCGCACCCTCTGCGGTGAAACAAAGAACCCTTCCACAGCCCTTTTTGATCAAATGTGCCTAACAATAAGTATGATAAGTAATAAACGCCCCACCCCTATGGACATCCAAACCTGTGACAATCCCCGTGCGAAGATCGCCGAATACCTCGCTGAGCGGGGGCTGGAACTGCATCGCTTTGATCCTAGCTCCGTCCTGCATCGTCCCAATCAGAGCCGCTGGGCGTGGTTTCTACAGGCCCGCAGCCTATGGCCCCAGTGCCTGGTGTGGGAGCAGCCCTTCGATATCAAGCTGAGCCGCGATCGTGGCTTCTACGTCCCCGATGTCATGGTGGTGAATGCCGATGGCACGGTGAAGGCCGTCTATCATGTCCACGGCACCGGCTGGCAGCACGACGTGCGCTATGCCGCCTATCAAAGGGCCCGCCAGGCTCTGCCCGAGTGGGATTTCCAATACGCCCGCCGCACCCGCCAGGGCTGGGTGCTCAGCGACGACGCCGAGGACACCTACAGTGAGCCGGATCAGGGACCGAGCGACGGCGGAAGCCGGAAAGGCAGAGGACAGAGGTCGGAAGCCGAGAGGAGCGCGGACACTCCTGTCCGCAGGGACAGCGGTGGGACAAAAGCCCGAAACTAAAAACGGAATCCGCCTAACAAACTCAATAACCACCATGTCTCCGCGATCTCCACCCTAAGCCCCTCGGCGGCAAAAAACGAACAAGTGAGGTGGGCATTCGCTTCGCGGCTTCGCAGCCTGCCCGCCCTATCCGATTTCGCCACGCTGGAAACTCACTCCAAACCCTGCGGCCAAGAGTGGCCGCATCACTCAAGAACCACTGCCAACTCAAAAGACACACTTATGCCTATTACATTCGCTGCCCAAGAACCCCGAGATACCATCCCCGTGCTGTTGGAGCCGGGGGAATACGACTTTGAAATCGTGGATGCCCGCGAGGGCCGCACCGACCGCGACAGCCTGAAGCTGAAGGCTGGCACGCCGAAGCTGGACCTGAAACTGCGCATCGCCGGTCAGGTCCATGTCTATGACCACCTCTTCTTTGCCCAGACCACCTATTGGAAGATCGACCACCTGCTGAAGAGCATTGGTAAGCATCCTGGCGATGGCGAGGTGATCGAGCTGGATGCCTTTGACCTCATCGGCGAGCGCGGCCTGGCCCGCATCAAGCTCGGCAAATCCACCTCCACCGGCCAACCGCGCAACGAAGTGGACGCCTACGTCTGGCTGCACGACGGGGATGAGTGACGTGGAAGCGGGCGGCTTTTAGACAGGATTTACAGGATGGCAGGATTGACAAGATTTTGAGGATGAAGTGAGCTTGATGCACAGTTTGTTAATCTTGAAATATTGTTAATCCTGTCAAGAAACACGCCGCTAGATCAAATTCTAGACCTTTCTCCGGAGACCCTGCCCCTTCTCATGAACGATGCGTCACTGATCTCCATCATCCCATCCCCAGCGGCTGAACTGCTGGAAACAGGCACCGCTCGAAACAAGTCAGGGAGCCGCCTGGGGATCAAGCCTGATGGAGGTGAAGATCGTCATGACGGGGCAGGGAAATCGGGATGATCAAGTCTCTCAATTCTCTTCAAGCCTAACTAACAAGATCATAATCATGAGTGGTTGGTAAAACTTTGAGATCAGTGGGGTATTCGAGGATGGATTTCATGAGCCGAACAGAAGATTCAACTCTGAAGCTCCTTCGCGGAAAGCCGAAGCTGAAGACCGATCACTGATCACTGAAAACGGATTGCCTCACCCCGAACCCTCGGGAGTGCGGTGGCAGAAGACACGATACCCTTCATCACGAGACTGGAACGCTGGGCGTGGGAAGTCCAAGCCTAACTAAAAATGAGCCTGGAAATAAAACGATGCGGACTCGGGAAACTGCATCGGGGTCGCCAGCCTCCAGTCTGCCGGACCAGAAACACCTCTGGCACCGCTGGGACGTGTCATTCATGGCCTGCCACCGCACTCTCGAGGGTTTGGGGTTGGTTCTTGGTTCTTGGTCATTGGTCATTGGTCATTGGTCATTGGTCATTGGTCATTGGTCATTGGTCATTGGTTCACGGCGCGGCAGCGTCTTCGCATGCCGATGCCTCACCATAGGGCGGGTTTGTTCGGCTATCGATCTGACACGCTCACCCATCTCATGGCCGAATAACCCGCCTTTGTCTGGAAAGGCTGACGCGCGGGCGCCCTACGGACGGTCCTCTTTCACCTTAGCTCCTATCGGCGTTCACCACGTCATTTAAGGCCCTCCTCAAACCCTGCTCCTCAACACATGGCGATGAACGGCAAGCCCCATCGTAGGACGGATGTGTCCGGCGGAAGTGCACCTCGAAAGTTCTTCAAGGTCCATCGCCGGATTATCCGTCTGGCTCGGGAGGGGGTGGGTATCGTCGCCCCTTTGCAAACTCGATCCAGAGGTCTCACGGCCTGCATCATTTCATCATTCACCTCATCCCAGGGGCCGGGTAGTCCGGCGATGGTCGCCGAGAGCCTTCGAGGTCGCCACCGCCGGACACACCCGGCCTACAGGCCTCTGGCGGGAAACCGTTGTGGTGGGCCGTCATGTCGGCGTTGGAGTCCATGTCACCATGCAGTGGCGGAGCGTCTCTGCGGATCTTTTTCATTCATTCATCAGCGCCTCAGAAATCCAAGCCGAGCGGTGTCGCCGAGGCAAGGCATTGCCCTTGCCTCTCTGCCACCGCACTCCGGGACGCTGCCGCGCCTTCACGACACCTCCATCCCTACAGGCCTCTGGCGGGAAACCGTTGTGGTGGGCCGTCATGTCGGCGTGGGAGTCCATGCCGGCATGCAGTCGCGGAGCGTCCCGGAGTGCGGTGGTCCCGCATGCGGGACTGCAGCGCGACACCGCTCCGCTCCGGTGGGCGAGCGTCTCTGCGGATCTTTTTCATTCATTCATCAGCGCCTCAGAAACCCAAGCCGAGCGGTGTCGCCGAGGCAAGGCATTGCCCTTGCCTCTCTGCCACCGCACTCCGGGACGCTGCCGCGCCTTCACGACACCTCCATCCCTCCGCGTCCTCTGCGGACTATCGCTTTCCCCTTTCCGTCGCCGCCTCGCGACTGCCGTCACGCATCCCAACCCTGAACCTTTGACCCCTCAGCCTCTCCCATGAAAACCTCCCCTTACGTTGCCTTTTATCCATCCGACTTCCTGCTGGGCACCATGTGCATGACCAGTGAGGAGGTGGGGGCCTACATGCGTTTGCTTTGTTTTCAATGGCAGCAGGGCGGTATCCCGCAGGAGGAGGATAAGCTGGCGCGTATCTCCGGCATCCCGGCGAAAAAGCTGAGCGCCGTGCTGACCAAATTTGAGCTCCACGAAGACGGCCTGCTGAAAAACCGTCGCATGGAGGCGGAGCGTGTGAAGGTGGAATCCTTTCGCGATAAACAGGCTGAAAGAGGTAAAAAAGGGGGGCGTCCACGTCGGTCCGTAGAAAGCCCAACCCAACCCGTAGAGACCCCGCAGGTGACGTCCGAGTTAAGCCCAACAAAAGCCACGGAAAACCCGCGGCTTTTCTGCGGGTTAAGCCAAACGAAATCCGGAAAAAGCCAATCAGAAACAGAATCAGAAACAAAAACAGAATCATCTCTCCCCCTGAACCCCCCAGGGGGAAGGGTGGAGGAGAGCGAGAGAAGGGAGGGCTTTTCAGCCGATGAATCCCCAACCCTAAGCCAAGCTCAGACAGCCTCTCAGGCCCATCCACCTCCGCATGATGATCTCGATCCAGCGCATGTCGATGTCCATGCCCATGCCAACGCTCCGGAAACCAGCCTAACGACAAGGGTGGTATCGAAGGTGGAGCCTGGCCCACCACCGCAAACGCGAACCCACACCCCAGGCTGGCATCCCTGTGCGGAGCAGATCCAGATCGGCTCATGGTTCAATCGCCGCCCCAGCACGGTGTGGAGTGACAAGGAGCAAAAGGTCTGGAAGGCCCTGCGCCTGGAGGAAGAGGACCTGGAGATCCTGCAATGGTTCTACACCGAGAGCGGCTGCCGTTACCTGCGTCAGGACCTCCTGACCCTGCTGAACAACTGGCGTGGCGAGGTGGATCGCGGCCGCAATTTCAACCCCGAGGAAAACCGCCGATGATCCCCCAGCCCGCCAACCCCTACGGACGCACCCGTTTTGAAACCGCCAGTGCCGAGGAGTTGCTCCAGCGCATCCACAGCCCGCAGCCGCTGCCGCATAGCGAGGAGGCCGAGATCGCCGTCATCGCCGCCTGGATGTGGCATCCGCATCTGCTGGATGAAGGCGGCGTGCAGCCCAGCGCCTTTTACCATCAGCCGCGCCGCATCATCGCCATGGAGCTCATGGCCCTGCATCATGCGGGGAAGCTGCCTGTGCATGAGGGCCAGTTTGATGCTGCCCTCTTCACCCATCACCTGCGCAGCCGGGGCCTGCTGGATCAGGCCGGAGGCGCCACCGCCATCATCGAGCTGGCCACCGCGCTACCCGTGCCAGGGCACTACCCGCACTATCGGAAAATCCTCACCGAATGCTTCCAGCGTCGCCAGCTCATCCATCGCTTGTTGTTAGGCATCGATCGCTTGCAAAACCTTGGTCGCCTGGGTCAGGCCGAGCATGAAACCGTGGCCTCCATCACGGCCGACCTTCACACCCAGCTCTCCGAGATCGAGACCGATGACGACAGCGCCGATCTCCCCTGCCGACCCATCTCCGAGATCATCCACAGCGTCGTGGACAAGGCCGAGTTCCGCGCCAGCAACCCCGGCGTTCTCCCCGGCCTCTCCACCGGACTTGCGCGGCTGGATGAGCTCACCGGCGGCTTGCAGAGGGGCCGACTCTGGGCCGTGCTGGCGGAGAGTAGCGAGGGCAAAAGCTCCCTGTGCCGCCAGATCGTGGAAGAGGCCTGTAAGCAAGGCCACGTCGGCGTCATCTACACCTACGAGATGATGGATGACGAGGAAGCGGGCCGCATGATTTGCAGTCAGGGCATCGTCCGCAGCAGCACCCTGAAGAGCGGTCAATTCACCCGTGCCGAACTGCAAGGATTTCAACAGGCCTGCCAAGACATCCAGGGCTGGAGCGTCGCCATCGTGGATGTCGCCGGCCGTTACATCGAGGACATCCAGCGGGACATCCTGCGCCGTCGCCGCCGCTTGCGTGAGGGGCAGGAGCTCGTGGTCATGATCGACTACATCCAGCTCGCCCTCACGCGTAAGGATTGCAGCAGCCGTCAGCGCGAGATCGCCCACATCACCGGCAGCACCAAGCAATGCGCCAAACGCGCCCAATGCACCATCCTCATGCCCAGCCAGGTGAACAAAGACGGCGAGGCCCGCGAGGCCATGGACATCGAGCAAGACGCCGATGTCGAGCTGAAGATCCTGAACCCCATGAAGAACCAGGTCAAACAAGAGCACTGGAAAAAAGGCCGCCCCGATGCCCCACCGCCCGTCCCCGAGGACGACCCCACCCGCCGCCTCATTCAGCTCGCCAAAAACCGCGACGGCCCCCGCGGCGATGCCTTCCCTGCGCGGTTAGTCGGCCAGCACTTCCGCTTTCAAGCGATGGGGGAGTGAAGGGCGCGGTAAGCAGTGTTCAGTGATCGGTTTTCAGTGTTCAGTGTTGTTGGAATGCGAGAAGGGTTTTTAGACAGGATGGACACGATTTTCAGGATTAACAGGAAGTGTAGAATGGTAAAAGCATGTGAAACGTAGGGTGGGTTTGTTATGCATTCGAGGCGGCATGCATCTCGAAGCCCGTTGCAGAATAACCCGCCTATCAGGGAGGGTGACACGCTCTCGCCTCCACGCCCAAGGAACGATGTGCTCAAGGGACTCTTCCTCCCATGCCCCATCTGAGAGCTGCACGATCTTCTCCGCCAGGCGGGTTATCCGGCTACGAGATCCTGCGTGTTAAGGTGCCTCCCATGCCGGACAAACCCGCCCTACCGTTTTGCGTGTAAGGCCTCATTGGAAGGGATGAAAATGATGAAACACATCACGTTAGACTTGATTCATTTGAGGTCTGGGTTTAGTCTCGGCCTCGAGTGAGGTTGGGGTGGACGCGGAGCGAAAGTGGTCCGCTCCCACCGTGTGCGGGTTATCGTGCGGAAGGCCAGGGCGGCTGATGATGCACACGACTCCAGCATGGCTCAGTCTTCAGCCCCGGAGAGGTCTGCGAGCGCGGTGGCACCTTCGAAACAGCTATCCGCACACGGTGGGGGCGGGCCACTTCGCGTCGAGGTGCGGTTTTCGGTGCGAGTGAGACCGCTGAGTTCATTCATTATTCATCATTCACATGTAACAACAACCACCCCACGGGCGGTGTCGCCGAAACCTCACGGTTCCGTCCCGCATGCGGGACACCGCACTCAGGGACGCTCCGCGACTTCAAACTTCCCTCGGCTTCCTCCCTTCATCCTTTCCCCTTCGTCTTCACCAACCACCGCAAACAACTGCAAACCCCATTCACCATGTCACCCACCGATCTCCTTCTCTTCGCCCAGACCAGCGGCCTGGCTTTGCGTTACGATACTTCCGGTTATGAATGGCAGGCAAACCTGGGTCGAGATATTGCCACGGGACCCACCCCGAGTGAGGCGATCGAGGCCCTGCACGCCAAGATCACCTATCGCCCCCCACCGCCGAAATACACCTGGATGCGCAGCCTGCATCACGACTGGGCCCACTTGGTCGGCGAGGAGGACGGCATCGCCCTCTGCAGCGCCCGCATCCCCCACGCCAGTCTCTGGCACCCCGCTGAGGAAACCCGCCGCTGCAAACGCTGCCAAGGCCAAGCCAAAGAGCAGGGCGTGACCGTGGTGGGGGAGGGGGAAACCTCTCAGCAGCTGGAGGGCAAAGTCCAAGGTTCATCTGCAGGCGGCAGCAATTTTGAGCTTCCTAGTGGCACAAGCGAGACGACGAGATCAATCGGCACAAGGGCATGAGTCCCTGCATGTTTACGGAAGTTTCGGGGGAATGCATCCGTGATGAGGATGCCATCCCTCTGGCGATACCACGTGACGTTTTGGATCTCTGGCACGGCGATTTTTTCTGTCGGCACTTTCACAAAGTCATAGGCCTCCATGAAGGCGGTGACATCCTCCAAGGTCGGTGGATCATTTTCATCCTGGTCAATGTAAGGCTGCGCCACCGTGAGACAGGCATCCCCAGAGGTTCCAGGCAGTTGTCCTCGGTAAAAGGTGGGTAGCTTGAAAAGATCGTAAAGGATCAGCCAGCGCAGCAGATACTCTGAAGGCAAGGCGGGGCGCAGGGCAAGCTGGCGATGGTTTTGAAAGGTCCGGGGATTGAGCAGGACCTTTTCATCCAGAAACTGGCCGTAAATGGCTTCCTGGGTCTTTTTGAAGACCTCGGTTGCCGGGTCTCCCACCACCCACACCTCGTGTTCCCCGCCAGTGAAATTAGGTGAGCGGTCAGGAGCTTCGCTTAGCGGCTCTTGGCAGGCGCGTTGGAGTTCGATTTCGCGGGCTGCGATGCGGGCACCTTGTCGTTCTGGACCAAAATAGAACGGATCGCCATCTCCCGAGATTGTGTCCCAGGCTGTGCGTAAACTTTCGCCAGTTCGCTGGAGGTTTTCAGAATGACCGTTGGAGTTCGCATCCGTTTTAAGATCGCTTGAATGGAGGCTTGGGTCAAGTGGCATACTCATGCTTGGCTCCTCGGTGTCAAATGAGGTTTGAGCTAAGGTGGCGAGGAGGTGGAGAGGGATCAATCACAGTAACTGTGAGAATAACCCAGTAAAAAGCGTATTCGTGAGCTCGGAGACTAATGTGGGCTGACCATTTGTGAACTTGTGTTCACAAATGGTGATGAGTCGCATGCCCCCCTTCTTCATTGATTGAGAAGCAGTCATGGAATTTGATCCGTGGGAGGAACTCGCTTCAAGTCCCTGAATTAGGAGGGAAAAGCGGCTCAAGAACCGCCTCCGCCCGTTCCTGTCGTAGCACGGCTGCATGCGGAGAGGACGCGGCGGTTGGGTGCGGCGGTTGGGTGCGGCGGTTGGGTGCGGCGGTTGGGTGCGGCGGTTGGGTGCGGCGGTTGGGTGTTGCAACTGGTTGCAAATGGTGGAGAATGGAGATGCAACCACTTTTCTTATGAAACGAGTCACCACCTTGCCTTCCGCACCTGCTGCAGGGATTCGTGGTTCGAGCACGAGTTCGGGGTGGAACTACAATGACGCGCTTGCCAACGTGGTGAAGCGCATCGTTGTGGATTACAAAGGGGACAACGTGAAGTTTTTCTCCGACATGCGTGCGCGCCACGGCCTGCGTGATCCTGAGGCCGGGGCAAAAAAAGCAGTTGCCAAACGGTAAATCGGCAGGCTGTGGTGGCGTATGTCTACCTTAGCTTATAAGGAAAACCCCGAGCGCTGTGTTTACATTACGGGGCGTATTGACGATGCCCTGACGGCAATGCTTTTTCCGCAGATCAATCAACTGCGGGTGGCCAGCAATGAGCCGATCACCTTTTACATTGATTCATTGGGTGGGGATATCCGAGCGGCGGATATGATCCGCAGTTTGGCGAAGGCCCCTGATCCTGACGGGAACTCTCGGGAGTTGGTTACGGTGGTCATCGGAACCGCTGCCAGTGCGGCTGCCGATACCCTCATTTTGGGAGATTATTCCATCGCCTACGATCACACTCTCGTTGGCTGCCATGGCACACGGCAGAATCCACGCGATGATCTGACGTATGAAGCGGCGACTTCGATGGCCTCTGCCCTGCGGCAGACCAATGAAATGTATGCGCTGAGATTGGCGCGACGCTGTTTCCCGAGGCTGCTGTTCGCTTTTTCGCAGATGAAGGAACTGGAGGATTATTGCGCCTCTGAGGCTCATTCCATTGATCCGTTGGCGACAAGCCTCGCTCAGAGATTGAGCCTATCGACTGGGCGTTTAGTCAGTAAAGCTCAGGTGCGCTGTAGTGAGATCACTCAGATGTCTAACTATGTATTTGATCGAATCTCAAAGCCTTCTAAAGCTAAATCGAAAAGTCAGACAAAAAATGCAGACAAAGAAGTTTTGGACGCAGTTATTGCCTATAAGACCCAGCAATACAAAGGCAGTGCCTGGCGGCTATCAGGTGGTATTGAAGAGGTGACGCAGGATTATCAAGTGTTCTATGACTATCACATCGGAGAGCATAGTAGTGAAGAAGAAGCCTGGATTCATCGTTTTGGGACTTTGCTGCTTACCGATGATTCCCTTAAGGCACATCAGATGCTGCCAGAAGAAACCGCTGAAGAACAAAACGAAAAGGCTGAATGGCTAATGAGTAAGGTTGGGTGGAAAATGAAACAGCTCTGGTATTTCTGCGTCTCCCTGGCGCGCATTCTCCAAACGGATGATTTCTGGCTCCAACCCGAGGAGGCTTACTGGCTGGGGCTGGTGGATGAGGTGCCGGGCTCTCAGCTTTTGCCTCTCAGGAAGCTGAATGGAGACACTGATAAGGAGGCATGATCTCTTTCTGATTCAGAGAGACTTTGAGTGGGATTCGAGGTTCTCACCCAGAGCGCCTGTCCTCACATTTTTCTCCTCCATCTCTCGGGCGAGGTAGAGGGGGCCGTCTTCAGTGGGGGCGTGGCCGGGGAGGCGAATGTCGCAATCCGTGGTTAGGGGGGCTGGGGGAGCTGGCCCAGGGGCTCGCGGCCATCAGGGGTGCGGAGCTGGAGGAAGCGCTGGGCGATGCTGCGTTCGCTCGTGGTGGAAAAGTGGCTGTGAGCGGTTCTGCGGCAGTCCAGCACGCCCAGGCCCTGGCCGTGAAAGTGATTTTCGGGGTCATCAGCCTCGATCCAGCGGACGTGCTCATCGTCGGTGATGGAGGCTTCCGATGCGGGGGCGGGTATCGGGGCGGGGCCTGGGGCGGCGGTGGCAGCCGGTGCCGATGCAGGGACGGCGACGGGGCCGGAGGTTTTCCTGCGAAAGAGCCAGCGGAGCATGGGGAAGGGGAAAGCAGAAAGGGGAAATCGGAAAGCAGAAACTAACGACGCGAACGAATGACGAATGACGAATGACGAATGACGAATGACGAATGACGAATGACGAATGACGAATGACGAATGAGTGGGCCTAACGGGAAGTTTGGGTAATTGGCAGCGAACTGGGGGCTCAGGAGTTGCTTAGGCCTTGACCCTGGCCCTGGCCGTGAGCTTGGTTGTTTTGGGGCTGGTAGTCGGCGCCGACGCTGTTGCTGCGGGCGCGGCGCGGTGGGTTGGGGGTGTTTTGGGCCTGGAGTTCGTCCCGCAGGCTGTTGCTGCGCGTGCGTTGGGGGCCGGAGCTGTGGCTGAGGGCGTCGGAGTCGGGCTCGGGAGAGAGCTCGGGCGCGGGGTGGGAGAGGATGGGTTTGCTATCCCGGGAGGGTAGGGGGGGCGGCGGGCCGTGGGGGAGGGAGGCGTCGAGCGGGGGGAGGTCGTTGAGAAAGCTGAGTTCGGGTGGGGGCTGAATGATTTGCTGGGCTTTGTGGTCGCGGCCGGGTTTTTCCAGATCACGCATCTGGGCGCAGAGGTCGCGGATGCGCTGCTCATTGCTGTCCAGACCGGCTTGGGCGGTTTGCCATTCGAGGCTGTCGGGCAGGGCGGCTTCTTTTTGGGCCTGGAACTGGATGTTTTCCTCAATGATGAGGTTGAGGGTTTTGATGTGCTCTTGGACCTGGGGCCATTGGTCGGCTCCGACGAGGACATGCTTGCCGAGGCTGAGGCCGATGAAGGGGTGGTCGCTGACGCTGAGCATGCTGTCGTGCTCAGGGCCGGGCTGCGGGAGGCCGACTTCGGAAAGCGGTGTCTCGAAGCCGTAGGCGATGACTTTGACGCCGGTGTAGGTGCCATCGAGGGTGGCGGTCGCAGAAAAGCTGCTTTGGAATTGGTTGCGGCCGCCGCAGCTCTCCAGATTGATCTTGGCGATGGTCTCGGGGATGTAGGGCCGCATGCGCTCGAGGAGCTGGTGGGCGTCTAAGGTGGTCTGGCCATCGCGGGTGCTGAGGAGGGGGCTGTCATAGGAGCCGTGGGCGGTGATGAAGACGGTGTCGCCTGGGCCAGGGCGGGGCTGGTCGGGCTGGAGCAAGTCCGGTGGGTGATACTGGATGAGCTGGGGCGACTTGGGGGCGGCCTGTTGGAGGAAAGCTTGTTGCTGGGGGCTGGCATTGAATTTTTGGAGAAATTCGGCGTCGGTCCAGGTATCATGGTTTGTTAGGCTGGGGTCGCTTTGGACCTCGGCCCGGTAGAGCTGGATGGCGAGCTTGCGCAGGGCGTAGGTGTCCACTTTGTCCGTGGCCATTTTGAGGAGGTCTTCCTCTTGGTTATTGAGCTCGTCCGGGCTGAAGGGGAGGAAGACGTAGTCGCGCCCGGTGCCGTCGGGGTTTTTGCCCGTGGTGGTGGCCTGTCGTTGGAGCAGCTCTTTCACCTGGTCCACGCTGTGGGCGGTGTAGTGCCCGTTAGCATCCTGCTGCAGAGGCAGAGGCGGGGGTGCGGGCGGCCGTTGGGGAAGGGGCGGGGGGCTCAGGTCGGGCTTGAGCGCACGGGAGGGGATGGGGGGCGGCGGGCCACCGAGGGGTGGACCGGAGGAGGGCTGGGAGTCTGGGTCCATGGCATGGGGGAGGAAAATGAAAGCGGGAGCTGATGGAATGGCCTAACAGGAAGTAGGTAGGAATGAGGATGGCCTAGCCAGCTTTTTGGCGGGGACTGCTGGCAGGCGGAGGCGTCGGGGATTGAGACGGGGTGTTGGTGTCAGCCTGTTGGAGCCTGCGGTGACTGCCGATCTTTTTTTGGTCGGCGAGTTCTTCTTTGACGCTGCGGCGTTTCTCGGTGTGGGGCTGGGCCAGTGAGGGGTCGGCTGAGGAGGATGAGCTGAGGCCGCTCGCGAGAGAGTTGTCGGGCTTGGTCTCGGGGGCCGGGGCGGGCGTGGTGCCTGGCACCCAGGGGGTGTTGGGACGGGGTGGGGGATCCAGGCGACTGTGATCCGCACGCTGGCGGGTGCTCAGAGCTGCGGGGGCGGGATCTGGATCCGCGGAGGATGAGCTGCTACCGCCGGTGAGGTGGCTGGGGATGTGGCCGGTTTTTTTGATGGCGGGCGTGCTCATCCCACTGGGGACTTTGGTGGTGAGGGCGTCGATGACGGTGGCGCGGCGCTGGTTCGCTAACTGTTCTTCCTGCTTTTGGATCGTTGCCTTGGTTTGAGCGAGGGTCGCATCCATCTCGGCGCTCGGCGGCATGTGGGTCTGGAGGGACTGGAGGAGCTGCTTTTGTTGTTTGATCAGGAGATTCTGTGTGTGTTCTTCGATGAGATACTCTTGGTAGAGCTGGATTTCGTCTTTCCCTGCGATGATGGCGTGCATGCCTTTGTCCAGGTCGTTGAGAGGCTGGGTGAAGCGGATGAGGAGGCTAGGCGTCTGGTCTTGTCCGTAGGTGATGATTTCAGTGTCGGGATAGCGGCCCTGTTGAGTGCAGGCTTGCTGAAAACTGTCGTGCAATTGGTTAGACCCGCCGCACGATTGGAAATTCAGTTTGGCGATTCCATCCGGGATCTGGCTTTCCCGCATGCGGTCCAGGAGCAGGTCAGGAGTGAGGGTGGTGGCGGAGGTCTCCATGCGCAGGAGGTTATCCGTGTGGCTACCGTGGGCCTCGATGAAGACGGTGTCCCCGGGGCCAGGCAGCACGGTGGCGGGGGTGGGTTGGTCGTATTGCAGCAGGATGGGCTGCTTGGTGGCGGCGCGGTGGATGAGTTCATCCTGCCGCTGTGGACTGGCGGCATTGAAGGCATCGACAAGCTGCTGCTCGCTCCAGCTGTAGCCATTTGGGTGCTGGCTCTGGCCGGCGAGAGCTGGGTTGGGGTGGGGCTTGGCCGTGTCCTGATACAGAGCGGTGGCGATGCTGCGGAGACCGTTGTTTTTGAGGAGAGCATCGGCCTCTTCTCGGAGGGTGGAGTTTCCGGTCGTGATTTCAGTGGGGGAAAAGGGGAGATACATGAAGTCTCGCCCGGTGCCGTCGGCGTTTTTACGCGCGGTGTCGGTCTGCTGCTGGATGAGATCTCGAATGTCCTGCACGCTGCTCACCCGTGGAGGTGCGGCTGAGGAGGATGCAGGCGCTGGCACGGGCACCGACGACGACGACGATGACGAGGAGGAAGAGGAAGACGACGACGACGACGACGAGGATGTGGAAGCGGGCTCTTTAGCCATGACGTAGGTGCGGTGAATGGATGTGACTGCTGAGGGACCTCGTTGGGGTTAGATGAAATCCACGGGTTTGTGACGCAGGAAGGGGAGGTCCGATGTCTTGGATAGGGATAACAAAAGGAGAGACTGACTGGATGAGGCTTGATCCTTTGAAAAAAGATAAGCCGCTGCTGCCGGATCAGCTCAACTCCGGCTTGACATCGTCTTCCGTGATCCCCCCCGGAAGGGGCATGAACAGGGAACATTCATCGAGAGGGTATAAGGTGGTCACTGGCATGAGCGAGGTGGAAGCCTGCTTGCACACGCAAAAGTCCGCATCGCGCTGAGACGGCGGACGGTGCCCAAGCCCGTATCTCAGGGAGGCAGGGAGGAGGAGGATGAGAGTGTTTTGTTGGAAATAATGTTAGGCTTGGCCGGGTCAGTGACCATGGCTGTTGCCGTGGGCATCGGCTGCCTGACCGGGGGCGGATTGGCGTTTGAAGAGGTCTCGCACTTTGTTGCCTTTGGCAGGGCTGGGGTTGTCTAGGGCCGGTTGGCGATCCAGTTGCTCTTGCAGATTCTGGACTAATTGTTGCTGGTCGAGGATGTCAATATCGATCCACGCGGAGTCGTTTTCCAATTCAAGGATGTGTTCTTGCAGATAGGCTGCATCGGGCAGGCCTTGGTCATTGCCGAGCACTATTTGAAGCATGTCGGCTTGGAGCATTTTGAGCAGGCGGGCGGCTTGCTCTTCGGAAGGCATTTGTTGGATGTCCTGGAGCTTATCGAGTCGTTCCTGGGCTTTGGTTAGGCTTTGCTGCAAATTAGCGATTCGGGCTGCTTGGGCCTGCCGTTCGGGGCTATTGGGAGGGCTGACGCTGCGGTTTCCGAGATGGAGATCTTGGAGGGGGGCTTTGTGGGTGAGCTTGAGGGTGCTATCTTGGCCCTCCAGGCCGTAGGAGGTGAGGCTGGCCTGCTGGTAGAGATCCCGGCTCTGGCAGTGCTGGAGCAGGCTCTGGTGAAAGGCACCGCGACCGCCATCCACCTGGAGCTTGATCTGCTTGATACTGGGCAGGTGAGCCTGGTCATTTTCTAAGCGGTTAACCAATTCTGCGGCAGAGATTTCAGGTTGGCCTGCGGCGGCTTTCTGGGGCCGGATCAAATCGCTCTGCGGATCACCATTGGCGAGGATGTGCACGGTGCCGCTGAAGGGGCGTGGATTCTCCGGCTGCTGGCCGTTGGGATCGTATTGGAGGATGGCGGGTTTTTTACTCAGGGCATCGTGCAGGTGGCGCTGCCAGTTGGGGCTTTCGTTGAGGTGCTGGACGAGCTCCTCTGGGGTCCAGGGGATGGTTTGTTCTTGGTCCCCATATTTTTCTTCGTAGAGGGAGGTGGCCAGCTTACGCAGGGTGGTTTGATCGACGATGTCCTGGGCCTGCTGCAGGAGTTGGTCACTGCCGGGCTCGTCGGGGCTGAAGGGGACGTAGATGATGTCCTGCGGGGTATTCATTTCATCCGCGCGGTCTTGCAGGAAGGTGTGAAGCTCGGCGGCATTGGTAAACTCAGCCAGATTTGCATAATCGGCCATGGGGGCGCGGATGAGGGTTTCCCTCTGCCGGTGCTCCGGCTGGATGGGGATGTTGGCGGCCTCGATCTGTCGTTTGACGGTGAGGATCTGCGCTTTGTGATCATCGATTTGGGTCTGTAGCTCATGGACTGTGCGCTGGGCCTCGGCGGCGACGTTGGAGTCGGCAGAGTTTGTTAGGTCTTTCGCTTGTTTGAGCTGGGTTTCCAGGCCTCGTGTTCTGCGGTTCAGGCTGTCCAGGTCGTGGCGTGCGCGTGAGCCGTCTTTGGTGACGACGTTTTGCATGCCGAGGTCGAGCTTTTGCAGAGGCTTTTTTTGGATGTAGAGAGAGCTGTTTTCCTGGGGTAGGCCGTAGGAGATGACATCTACCCCGGCATAGCTTCCGCTGCTCTGGCTGGCCCGGCTGATGTCTTGGTGGAACTTCAGGTTAGCGCCGCAAGTCTGGAGGCTGATGGCGCCGATATTCTGGGGGATGCCGGTTTCGTCCAGACGGTCTAGGAGCTTCTGCCCACCGACATAGGTGCCCGGCCCGTGGCCAGAGGCGATGTAGGGCACGGTGCCATCCCCATGCCCGGCAATGACGACGGTGGTGCCCGCAGGGATGGGCTGCTGGGTGGGGGTGCCATCGTATTCGACGATGTAAGGCGTCTCTAGCACGGCCTGTTGGAGGATCTCTTTTCGCTTTGGCTCATCCACACCGTTCAGGGCGTTGATCAGCTCATCGGTTGTGGGGTTGGGACCCACTTTCCCATCCTGGTAGAGGGCGACGCCGACGCTCCGCAGGCCGCTATTTTGCGCCTGCTTTTCCATCTGCTGGCGCATCGTTTCTTTGTCATTGCCATCATCCACATGCCGCTGCTGCTCTGCGGTGGTGAAGGGGATGAAGATGCAGGGCCGGGGTTGGGGTGATTTTTGGCTGTTGGCATGATCCCTGGCTCCATCGGCCAGGATCTGTTGCAGGTGCGGGATGTCCTTGATCGGTTTCATGACGTGAGGGTGGTTGTCTGGGTGAGCTGGATGGGGATGAATCTCGAATCCAGCAGAGCGAGGTGATCAATAGCTCTTAAGGAGGAACTAGGATATTGCGGTCAAAGTGTAACAAAAAGGATGAGTTTAGGGCTGCGTGAAGCTCATCGTGTCACGCGACGCTTTGCTGGGAAGGGGGAGGGAATGCGTGGGACTTTTCCTGTCACGCCCTTTTCGTCTCGGTGCAGTTCGCTCTGATAAGGTCTCAGACGAGGCGACGGGCACGGGGCTGAGGCATCAACACAGAGGCGTGTAGCGGCTGCCCGCTACACGCCTCTCTGATGCCGCTAGGGTGTAGAGTTGGTTAGGCCCACACCGTCAGGGTCTTTTCATACCACGCCTTGCGCTTGGCGATGCCGGTCTGCCCGCCATTGATCTTTTGGGTGATGCCCGTGATGTTATCGGCATCCGCGAGGGCGTTGCAGCCTTTGGACTTCCACTCTTCGGCGGCGATTTTCAGCGTGTAGGCGGCGGCAAAGGCGAGGTCGGGATCGGCCTCAAGATTCGCACCCACGAGGGCTCCGTATTTGCGGTAATCCTCACGGCCCGTCACCTGCATGAGACCGCGCCCGCGATAGCGCCAGCCATCACCAGACGCCTCATCACCATTGCCCATGCGATTCGAATAGACATGATTGGCCAGCTTTTCCGGTTTGTATTCATAGGGCTTTGCGGAGGCCTCGGTAGGGAATCGGTCTTTCCAGGTTTTCATCATCCCTTGGACGCTATAGCCCATGTCTTCCTCCTGCACCCTGAGGCCGCCGCTCTCATGCAGCACCTGGGCCATGAAGTGGCGCAGCCGCAGCTTGCTGGCATTGATCTGGTAGGGGGCTAGCACGGCGTCGGCATTGACGAAGGCCTGGAGATACTCGGCTTTGGCATTGGGAGCCAGCGTGCGGATCTGATCCATCGTGATGCGGACCACATTGAGAGGAGCAGCCGCCGGAGCGGGTGCGGCACCGCCTGCAAGGGCTGGGGCCAGCGGGGCATCCATGCGGTTTTCCAGGATGGCGATGACCTGCACTTGTTTGGGGTCGGTGATATCGACGTAGCCCTGAGGGGTCAGTTTGAAGGTCTTTTCGGAGACATCATTGTTCACATTCCCGCCGATGGTCTTGATGGTGCTGCCGTTGTGAGCCACGACGATGTCGCAATGAGAGGGATATCCGTCCTTTCCGGCCACGACTTCCTCAAAGGTGGTTTTCTCCACGGCTGTGGTGTCAGGGTCATCTCTCCAAGCGGCGATGAGGTCTCCCACCTGCGGTTTATAGGCATTCACGGCATGCCCCCAGAAGCCGTAATCGGGGTCGTCCTGAGGCTTGAGTTTTGCCTTCACGGCACGGTTGATGTATTTCCAGTGGGCTGTGCTGCCCTTAAAGCGGTTGCCGCCACCGCTTTTGATCACGAGGTAGGAGATGAAGGCGGCGGACCAAGGTTGTTTGGTATTCTTCCCTGATATTCCTTGCGTCTCGGTACCCTCCACCCAGTAGGTGCGCACGCGTTCAGAGGCGTCATTGTCGGTTTCCTTTTTGCCGCGAAACCACTCCGCCTCGACGATGGCCTGCTTCACCATGAGGTCGGAGACGGATGTGTCACTCGTGGGCACATACGCCTTGCGCAGCATGGCCACCGGAACTTCGCCGCTTTTCAGCAGTATTTTTTGAAAACAAAAGACGCCGGGTAGAGCGCTCGCCTCTTCGAAGGTGGCTACCTGCTGGGCCTCCACAGCGCCGCGGAGCTTGCTATCCGTGGTGACGCTGAAGAGAAACGTGTTTTTGCCATTTTCGAAACCCATGTCCACCAACTCTTGAGTCGGGGATTCTTTGGAGTTCACGAAGGCGGCCAGTTGCTCGATGCTTTCCGGGGGATCTTGGGTGAGGGTCATGAGCGGGAGCGGGGTGAGTTTTCTAAATCATGGGTTAGGTGATTGGCGGACTCACTGAGCAGGCGGCAGCACGTGATAGGCCCTGTAGGCGCTTTCCAGCTTCGCCGTCTGAGCCTCCGTCGTGGCGTTTTTGCGGTAAAAGGTGAGGCCTTCTAGGGCGTCTTTTCCGGCAGGAATCGGCAGGTCAGCCTTTGCGAGAATGAGGGTCGCCAAATGTTGCTTCAGCGTGGAGCCTGGTGGGATGATGATCGGGTGCGCCTTGCTGTATTCCACCTCATTCATGGCCGTGAAGGCGGTCTCCAGGCGTTCGTTACGCGGCTTTAAGACGGCAGGTATTTCAGTGGCGGCGGCGGCTTGTTGATTAGGAGGCGTCGGAGGCGTCGGGGCCTTGGATGTTGCTTGTCCTGCAGTGCCTTCACCGCGAGCTTCCTTCAGGTCCTGGAGATCAGGGATTTTACCCGCGAGGGAGTCGTAGAGAACATTCAGCACCTTGGTCACGCGGTAGTAGAGCACCTCCCCCTCATAGGTGAGGTGGGTGGCTGATGGAATGCCATTGGCGGGCTCCGGTGTCCCATTCGCCCTGCCGCCCAGTCGGTAGAAGAAGTAGGAGGCCTCTGCCGCCTGCACGTCGGCCAAGCATTGCTCATAGGCCTGCGCATGGGATTTGGAATTGAAGATCTGCCCCAGGCCAAAGACATAGGTGGCGCCTAAACCCAGCGCACTGGCCGTGCCGGTGGACCAGCCGACCGTTTTCGCCGCTCCTGCGAGGCCACCTAGCGTGGCCATCGTGGTGGCGGAGCCGTAGCGCAGGTTGGTGTGGATGCTGGATCGCCTGTCCAAGTGGTTTTTCACCCCGTTGGTGAAGTTCAGCACATCAAGGTCGGTCACTGTGTATTGCAGCGTGATGTCTGTCGCCGCAGCGCGCCGGTTGAATCGGTCTTGCTTCTGCCCCGTTTTCCCTGCACCGCCAGGCTCAAGCTTAGCTGCGGCTCGCATGCGGGAGATTTCGATCAGGGAGTCAAAGGATCGACAGCTCGAAAAGGTCACGGAACATCCGAGGAGGAGGGCAAGGTGAGGTTTAAGGATCATGATCGACGGGAGGAGTGCAGGGTGAATGCGTTTGGGTATCGCCTACGGGAGAGATGCAGGAGGTGAGCGAAAGGGAGCGATCAACTGAGGAACTCGACTCACGCGTGAGGTGTTTTTGGCTCCGCGTTAATGCGGAGATTTAGTTTGGTGCATAATGCATTGCAATGTAAATATTAAATAAGAGATCCAAGTTGTTTGCCCAGATTAGTTAGCAATAATTAACAATACAATTTTGATATGATTAAGAATATCAACGTGAACTACGGTTACTATTCGGTCTAGGCCCGTGGACCCCTGGAATGAGGTGAGTCAGGAAGGCGTCGGCCCTGGCTAGTGTGTCACATGCCTTACCGCCGAGGGGGAACGTGTTCACCCTGTGGCGGCTTTTGTTTTGGCTTTGACGTCTTTGTTGTTAGTCCCCCACATCCATTTGTGTTTAAGGGACCGCAGAGTAGATTGGATGAAGGAGCCGTCCCGGGGATGACGATGGACGCCAAGGGAAGCTGCCTTTAGAACTGTGAAAAGCTCTTCAAGCGTGTGAATGCAACGGCCAAAAAGAAAGAGGCGAAGTGAACTTTTCACTTCGCCTCTGAAGCCTAACAAAAAGAGTGCTAATGGAGTCAGGGGTGTTTTTCCCATTTACTCCACGCCCCCTCACGCATTCGCACCGCCATCCACGGTGATCGTGGTGCCGGTGATTTGCTTGGCGGCGGGGCTGGCGAGGAAGACGACGGCGGAGGCAATGTCTTCGGGGGTGCCGTAGTGGCTCAGGGCCATGAGGCTTTTCTGCGCGTCCGAGCCTTCGCCATCGGCGGGGTTCATGTCGGTATCGGTGGAGCCGGGCTGCACGAGATTCACGGTTACGCCACGGGGGCCAAGCTCGCGGGCGAGGCCGGCATTGAAGGAGCGCAGGGCGGATTTCGTGGCGGAATAGACGGTGACACCGCCAAAGGGCACGCGCTCACCGAGGCAACTGCCGATGTTGATGATGCGTCCGCCACTGGGCAGGTGAGGGAGGGCGGCCTGGCTGGCCAGGATGACGCCGCGCACGTTTACATTCAGCAGGGCGTCGATGTCCTCCAGGGTGATGTCGGCCACGGGGCCATGACGGGCGATGCCGGCGTTGTTCACGAGGATGTCCAGGCCACCGAGCTCGGCGACGGTCTGGCTGACGGCGCTGCGGATGGCCTGGGGATCGGCACTGTTCGCGGCGAGGGCCACGGCTTGGCCTCCGGCGTCCTGGATCTGCTGGACGACCTCGGCGGCTTTGTCGGCGGATCGTTCATAGGTGATGGCGACGGTGGCTCCCTCAGCGGCGAGGGCTTTGGCGATGGCGGCGCCGATGCCTCGGCTAGCTCCGGTGACGAGGGCACGTTTGCCTTGAAGTGTTTTCATAAGAGGAGGGGTGGGTGTGAGGTTAAAGTCGGATTTGGATATGTGTAACGAACGACACAGAATGGATAACAGGTTGCGAAACGGCGTCAACTGATTTATAGATTGATCATTACAAAATTTGATTTGATGAGCCCCACCGCCCTCCCTGCCCCTCGCGGACGCCCGCGCTCCTTTGACCGGACCGCTGCGCTGGAGGCGGCCATGCGGGTGTTTTGGCAAAAGGGCTACACCGCCGCCTCCATGACGGATCTGTGCGAGGCCATGGGCATCGGCTCCCCCAGCCTCTACGCGGCCTTTGGCAGCAAGGAGCAGCTCTATGCCGAGGCCCTCCGTCACTATGCAGAGATCGGCGGCACGCAGCTTTTTCAGGCCTTGGAGTCCGCCCCCACCGCGCGGGAGGGCATCGAGGCCTTTCTGCGTTTTTCGGCTCGCTCGCTGGCCTGTCCGGAGCGGCCCCTGGGCTGCATGGTGGTGCTCTCCGCCGTGGCCAGTGAAGGCGTCACCGGTCTGGCGGAGTTGGTGCTGGAAGAGCGGCGGCAATCCCTGCATAAAGTGCAAGCCCGCCTCCAGCGTGGCATCGCGGAGGGGGATCTCCCGGCGAAGACCGATGTGAAAACTCTGGCACGATTTTTCGTCACGGTGCAGCAGGGCATGTCCATCCAGGCCCGCGATGGCGCGACGCCCGAAGAGCTGGAGGCCGTGGCCCTGACGGCGATGAAAGCCGGGCCGTGGGGGTGAGGCAGAGTTCTTGCTGGTTGGTCATTGGTCATTGGTTCCCGCATGCGGGATGATTGGTCATTGTTTGGGGCGCGGCAGCGTCTGCTCTTCCTGGAGCGCACGCGTCTCGCGTGCTGTTTCCTGCCTCTGGCGGGAAACCGTTCTGGTGTGTCGTCATATCATTGGGCTCCGCCCCCTGCGTGTGCGGGATACCGCGTGAAAGGCTGAGCGGGGCACGCCTGCTCTCAGACTCGGTGGTCGAGTCCCCAGTGCCCTCTGCATGAGGTGGATATGACATGCATCTCGTTAGGTCTGCTGAACGGAAATTCGCACACGGAGTGTGCGGGCCACTTCCAGTGCCATCCAACTGTTTAGGACTGACACCAGCCAGGAAAGCGAGTGGGCAAAAGCATTGAATCCACTCTCCCTCTTGGCCGTGATCAGGGCCAAGGGGTTCTCATGAATGAAGGAAATGACCTCGGAAGGGGAGGCGTTGTATCAACGTTTTCCTATTATCTCAACCGGGGGCTGCTGGGTGGGGTGGGATCTTTCTGGAGAGGAGCTGGAGGGAGGCGGTGGCTGCCGATCTGGATGGGCGGGCGCACGGCTCCGCTGACCAGAACGTCTTTCACACTGAGGCGTTTTTTCTCCTTGGGCGCGGCGATGTCAGCGTCGGCTTCGGGCGTGGCCGAGGAGCTGCTGCTCCCGCCTGTGAGATGGCCAGGGCTGACGGAGGCGGCGGTATCGGCGGGGCGTGCCTGGGTCTTGTGGGTGGCGTTGATTTTTTGGGAGTTGGCAAAGCCGAGGCCTGCCAATGATTTTCTCCATTCTTCTTGCTGATCCCAAAGATTGATCCTGAGCTTTTTCCTGCCGGCATCATCCTGGAACCGCATTTCAGCAGCAGCTTTTAATTGGGTGTTGGCTTCGCGAATTAAATCATCAAGCTGTTTTATGTTTGCGGCATCGGTGCCCGGTTTTGACAGGAAATCTTGTTTGAGGTTGTGGAGTGTCTCGACATGCATCCAAAGACTCTCTGCGGTGATGCCGAGCGCTTCCGAGCTTTTCTGGGCATGGTCTTGGTAAAACTTCATGGTGATGGCACTGGCCTTGAGCTTCTCTTCCAGTCGTGACATCTCATGGGAGGGGGGCGGGGGGCCGTCCACAGAGCGCAAGCCTTTATCCAGATGGGCTAAAGGAGAGTTGTTGTGCCAGATTTGGCTGTCCTGATCCTTCATGCCATAGGCGGTGACCATGCTCTGGCCATAAACGTTGTTGGCCTGGCATTGGGCGATGAAGTCGGGGTGCAGGGTGTGGTCTCCGCCACAAGAGATCAGCTTGATGCGGCCTGTATCGGCAGGCACGAGGCCGTCTCCGCGCATGCGGTTCAACAGCGTCTGGGCATCGATCTGGCTGCTGCCGCAGGAGATTTGCGCGGAGTCGGTGCGGCCATGGCCGAGGACGAAGACGATGTCCTGGGGGCCGGGCGGCGGCTGCCCATAATCCTGCGGCGGGTAGGGCAGGCGGAGGGGGATCTTGGCGGCGGCATCTGCAACGAGGCTCTGCTTCTCCTCAGCCGTGAGGGCATTGAAGCGCTTTACCAGATCGTCCTCAGACCAGTTCGGGGAGGGTCCGGGATCTTGGGCGTAAAGTTGCAGGGCGAGCTTGCGCAGGCCGGTATCCTCCGTGGCTCCGCGGAGAATGTTTTGCAGGGCTGCATCAGTCTGGATCTCCGCCTCAGTAAACGGCACCAGGAGGAAGCGGCGGGGGGCGGTGGCGGTAGGATCAGGGGCGAAGCTCGGGGGGCCCCAATGGCGCGCCTGGGCCTGATCAATGAGGGCCTGAATCTCCGCCATGGTCTGCACACGGGCTGGGGCCTCCGGCTCGGGAGCGGAGGACGAGGAGGAGGAAGTGGTGTCGTTTGCCATGATGCGTGGGCAGGGAAGGCGCTTGTCTAGGGTCCGAGGGACCCGGTTGGGCGCTGAAGGCAGATACTTGGGGAACTGGATGAAATCTACCGAGGTGTGACAAAGATCCTCTTGGGATGAACCTGTGGATTCGTTGTTTTTTTGTCGGTCTTTGATTGACATCCTTATTGTTAATCCATCGCGTCCATCTGTGCTGACGGGACCGCAGAGGAAATTTTGTGAAGGAGTCGTCCAGGGGATGACGGCCACGCAGGCCTATGCCGAGGCGTATCCGCAGGCGGGGGAGGCATCGGCCCGCAGGAGTGGATCTCGCCTGCTGGGGCGGGCGGAGATCCAGGCGGAGGTCGCCGCTCTGCGGGAGAAGGCGGACACACTGGCGGGCTCCGCCGTGATGACGCTGCTGGAGCGCCGGGCCTTCCTGGCCGCGATCGTGCGCACGCCGGTGGGGCAGGTGAAGGAAGACTCGGCTCTGGCCGAGGAGATGCGCGTGGATAGCAAGGGCGGCGTGACGGTGAAGCTGCCGTGCAAGCTGCGCGCCATCGAGCTGGATGCCAAGCTGGCTGGCGAACTCACCCCAGAACGGGATAAGGAGCGTGAGCGCGATAAGGAACGCGAGCGCCTGAAGGCCGAGGGTAATGCCTTCGCCGGTCCCCTGGAGCACGCCCTGCGCCAGATCTGGGATCTCACGCATGCGGGGGAGGGGTGAGTGCGGGGTTCTTGGTCAGTGGTCAGTGGTCAGTGGTCAGTGGTTCCCGCATGCGGGATCATTGGTCATTGTTTGGGGCGCGGCAGCGTCTGCTCTTCCTGGAGCGCACGCGTCTCGCGTGCTGTCGGCGGTGTCTCGCCGCCGACCGTTCTCTGAGTCACGCCACCCTCTTGCGCCGGTCCTTTCACGAACGGGTCCGTGGAGAGGGAAAGGAACGTCCGAGAACGGTTTCCCGCGAGGACGCGTGAAACGGCAGGCGAGACGCCCACGCTCCAGGAATGCCGCTGCCGCGCTTTATCTAGCCTAACAAACAAAACGAAAGAATCCCGCGAGCCTGCCCACCTCGGCCTCTTCAAACCAAGAACGAAGAACCAAAAACACCTCACCTCGAACTCTGTCCCCTCCGCCTCTCACCTCCTCTGCGGCTCATTTTTTACCTCTCCCAACAACGGCTCAACCACAGTTCAGCCATCGCTCAGCAACCACCACCCACCCTTTTTCCCATGCCCCGAGCACGCTCCCCGAAACGCACCGCTTCCCCCAAACCCGCTGTTTACATCCCGCAGACGGAGGCCGATCTCGCCGGGCCACCGCTGGACCCGAAGGTGAAGGAAAAACTGGCGCTGCTGCAGGACCGGAACTGGCGCTTGGAAAACCTCTACCTCATCCTCGTCCAGGGGCAGCCCGTGCCCTTCCAGGCGCGGCCTGAGCAGCTCCAGTTTCGCCGCCACCGGCATCGGCGTAACTTCGTGCCCAAGGCGCGTAAGCTGGGCATCTCCACCGAGATCGTGCTGGAGAATGGCGATGAATGTGTCTTCTCGCCTAACTTCAAGTCTGCCATCATCGATGAAACCGAAGTCGCCGCCTGGGAAAAGCTGGAGATCTTCCGCTTTGCCTGGCTCAATGGCCCGAATCATCCCGACCCCTTCATCGCCGCGCTGTGGCGGCTGATCCAGGCGGCCAATCCGCTGCTCACCAACAATCACAGCGAGATGGCCTGGGCCAATGGCAGCAGTTACCAGGCCGGCACCTCCTTCACTGGCCGCACCCCGCAGCGGCTGCACGTCTCCGAGTTCGGCCCCATCTGCGATGCCTCCCTGGAAAAGGGTCGGAAGATCCGCCGAGGCTCCATCAATGCCGTGCTGCCGGAGGACATCGTGGATGTGGAGACCACCATGCGCGGGGGCCGCGTGGGGCCTTGCTACGAGCTCTTTCGCCTGGCCAAGGAGAGTGTCGGTCGCCCGCTCACATCCGGGGATTGGCGGCTGCATTTCTTCTCCTGGCTCCAGCATCCCGATTATCGTTTGTTAGGCCAAGAGGCCCACAATGCCGAGGTCCTCCGCTACTTTAAAAAACTGCGTGAGGAGCATGCCCTGGACGTGCCGCCAGAGCGCCAGGCCTGGTATGAAAAGAAACGCCGCGAGCAGGGGGATGACATGCTGCAGGAGTTTCCCACCACCATCGAGGAGTGTGATCAAGCCATCGTTCTGGGCGCCATCTATCCGCAGATGGCCAGCGTGCGTGCCCAGGGCCGCGTGCGGGAGTTCAATCCCGAGCCGCATCTGCCGCTCTACACCTTCTGGGACTGCGGTGGCGATAGCTTGGCCGGCTGGCTCGTGCAACCCACCGCCAAGGACATCAACATCCTCGACTGGGCCGCCGGAGAGGGCGGCGGTGCCGCAGGCCTCGTGGCGCAAGTCCGCCGCTGGGAGGCCCTGCATGGCCCCATCGCCAAAAACTACGTGCCGCACGATGCCCATCAGCGGGATAAAGGCAGCAACAAAACCTTCTACACCCAAATGCTGGAGGCCGGTCTTCAGCCTAACCAAGTGTGTGTCGTTTCACGCATCCCCGATGTCTGGACCGGCATCGGCTACCTGCGCCGCCTGCTCCCCCAGTGCTGGTTTCACCGCCGCTGCGATGCCGAGCCCGAGGCTGCGGGCGATCCCCAACCCTCCGGCATCGCCCGTCTGGAGAACTATCGCCGCGCGCTCAATAAGACCACCGGTCATTACCTCGAGCACCCCCTGAAAGACGGCCTCTGCGACCACACCGCCGATGCCCTCCGCACCTTCGCCGAAGCCAGCGCCCTGAACCTCATCCCCACCCAATCCAGCGCCACCGCCCGCGGCCGCTCTCGCACCTCTCTCGATGACGACGACGACGATTTAGGGGGTCGCGGAACCCAGAGGCGGGGGAGACGGGAAGTGGCGAGGTTTGGGTTTGTGGGGAGGTGAGGAGGGTAAAGGCTCCGCAGCTGTATTTCTGGAGAGGCGGACGGATGGCGGAGTCACCTCGGTTCTTCCCGTTGCGATTGGGGTTGAATCTCACCGGAACGATGGTTTCTTCCCTTCGAGTTGAACTCGTTCTATGTCTCAGGTCCAGCCAGCCTCAAAAACGCTCATGTCTTATACGGAGGTGCGCAAGCTCTTCTCCGCCGGGCGGCTGAAGCTGCGCAGGCAAAAAGCCATGACGGGGAAGAAAGTGCGCGCTCAGCAGGCCACGATGAAGTCGCGGCACTGAAGCGCTTCGCTGACGAGGCAGGCCTCTGGATGGAGGGTGCGGCGGTCCGTGCTTACATGCGCATGAAGGAGCATGTCATGAAAGGCGGCAGTGAGCACCGCGTCGCTCTTTGGCGCGGCACACGTGTCTTGAAAGATCTGGCCGTGCAGGCCCAGGCTACCGAATCACTGTTCGACTATCTGACAGATCATTTGTTAGCGAATCACCTGTTTGGCGATGATGTCTGCCTGGAAGGTTTCTTTGAGGACGACCGCATGCTGCACATCGTGGTGTCTCAGCCCCTGGTGGTGGGGCGGCACCCCGTTTGGCGAGAGCTTGTGGAAGGACTGAGCCGTCAGGGCCTGATCCTCGAAAATCCAGGGTCCAAGCTCCCCGTCTTCAATGTGATTGTGGCCAAAGAAGGCGGATTCATCCACCCCATCGATGCGCATTTTTATTTCGATGACCAAGCGGCGCGGATCGATGCGCTGAAAAGGCTCGGAATTTTGGGTCCATGAGGAGGCGGGATCCCTTCACTCTGGACGCCGATCTCAGCCGTGATGCCAGCAGTAAAGGTGGTCACCGAGAGGTGGCCCGGTTTGGGTTGGTAAGGGGAGATTAATTTGAGGCGGTGTTCGAAGCCTTTTCAGCGAAGTTTCTCAATTTAGTATGGTCACCATATAAAGCAGTTTGGACATCAAGACCCTGAATATTGCTGCAGACATCCATCGCAATCTCATGCGTCTTTGTTGTAGATTTGGGGGCTTTTACAACAATCATACAATCATCTGGTAAAACATGAGCATTACGTAAGCGAGTGAGGCCGCCGACTACTTCATCATTCCTTCTGAGGATATCCGTCGATTCATTAAAATTGAGATTGAGGACACGAATCGCTCGCTCGACCCGAGAATGTGTTTGATGCACAAAGGGAAACTTCATTCGATAAATGTCGGTTCCTACGTCCAGCGCGTGGTAGAATCTATGAAGGTTCCACTGTTTGAGACTATTGGAAATGGCTTCACGCATAAGTTGCTCTTGATACTCCTTAGGCTGCGCAAACTGCCGTCTAACATAGTCCGCGAAAAGGCGCTTGAGAGCCGCGACTGGATCTGCATCTAGCAACACCCGTGGCTCGCTAAAATAAAAAAGCGTTTTGCGTGGCCTTGTTAGAAACTGGAAGGCTGCACTGAGATTGGGTGCTCCACCAGCTAGTGACAGGCAGCCATCAATGTCCGTTGATTTAGGATTTAACCGTTTGATTTCCTGTTCCAATGCTAGAATGCCATGTCGATAAATGGAGGCATCCAGCTCATTGAAAAAATGGGTGACCCGGGTCGATCTCTTTTTCTCGAGTAAAAAGCCTAAATAACCGAGTTCCTCACACAAGACTAGAACACCAATATTCACAAACTCTTCCGTTTCCCTGTAGGGCAGGAAACGAATAATCGAGTATTTGCAGAGGTGTGGTTTCATTGAAATCAATGTATAATACGTTTTGGGTCAAGGCAGTCTTCGTGTCAGCAATGCGCGAGTTTTTGTGAGAAAATCCTCCTGAGCATTTAACCACTCTGGCGGTATCGCGGCAAATATACCATCAAGTTCATCGAGTCCCCCTCTCAGCCACTCAATGATTTCGTCAGCGTTGTTGTTTCCCCAGCACGTGTTCCAATCTTCTCGAAAGATATGTGTGTCAGAGGACTTGCGAACGGGATCTGGAGATAAGGTTAAATGATGATCGATTAACCATAGCTGTTTTTCGCGTGCCTGCCATAAAAGATTCGGATTTTGATCGCGGCGGTCACTATTATGAATCCAGTGATCAAATGCCAGAACACGCAGCCGTAAATCATCCGGAATTTGATTTGCGACCGCTTTGGGAAAGGTATCGGCAAAATCTACGGCTAAAGAGCCGAATGACCAGCCTGCGACCAAGTCATAATCTGAGTGGTTTGATTCATCCAAAAGCTCTTTAGGCAACCAAGCAATACAGACTGGCGGGCAAGGGAGTTCTAGTGCTTGAGCTAATTTGCTGCATACCCATTCACAAAGTAAGGGATTTTTATCAGAACGGCGTGTCTTAATGAAATAACGATTTCCATCCGAGGCTCGACATTCCAAGGGGCGTAAAATGCTACTTGTCTCACGGCCTTGGATCTCTGTGATGCGAATGCTCTCTTCTGTAGGTTGAGTCTCATGTTGCATGATCAAAATCCTGGCTCAGCGCTTCTGAGGGTTTTACCCAAAAGAAATTTTACCGCAATAGTGATTTGAGATTATTTGGTTTCTTTAATCGGAGCTCACTATCAAGTTGCCCCATCTTGAACACGTGTTCAACCTCATGCCAGAAAAAGTCATGCATGGACACCTATGGACAGGCTTGGTCATGAATGAGACAAAAAACTGGACATTTTTTCAGACTTTTTGCGCGATATCTGTTTACTTATACCCGTATTTACAAGTCAGAGAGCGTTTTTTGAATCTGGACATTTATGCGGAAATATGAGCAGACACATCCTTGGCTGAAATTCCACATTCGCTTGTGGGAGATCGGGCATGAGTTTTGGTTGCATCTGGGGGAGGCGGTGTCGAAGTGCGAGCACCTCTCCAAGGTGCCGCTGCGGCCTGCCACGGCTCAGCTATTGCATCAGGTCTATATGGCCAAGGGAGCGGCGGCTACGACGGCGATCGAGGGGAATACGCTTTCTGAGGAGGAGGTGCTGCGGGCGGTGGAGGGGCGGCTGGAGGTGGCGCCCTCTCGTGAGTATCTGAAGCAGGAAGTGGATAATGTGATCGCGGCTTTCATGCGGATCAGCAGTCAGATCTCCAGCCAGACACTGCCGCCGCTTTCCGTGTCTTTGATGAAGCAGTTCAATGCGCAGGTGCTGCAGGATGTGCCGAAGGAAGAGTGGGTGGTGCCGGGGGAATACCGGGATCGCTCCGTCATCGTGGGGAGAGTGTATCGTGGAGCTCCGGCGGAGGATTGTGATTACCTGATGGATCGCCTGTGTGAGTGGCTGAATGGGCCTGACTTTGCCCTCAGCAAGCCGGGCATGGAGATGGTGTCTGCGATCATCAAGGCAGTGCTGGCGCATGTGTATCTGGCCTGGATCCACCCTTTTGGTGATGGCAATGGCCGCACGGCTCGGCTGGTGGAGTTTTATCTGCTGATGTCGGCGGGTATGCCTGCGCCTGCGGCTCATCTCATGAGCAATCATTACAACCAGACGAAGGAGGAATATTATCGTCAGCTCGATCACGCCAGTAAGTCGGGTGGGGATCTGATGCCCTTTCTCTGCTATGCGGTGCGTGGGCTGGTGGATGGGCTGCGCGGGCAGCTGGAGTATGTGTGGACGCAACAGTGGGACATGACATGGAGAAACCATGTGCATGAGCTGTTTCAAAATCGCACACGCCCAGGGGATGTGCGTCAGCGGCATCTGGCGCTGGATCTGGGGCAGAAGAATGATTGGGTGGAGCTGAGTCAGGTGGATGAACTGACGCCGCGGCTCGCCAAAGCCTATGCCACCAAGACAACCAAGACCCTGCAACGTGATTTAGCTGAACTCGAGGAAATGGGGCTGATCGTGCGGGAGGGACGAAAGGTGCGAGCCAAGCGAGAGCTGATCTTTGCCTTCCTACCCCTGAGACATCGTTCTGAGGTGGATGTGTGATGAATGCGCGCGATCCTATCGAAGCCGTAAGCATTTCCGTCGGAAAAAGGCCTCCAAATAAGGATTTTCGTCGGTCCGTAAGTGTTTTCGTCGAAAACGGGGCTGGTGGGAGGTGAAATAGGATCGGGTGGCGGCGTGAGGATGTGGCGATAGCGATGAGCCCTTTTTCTATCCTCAACACCACTTTCACCTTACCTGCCTATCCGACGTATCTTTAGCCTCATGGGCATGTTCGGATTCTTCAAAAAGCGGCAAGAGCAGAAAGCAGTGCGAGATGCGGAGGCGATGGCGCTGGGGGAACTTCTGCGGGAGGTGGATGAGGGGCGGGCTGGCAAGCTGGACCTGGCGCTGGTGATCCATGATCGGGAAGGCAGCAAGGAGTCGCTGAGCCGGGTCTTCATGGAGCTGCCGCAGGCGGAGCTGTATGTGGCGAATGCGAGTGCGGAGCGTCTGGAGGATCCGGCGGTGATGCTGATGGGGGAGCCGCCGCAGCCGTTCGTGGTGGTCTTCACCCGTCAGGAGTGGGCGGTGGCCGGTGCGCATCCGCCCTTTGATCGTGTGGAGGCGGTGTCGGCCATGGAGTTGGCGCTGAAGATGCCGGCGTCGGCCGGGATGGTTTTCAATCCCGAAACACCGCTGGTGACCGGGGTGCTGACGGCGCCGATGCTGGACGCCTTTCGCCAAATCCTGGAGCACGATCCACTGATGGAGGGCACGCTCTACACGGTGTGGACGAGCGGGGCGTATCGGGTGGTGAAGCTGCTGAAAGTGGATGCCGGAGGCGTGCACATCCGCCTGTATGCCGGCGGCCATGCCGAGCGCCCTCAGAAGGTAGAAGCTGGGATGCTGACGCTCTCGGGTGCCGATGAGAAACATCGCAGCATGGGCCATCTGCCCTTCACCCGCCGCAGCTTCCTGGCCATGGGCCCGCGCTTGCTGACGGTGCAACCGGTGCAGGAGGATGAGCTGGAGGGCTATCGCCTGTGGGCGGAGAGCCAGGGCGGGTATTTTGGCGGGTGAGTGACGGATGACGGATGATCCCGCGGGCGGAAATGGAGGCGGTGGTCCCAAATGACTTTCACTGAAATCGCTGTTTTTACTCGTGGGTGAAAATTGTGTTTGGATTGAAATCGAACCCCGCATGAGCCCTTCGAATCACTTTGCGGCGATTTGGGAGGGCCTGAGAGCTGGGCTACGATTCATGCAGGACGCGGATCTGAAGGATCGGCTCTGCGGGTCTCCAGCAAGGAAATCAAAAATTGATGTCACAGCTTTACGAGATTGCGCCTAGTCTTAGCACAAGCTCAAATCACGATGACTACTCCTCCTTCCGCGAATTCAAACGACTCGTCAGATGCCATTAGACCCGCTGTGGACAGTTGGCTCGCGGAAGCTCAGCGACACTTGAAGGCAGAAGTGCGGGAAACGCTCACAAGGCTCAGCAGCGTGCCGCAGGGGAGCCCGGAACATCAGGATCTGGTCACCAAGTTTGAAGCGCTGACGGAGAAAAATAAGGACATCAATACCCTGAAAGACGACCTGGATAACGGGGTGGATCCGCTTTTGGTTTTAAATGAAATGGGGTTCAATGAAATCGTTAGCCTGGCACCCGATGTTCAGGCTCAACTTTCAGCTGCCATCCAGCAAAAGTATCCGAGCATCGTGGGGAATAAGCAAAACGCATCTTTGGAGGAGTTGCTTAGCAAGCTCAATGACGAAGGTCGGCTGCGCGATCTGGATCAAGGCATCAAAGATCAATACAACGATCTAAAAGCCAAGTTCAACGATCCTGCTTTGACGCAGAATGAGAAGATTCAGATCAAGCAGCAGATGTATGATATGAAGGAGCAGCATCCAGAATTGAAGCAACTGGATCGCAGCACCTTGGGCAGGAACCTGCACAGCGGCCTAAGAGACGCCGTGCAAATGGCGGACAGCCTCAAAGATAAAGTGACTCAGTCAGCAGGCAGTGTGAAGAGTCACCTCAGTGATGGACTCAAGTCACTGAAGCAAGGGGTGACAAGTCTGTCTGACCGCCTCAAGATCATGGAGAATAAACATGAACTGGATAAGCTCGATAAAAAGCTGGGGGATCTGAATCAGGGAGCCGACCAACTGAATCAGGATAAGCAAGCCTTCGAGAGGCAGGTCATGATGGCGAACGTGGTTTCCGGGCCAGGTAGCGTGGATCCAGCCCGCCGAGAGCAGATCGTCCAAGATAATCTCAAACAGTTGTTAGGTCAAACTCAGGATCTGAGCGTCGATGACCTGAATAAAATGGCGCAGCAGAAGCTGGCAGACTTCGACGCCAAGATCAAAGACGTGAATGTGAAAGCGGATGAGATCAAGGCCAAGGTCCAAAAAGTGACGGATCAGCAGAATGACCTTCAAAACAAAAAGAACACCCCTCAACAAAGCGCCTCGCAGACCGTGAAGCAGAAGGTGTGATATCCATCCACACCCAGGTGATGGACTCAAATAGCTGTGATTTCCTCTTGCCATCCTTCCTGTTAGTCCCTGCGCTGCGGGAATGAAGGCGGAAGCGATTTCAATTCCTGAGCTGAACAGCCCCCAGAGTGTCGTAGGTGACCCACCTCTCACGCCCTACCAACTTGCGCAGCGGGTGTATGCCACGGAGCCGTGTGCGCGGTCGCTGGAGGAAGACATCGTACTGCATCTGGCGCATGGGTATGTGGTCGCGCGGCCGGATGCCCTGGCGATGGCGAGGCCGGTGTGGAAGCACTGGCCGTATGAAAAGCTGGCGTCACCCTGGATCGTGGCACCGGAGGGGGATGCGTGGTGGATCTGGCTGCTGGCGGGGGATCTGAAAACGGCGATGACCTGGCTGCCGGATGCGCAGCGCCCATGGATCGGCTATGAGCGGGTGAATGTGCCCCGGTGGGTGAGGAGGGAGAGGTTGGTGAGGGGAGGTTTTTGACAGGATGAAGGCTATTGAGGAGTGGACCCTGTATTCTAGATCTTTAGCCTTCAGGGTGCTTGAATGCAGGCTTCCGCGCTGTTGAGCTCCTTCCAGGTATTCCATTCATTTTGTCAGGGGAATGTGCGACGGGGCAGTGCACGACTACGCGGTAGGCAGTGCGGGCTTCAATGAATAAAAGTAACCTAAATACTTAGGTTTTAATTTTTGTTGAAATCGTTCTAGACCCTAGATGATGAGGTGGAATAGCGTGTTTATGTTGAGAATAATGATGCGATTATCCGTGTTTATTTTCTCATCACACGGCCCCATTTGTTTTCAGGGATCTTCGTTTTGGATTTCTGGGGTTTCGGATAGTCAACTAAACCATTGATATGAGAATACCTACCTATCGCACTCTTCTAGCGACTCTATGCACAGCATCTTTATGGGCTGCGGCTCTCCCTGGCGCGGCTCAGGGGACGGCTCCAGATATCCAGGTCACGGGCAATAATGTGGTGATCGCCAACGGGGATACCACTCCCAGTCCGGCTGATTATACGGATTTTGGAGATCGCTCTCTGTCAGCGGGGACTCACTACGGAATGTATAAGATCACCAACACTGGCGATGCGGATCTGGTGCTGTCAGGCATTTCCATTACGGGCACTCATGCCTCGGACTTTAGCTACAGCGGGACTTTCTACTCCTTTCCGGTGACCCTGGTGCCGAACGCCAGCGGCATGGTCTACATTGAGTTTCAGCCGACCGCGATCGGCACACGGAATGCCACACTCACGATCAACAGCAATGATGCTGATGCAGGAGTTTACAGTTTTGATCTGAAGGGTGAGGGCATCGAACCGGAGATCAGTGTGACGGGTAATGGGGTGGATATCCCGCATAATAGCTACTACCCCAGTCTAACTAACCACACCCACTTCGGTTATCCCGCGACCCCGGGGGGGAATGTGGTCAGGACCTACACCATCTCCAACAGTGGCGTGACGGATTTGAAGATCTTCCAAATTTCACTCAATAGCACCGTTGGAACGCCGATTCCTTTTACGATTGGCGGGATCAGTTTGCCGACGGTCATACCGCCATCTTCCAGCACGACTTTTACGATCACTTACGCGCCAATGAGCGTTGGGCAGAATGGCACTTTCTCCGGTGAGATCAGCATTTCTAACAATGACTTCGATGAGCAGTTTTTTAGATTTAGAATTCAGGGTTCTGCGGCGACGGAGATCAATCTTCAGGGCAATGGAATCGATATCGCGGATGGGGATCTGACTCCATCTCCAGCGGATCACACGGATTTTGGGGTGGCGGTGAATGGATCGGAGCAGGTGGTGGCTGCCTTCACCATCCAGAGCGTGGGAAGTGCTCCGTTGAAAATCAATTCCATCGAGAAATCCTCAGGGAACCCCGGGGCTTTTGTCATTAGCGGGATCACGACGCCGTTGATCATTCCTGCCGGCGCCAGCCATACCTTTAATGTCACGTTTGTCCCCAATGGGATCGGTGTCCGCACGACGAACATCGTCCTCTGGAACGATGATATAAATGAGGCGACCTATGAGTTTGCCCTCCGTGGGGTCGGTATTGCGGCAGGGGGGCTGGATACGGCCTATCACCCGAATGCGAACCGGGCGGTGCATACGACCGTGGAACAACCGGATGGGAAAGTCCTCGCTGGGGGCGCCTTCGTCACGGTGGGGGGGAGCAGTCAGGTGCGGGTGGTCCGCACGCTGGCAGATGGCACGGTGGATCCGACCTTCAATGCGGCCATCACTTGGCCTGGGGCTACAGATGTGGCGTCGGTTTATGTCTCTACGCTGGTGGTGCTGCCTGATGGGAAGATCCTGGTCGGGGGAAATTTTACCCGCACGGATAATGTGGTGCAAAACCGCCTAGCTCGTTTGAATAGCGATGGCTCCCGAGATAGCAGCTTCACGCCAGAGGCCAACGGCGGCATTGTGCATGCGCTCTGCCTGCAACCCGATGGCAAGATCCTGGTGGGCGGGCACTTTACCAACATCAGCGGCACGACCCGCACGCGCCTGGCCCGCCTGCATGCCAATGGCACATTGGACACGGGGTTTACCCCCACGGCGAATGGCATGGTGCACGGCATGGCTCTGCAGCCTGATGGTAAGGTGATCATCGTGGGGCGATTCAGCACGGTGAATGGCACGACGAGAAACCGCATCGCACGCTTGAACAGTAACGGCACTTTGGATACGGGCTTCAGCATTCCGGCCAATAACAACGTCTATGCCGTGGCTCTGCAGCCCGATGGTAAGATTGTGATCGGTGGGGCCTTCACCACGGTCAATGGCGTCACCCGCACGCGTCTGGCCCGCCTGAATGCAAATGGCACGCTGGACACCGGTTTCACAGCGACCGCCAATGACCCTGTCTATGGCCTCACGCTGCAAGCTGATGGGAAGATCCTGGTGAGCGGTGACTTCAATCAGCTCAACAGCACGGCCATCGGATACTGTGGCCGCCTCAACAGCGATGGAACTTTGGACAGCGGATTCAATGCGGGCGCCAGCAGCGATGTGCTGGGCAGCCACCTGAAGGCTGATGGTCGGGTGATCATCGGGGGGGAATTCACCTCCGTGCAGTCCACCGCGCGTGGCCGGATCGCCATGCTGAATAACAATCTGGCGACGGAAAGCCTGACGGTCACGGATGCCCTGACACGGGTGGAATGGCTGCGCGGCGGCTCGTCTCCCGAGGCCTCTCGGGTCATCTTTGAGTTGTCGACAGATGGCGGTAGCACCTGGAGCAGCCTCGGGAACGGCACCCGTATCACGGACGGCTGGGAGCTCACAGGACTGAGCCTGACGAGTGGCCAGATCCGTGCCCGCGCCTTCACACCTTCTGGCAAGCTCGGGTCTTCCGCAGGGCTGGTGGAAAGCATCGTGACTTTCTAATCTCGACAGCCCGGATCGTCAGAGATCCTGAAAAAAGATCGATCTGGGAGCGGGCTCTGGGGAGGAGAGCCCGCTCTTTTTTTGAGGTGGTGGCTGGGGGGAAGGAATCGTTGGGTTGGCGATCTTTTGGGGAAACAGAGTGTGGGGCACCTCAGGGAATTTTTCAGTTATTGACATTCTTTTGGTTAATCACTGGTTTTGGGGTGGTCATTGGTCATTTGGATGTCTGGTCATAGGTGCGCTGTGGATGTGGTTAGGCGGGGTTTTGATGGGTGCTAAAGAGTTGGTTTTCAGGGCTTGGCATGGGGGATGCTCATTCATGTGGTGATCACCTAGCTCGGGCTGGATGAGGTGGCGCTTGGCACCTCATTAACCCTGAGCCCGTTTGATCATTCCCCCCGAACTCCCCCCCTTTGATTTTTCTTCCTCGCTATGCGTGATTCGTTGTCCACGCCCGTGAATCGGGCCTCCTCTGCACGAGGCCGTGATGTTACGCTTTCCTTATTGCCGTCGTCGTTGCGGGTTCGTCGTGCAGCGCGGGTGGCTTGTGCGATGACGCTTTTGGTTAGTCTCGGGCTGGTTTTGACCGGTCAAGTGCAGGCGGCGACGGTGATCTACAGCAGTGATTTCAGCAGCACCTCAGGGGCCAATAGCGTGACGGGCTGGACCTACGTAGGGGAAGGCGGTGGAAACCTGAGCCGCAATGCGACTGCCTACGACAACTACGACCTCGGCGGCGGTGTCTTCGGCGGGGATGGGGTGAAGGGGGATGGATCTCTGCTGCTGAATACGGGCAATAACACACCTCAGGATGAGCTGTGGACCTACACGCTGGTCTCGACGTTGAGTGAAGGAATGGTGCTGAATCTGGTGGGCGCAGCCTTCAATGGCAACAGCAGTCACAACAGCACCTTCACCATCGCCCTGTATAATGTGACGGATGATCGGGTGCTGATCACCTCGGCCAACATGGGCGGCACGCGCCTGGGGCTGGTGGATGAGAACATCAACCCGTTCTATAACTTTAATCTGAGCTACACCACCACGGCTGCGGATGAGGGCGATGTGTTTCAGATCCGTGTGGCGGAGAATCTCCAGAATACTGCCCGCGATATCTTTGTGGATTACGTCACGCTCACCTCCAGCCCTGCGGCCATCCCCGAGCCGAGCCGGGTGTTGCTGGCAGGGCTGGGACTCGGGGTGGTGATGCTGAGGAGGAGGAGGAGAGTTTAGAGGTCGGAATGCTGTTGGTGAGGAGTGCCTTTTTGCCGCAGAGGGGCGTAGAGACAGAGGGCGCGGAGGTTTGGAGTGATCTGGTTTTTTTTGACAGGATTTACAGGATGACAGGATTCACATGATTTTTTAAGGAGGTGGGGAAAATGCGCGGATTGTTTGTCCCTGATCTCTGAAATCATCCATCTGTAAATCCTGTGAATCTTGTTAATCCTGTCGAAAAAAGACAGCCTAACAAAAAATAACACTTGCGCCGGGGCGGGTTAATCAATCCCACCTTGAGCATGCACAGTGAAACCTTTGATTTGCTACCGGGTGGTGGGGCACAGTGGAGTGCCGATTTGATCGGACCGAATGGACGGCTGACCCGTCTCTGCAAGGGGGCGAAGGAGCCTGATCAGCCGCCTCCACCGACGGCTCCTTTTCGTCAAGACATTGCTGCCGAAGGCGAGGCTGCGCGCCGCGCGAGTCGGAAGAAGGGCATTCAGAAGACCATTCTGACGCAGGATAACGATGCGACTGCTCCAGCTCAAACGTTGGGCCGGACGACTCAGCTCGGTGTGGTGAATCCGCTGCTGACGCCGAAGAATGGCGGGGAAATGTGAATGGGTGATGGCAGTATTCAGTGAACGGTGCGGTGTTCCGCTTTCAATGAGCCGTGGCTGAGTGCTGAGATGGGGTGGAGTGACTTGGAGCGCGAAGCGTCCCGGAGTGCGGTGGCAAGCGATAGCGCGACACCGCTCGGATGGGGGAGTGGATGAGGGGATGAAGGAGCTTAGCTCACCACTAATGGGCACTCATGGACACTAATGATCTGAAGCTCTGAATGGAAACCATTAGTGACTATTAGTGGGTATGAGTGGTTTCCATCGGGGGAGTTGGTTTCCCTAGCATGGCGCTAGGGCCTAGAGGGGAACCATTGCGGGCAGGAGTGCCCGCATCACTTGAAAACCGAACACTGATAACTGAACAATTTTCAATGAAGCCTAACAAAAAGATGTCTAAAGAAGAGCGTGCGGAGCCTGAGAAGGCCTGTCCGGTGAAGCAGCAGCGGACGCGGGATCTGTGCGCGCGCTGGCAGAAGATGCAGACGGTGATGCAGCCGTGGAAGACGCAGTGGCAGGAGATTGCGGATCTGATGATGCCACGCAAGGCGGGGATCACCTCCATGACCAGCACGCCGAGCAGCTCGAAGGAAGCGCTGCTGTTTGACACCACGGCGGGGGATGCGGCACTGACGATGGCGGGGGGCTTGATGTCGTGGATGACGCCGGCCAATGAGTCGTGGTTTTCCTATGATCCGGTGTTTGATCTGCGGCAGTCGGATCGCGTGAAGATGTGGCTGCAGGACTGCTCCTTCCGCGTGCAGGAGATGCTGGGGAACAGTAACTTTTACACGGAGCAGCATGAGGATCTGCTGAACCATGTGACCTTCGGCACGAGTGCCTTGTATTCGGCCTTTGAGGATGGGCGCTTTTACTTTGAGTCGCTGCCCGTGGGCTCTTTTGCCATCGAGGAAAATGCCTTCGGGCAGGTGGATACGTTGTTTCGTGAGTTTGAGCTGACGGCGCGTCAGGCGCGGGAGATGTTCGGGGCGGAGAATCTGCCGACGAAGATCCAGGACTGCCTGAGGGATGAGACGCGCCAGGGCAGCCGTTATCGTTTTCTCCACGCGGTTTATCCACGGTCACGCGCTGAGCGACCTGATGGTCCGGCTGCGTGCGCCGCGTGGGGAAAGCCTTTTGCCTCCTGCTATGTGGAGCTGAGTGAAAAGACGCTGGTGCGGGAGAGCGGGTATGATTCCTTCCCCTTTGCCGTGGGGCGTTATTTGAAATGGTCGGCGCTGTCGGAGAAGAGTCCGTATGGCTACGGGCCGGGCTTTGCGGCGCTGCCCGATGCACGGCAGGTGAACTTTCTGCAAATGATGCTGGATTGTGCGGCGGAAAAGATGGTTAGGCCTGCGATGATCGCGCCGGAGGAGATGGAGGGCGAGCTGATCCTCTCCGCCGGGGGCATCACGTATATGGCCAGCAGCATCGGGCAGGAGCGCTGGCCGAAACCGATCTCGCAGGTGGGGGACTACAGTGTGGGGCAGGAGCGGATCAAGATGCGTCAGGATGCGGTGAATGCGAAGTTTCACGCGCAGCTCTTCAACATGTTTGCCAGCCTGGATCGCCAGATGACAGCGCGGGAGGTGGCGGAGCGTGCGGCGGAGAAGATCACCCTGATCACCCCGGCTTTCTCACGCCTGACCAGTGAGAAGAATACGCCCATTTTGCAACGTTTGTTCGCGCTGGCCATGGAGGAGGGTATGCTGGCTCCACCACCTGAAGAGGCCGTGCGGGCGGTGTCGCAATTCATGGGCATGGTGCCCGATCCGACGGTGGTCTATACCTCGCGCCTAGCTCTGGCTATCAAGCAACTGCGCAATGCCTCCTTCGAGCGGCAATTCCAGGGCGATCTCCAGCTCGCCTCGGTGCGTCCGGATGTCTTGGACAACTACAACTTTGACGTGATCACGCGTGATCGGGCTCGCAACAACGGCATGCCGGCGGAGTGGCTGATGGATGAGAAAGCTGTGGCCGAGATGCGTGCGCAACGCGCCCAAGCTCAACAGGCCAGCCAGATGACCAGCATGCTGGAACAAGGCAGCAAGGCGGTGAAAAACGTCGGCGGCATGGGCGAGGTGGAGAAGCTGATGGAGCAGCTGGGGTGAGCTGCCGGGCTTTTTTTGAACAGGATTTACAGGATGACAGGATTCACAGGAGGTTGTGATGAGCAACCACGGAAGATGCTGAAGACACGGAAGTGTTTTGGTTGATCCTGGAATCTTGTGAATCCTGTCGAAAAGAGCGTTGTTGAACCTTTGATTGATTCTGGATGAGTGCGTATTCGAAAGACCTTTGTGTGATCACCTTGGATGGGGCGAGTAAGCTCGGGGAGGTGAAGCGGCGGGTGCTGCATGCGTTTCTGGAGGGCATCTACTGCTTCCGCTTTGTGCTGCGGCATCAGAAGCGCTGCTTTGAGGATCGTGTGGCCCTGCCGAAGGATGCGGATGAAGCCTGCGCCCTGGAGATGGCTGAGCATCAGTTTCAGCGCTTTGTGAATACGGTGGTGCGGGTGCGGCTCTAAGAGTTTAGACAGGATTTACAGGATGGCAGGATTCACAGGATTTTGCTTTTGAGTGCACGCAGTCATTTGATGACGGGTTGTTTGTTAATCCTGAAATCTTGTTAATCGTGTTTCAAAAAGGCCTGAATCGGTAGTCACCCAATTTTTTGATCATGACAAATCAAGAAGAACAAGAAGCCGTGCGGAAGGCACGGGAGGTGCAGGTGCGTGAGGCCTGGCAGATGCTGGCGGATCTGCCGGAGTTTCAGACGGTGTTTGAGCTGGATCTCCAGGTGCATTTCAATCTGCATCGGCAGAGCTTTCAATCTGGGGATGACTTCAATGTCTGCGCAGCGGCCCAGCGGGATGGGCAGAAGCAAGTGATCAGTCACATCGCCCGGCGCGTGGCCGCGGGCAAGGTAGGGGAGGCGTGATGCGGAAAGTGAGGTGGCCACTCTTGGCCGCTATGGACGATGCTTCGAGGGGCGAGAACGTGCGGGCAGGAGTGCCCGCATCACTTGAACGGCGTGATCTTCAGACTGGATTGGTCTGGAGTGAGTTGAGCAACAACCGAAGATGCTGAATACACGGAAGTGTGTTTGGTTGATCCTGTTCAAAGAAGCTTTGAAAGGACGGAGGATACTTGGAGGCGCGGAGCGTCCTGGAGGGCGGTGGGAAGCGTTAGCGCCACACCGCTTTTTCGGGCGAGAGATTGAGCTGTCCACCAGGCGACTGTGTGGGGGCGGCACTCAAGAGGGCGGTGACTTGGATCGGATCTGGGGCTTCGGCGCGAGCGGTGTCGGCGAGGCAGGGTGTTGCCCTTGCCTCTCTGCCACCGCACTCCGGGACGCTGTCGCGAATTTTTAACCTAACAAAAAACAACACACGAACATACCATGACGGACGATACAGCGAATGATGCGATGATGAACACGGCAAGCTCTGATGGGGCGGTTTCTGCGCCAGTGAGCCAGGAATCAGTGCCAGCCGCACCGGCTAGCGAAAGCCCAGAGGCTTTTGATTTTCACAGCATCCTCGGCAAGGACGGCAGCTTCACGGCAGGCTGGCAGGAGGCGCTGCCGGAGGATCTGCGCGAGTATGCGGCGGAGTTTGGCAAGTATCCGAATGCGATGGAACTGCTGCGCGGGCATGCGAACAAGGCGAAGATGATCGGCCAGCGCACAGGCGTGAAACCACCGGGGGCGGAGGCCAAGCCGGAAGAGATCGCCGCCTGGCGCAAGGCCCTGGGGGTGCCGGAGACGGCGGAGGGATATGGTATCGCAAAACCGGAAGCCCTGCCCGAGGGCGTGCAGTGGGATGAGGGCACGGTGAAGGAGTTTCAGACGCTGGCGCATGATCTCCACCTGACGCCGCATCAGGTGCAGTCGCTGATGGCCTTTGACCTGAAGCAGAAGGAAGGCCTCGTCTCGCGCGGGCGTGAGGGGGTGGATAGCTACCTCAATGAGCAGCGCACCTTGCTGGAGGCGGAGTGGGGAGATCGCATCCATGAGAACACGGCGCGTGCTCTGCGTGCCGCGCAGCTCCTGGGGCTGGACCCGGATGATGCGGAGATCGGCAACAGTGCCAAGATGATCCGTGCGCTGCACTCGGCCAGTGTGCTGATGCAGGAGGATCGTTTGTTAGGTAGCCGCAGCAGCACCGCCGTCATGGGCGGGGAGGCGCAGGCGGAGGACATCCGCCGAAACCCGAACAATCCCTGGCATAAGGCCTACCTGGGCCACGAAGGCAAAGAACGCCAGCAGGAGGCAGCGGAGATGATTCGGAAGCTGCGCGGGGTGTAGGGGCTTGGTTCTTGGTTCTTGGTTCTTGGTTCTTGGTTCAGGGGGGCGCTTGTTTTTGACAGGATTACGGGATTTTCGGGATTAACAGGAAGTGTGGATGATGGGAGGTGCGCTTGCTGGGATGCTTTTTTGCCACAGAGGGGCGGAGGGGCAAAGGGCGCGGAGATTTAGTTGATTTGCAGAAGCTCATTGGGCGTCCAGGGGAAGCCTTCGAATTAAGAGCTGAACTAAGGAGAAATCCTGTGAATCCTGTCATCTTGTAAATCCTGTTCAAACAACCCCGAACCCAAAACTTCCCTTTCACCGCTCCACCTGCTCCGGCAGGCCGAGGGACTCGGCGGAGGTGTGGTAGACGGTGAGGTCGAAGGTGGCGATGTCGCCTTCGTAGGCGGCGATGAATTCCGGGGTGCCGGTGAGCACGCTGACGACGTAAAGGAAGTCGTGCGGTGGGTTCGCATGCTCAAAGGCCTCCACGTAGCAGTAGCCGGGCAGGTGGGGCAGGCCGGGCCATTCTTCGCCGGTCCAGGAGATGCGGGTGACGTCCCAGGGGTGGTCATCCACACCGACTAGGGAGGATTGCTTGGCGATGCGTTTGATGTCGCGCCGGATGAGAACCTCCAGGGTGAGGCGATCCACCTTGGGCGTGGGCGTGGGGTGAGGTGAGGGGCTCGGTTTGGGCGCGTGGAGCTCCCGCAGCAGGCGCCAGGGCACATGATCGGGGAGCGGCGTATAGGCAGGTGAATCGGTGGCGGGGGCCCAGGCACGGAGCAGGCGCATGTGCTTCAGCTCGCGCTGATAACTGGCGGCGAGGGTGCAGGTGCCGGTGGAGATGTCGAGGATGAGCAGGTAATCGTGCGGTGGCTGGGTAACAAAAAGATCGACATAAATCAGGCCGGGTCGCCCTTCCAGGCCAGGCCACTCCTCACCTGTCCAGGAAAGGAGGCGGATGCCCCAGGCTTCACCTTCACGGAGGGGAACGCCGGCCACGGAGGCGATGATGGGAAGGTAGCGGTTGAGGTAACCGGTGATCTGTTCGCGATCGAGCTTCTCCTGGGCGGGGGATTCCATGGGGGAAACTTCACGTCGGAGAGCTAGGCGTGTCAACGAGGGAGACGGGAGGAAAGCTGAAAGTGGACAGCAGAAATGAGAAGGCGGGTGGGACGCGTTTCAGTTTTCAGTTTTCAGTTTTCAGTTTTCAGTGACCCGTGACCAATGACCCCGCGTATGGGCATGAAAGAAGGACGTGTCCTCCGAAGCCCGAAGGCCGAAGGAGGATTTTGCGTGCGGGAATGGAAGAGGGATGCTGTAGTGAGGGCATGAGCAGCGCATTCATGAGGGAGGTTCGGGTTTGCGGGAGCGCTTTATGGCAGTGCCCGGGACGGGCTCTTTCGGTGGGCCTTCTGGCAGCCATGACGTTGTTTGCCCAGCCCGTTTCAGCGGCGGATTTTGGCATGACGTGGCTGCCGCTGCCGGAGGGGAAGGCCTATGTTTGGCCGAAGACGCTGGAGGGCAGTGAGGCGGAGTTTAAACCGCAGCCGATGGCCGTGAAGGCGCTCCCAGGGGCGGTGCAGGTGAGCTTAAAAGAAGCGGCGGCTGGGCAGGAGCTTCCCGCCCAGGTGGAGGTGTGGCGCATGAACCTGGATGGCCAGGGCGAGGTGGAGTGGTTCGTCTCCGTGCCCCCGCTGGCGGGGCTGGGTGGGCCGGTGTATCTGCTGCTTCAAATCAAGGGCCAGGAGGTGGTGCGCCTCGCGCAGTTCCACGGGCATCTGCAGATGCTGGAGCGTGATGGCAAGGCGGGCTGGGGGCAGATCGTCTGCTTAGCCAAAGATGGGGAAGGGCGGTTCGTGCGTTCCCTTTGGCTCTACGAGGCGGAGACTGGTCTTTACCAGCGGGTGCGGCAGGAGGAGCATGACTTTCTGAAGCGGCACGTGGAGGTGAGATGAGAAACATGTGGGCCTAACAGAAAGGATGATGTGGGTGATTCAGGTCCGTCACCCTTCCGGCTGAAGCCGGGCTCCGAGCGAAGAGCCGACAATCAGTAACCACTGACCACTGAACAGCTCACCTATGAGAAGGGGTAACGGTTATCTTGACATCGCTTTGCACTTGCATTTTCCATAGGGACAAGCTCTGGACCCGAGCTCCTTAGCATTGGCGCATTCACCCTTTCTTGGAGCCGTGCTTCCACTGCTACCGCCACTTCCGCTGGAGGACGGGACGTCTTTCTGTGAGGTCCCTCCCTTGGAAGTTAAAGGGGGCGCAGGTGTGTATTCGTAGCTGGGTTTGATTTCCGACCTCATCCAGGGTTTGGAACTCTCGGCTACGGATGCGTTGAGATCGGAGAGGCCTGTCCTCAATTGCTGAACCAGGGCGGCATTGTTGGCCGCGTTCCGGTCGGCTCTCTCCTCCGCCTGTTGCTGGTAGAAAGCTGCGGCATCGTCTCGGAGTTTTTGCTGCCGTTCAGCAATGTAATCCCGGCGTTTGTAAGTCTCCTGGGTGCCGTTGGCCAAGGTGGTGATGCTTCCCGCCATGGATCCATGATTGTATTCATACTCATGCCGAACGGGTTGATCCGGCCTGCCTTCATCCATCATCATTTTACTGAGGGTGGAGACGGTGGTGCCATGCGGTTCCCCTCTTAAATCATAGTTGCCGGTCGTAAACCATTCGGGTCTCCCTGCGGCATTGTAGTTGACGTTTTCATAGAGCCCCTCGGTTAACAAACCGTTCTGATAGTTGGCCGTGAGTTGGTATCTGATCATGCCGTCCGAGTCGTAGTCGGATCTTGTGCCCCGACCGTTGGCAAAGCCTTCGACATTGACAGATCCCTCCCATTCAAAGGTGGGATTATCCGCTCGGTAAGCCTGACCATAGCGGAACTTAGCACCGTTGTTACGGGCCACCCGAATCTGTGGGTTGTTATCCACCCGCATCTCCTCCAGCGTCCTGTTGTCGGGGGCTGCTGCAGGGGCCGTTTCCGTGAGAGCAGGCGGTGTGGTGCAGCCGATGAGGCCAAGACTTGCAATGACGAGGGGCAGGAGTGAAAGCTTCATGCAGGATTATGCGGAGTGATTCCAAGCGCAGGCTCTGCCCTCGCCGAATGATGGCATGAGAAACGCTTCCATCGTGTAAGTCAACCTTGTTAGGCGTGATTCCTTCGAGGGCTTCGTTCACCACTCATGTCGAAGTTGAGTTCGGATCTGACTGGATTAAACCGGAGCGCTCTTGATGAGATGTGAGGCCGACGGAAGTCGGGAATCCAAACTTAGAGTTAGGTCATTCTTTCGCGGATCTCCGCTACAGCAGAGCGACCGTTTGAGCTTCCATCAAAAAAAATCGGTAACATCTGAAACGGCGTTGGGTAGCAAGGAGGTGAAGTGCTGTTCTGGGAGGCTTTGATCCTGGGCTGCATGACTTTTTGACTCCTATGAAACAACACCTTTCATCTCAGGCTCGTGGCGGCGTGCTGCGTGCGATTCACAGGCAGCGTGGGTTTGGTTTCGTACTGCTGAGCGGGCTGCTCAGTGTGGCGATGGCCTGTGCGGCGACGTCGTGGGATACCTCGGCGCTGAAGACGCTGTCCTCACCAGCGGAGCGTTCATTTCCGGATGGGTATGAGGTGGTGAGCGAGCCGAATCTGGGAGCGGGTGCGATCAAAAAGATGCCTGCTGGGGATGCCATGGTGGCGGCCTATCTGGATGTGGGGAGCCGCCGTTATTACATGTCGGACTGGAGCTATGATCGCTATCGCCAAGGGCTGAGTTACAACTGGATTCGGCCGCTGCTAGAGACCTCCAGCATGGGCTCCAGCGCGCTGCCAGAAGAAGGTGTCTCACAGGCACAAGGCCAGGTGCAGGAGTTGCATGTGGGGGCACCGCTCAGCCGCTGGCTGCCACATTTGGTGGCGGGGGAGGATCTGAAGTTTCTCGATCTCGATGAGGGGAAGCGGATGCTGTATGGCGAGTTCGAGTGGCGGGATCGTGTGGTGACGGTCCTGTTTTCGATCCCCAGCGATATCACCTCGTTGAAGGTGAGTGATGCGCGCTTTCGCACCCTGCCCAGCACGATGGTGAAGTCGGTGCCGAAGATCTGGCCCTCTTATAAGCTCCGTCAACTTTCGGCAGATGGGGATATCATCATGGGGTTTTTAGAAGGCATGGGATCGGGTGACCAGCCCTGGGTGAACGTCGGCCAGCAGAAGCAGAATGGGGACGTGTATTATGCGAAGAAAAGCGGCTCGATCCAGGCCATCGTTCACCTCGCACTGATCGGGTTTCAGGATGACCCGGTCGCTACGGGCATGGAGGTGATGTTTCAATCCAAGCCGTGAAGCCGATCATCCAATCGAACAACACGCGGATACCTATGAAAACGCTTCGGGTTAGTCTGCTGCTGGGGCTGGTGATGCCGAGCTTGGTCTCTGCGGCCACCTCCTGGGATGCCTCCGCTCTGAAGACGATGTTTCCGCGTGCGGATCGTTTCTTTCCCCAGGGGTATGAGGTGGTGACAGAGCCGAGCTTTAGCGGGCAGGTGATCAAAGAGATGCCCGCAGGCGATGCCATGGTGGCGGCTTATTTGGAGGTGAACGGCCAGCGCTACTATATGACGGACTGGAGCTACGATCGCTATCGCCAGGGGCTGAGCTACCATTGGATTCGCTCAAAGGAGGGTGGGGATGAAATGAAGATCGTCATTCACCAGGAGAAGCTGGAGATCATCCAGCAGGCCTCATCCCGAATCCCCAAGCCGGGAGATTCTTTGAGCGCCTGGCTACGGTTTGAGCATGGTGATCTGGAGCTCGCTGAAGCGAATGGCGGGAAGATGCTTCGTGGTGAGTTCAGGGTGGGGGAATGGATTGAGACAGCCGTGTTTCCTGTTCCCGCAACCCTGTCCATCAGCCGAGTTTCAGACCCGGCGGTCAACTCGCTGGTCTGTCTGGCTGTCAGCACGGAGGTCTATCCTGAGGATGAGATCGAAGTCTTCAAGTCCTTGTATGGCGACTCTGCGATCGCCAGAGATCCAGATCTGTGGAGTGATGTGCAGCGAGCCGCCGTGGTGGGTGGACAGGCTGATCAAGGAAGTCACACGTTTAGAAGAAGCTTATCTGGATCTTCGGCTGGATGCAGGTGCTGAGTGGACCGTCGATTCACGCGCCCGAAATGATCGAGGCGATCTGGTGAGCCTGATGCATAGCGGTAAGCTCCAGGCCAAGCAGACGGAGATTCCGCCTAGTGAGGAAATGCAGGATCGCTCGATCTTTGTGTCGGGCTCAAAAATCACCCTGTCTGGACGGTCAGGAGGCTCTCAGTAGAACTGTCCAATGAGGTGGATCCCAGTTACTCCTCGTCGTCTGGGATGGGGATGAAGATGGCGGGGCCGCTGAGGATGGGGCTGGTCTTCGGGGTGGTGTCCGGTGGGGAGGAGAGCGCGGGCATGAGGTGATAGCCCACTCCACGGTTCAGGCGCTTGACGAAGACACCCTGGAAGCTCGAGCTGCGGCGCTCTCCCTCCTCGGTGACAAAGGAGCCGCTATAAAGCCCGGTGAGGTAGTTAAAGGAGATTTTAAGGTTGTTTGCCTTGCTCAGCACCTGGGCGGTGAGTTTGGGCGTGATGATCACGGGAATGTTCAGAGGGCTGGAGAGAGCGCCGCTGGAGAAGTTCAAGTGAGCCTGGGGGAAGGGGATGCTGGGCTTGCCGCCGATGGGGATGTTATAGCTGCTGCCGAGGACCATGGAGTCGAGCTGGTATCCGTGCTTGTAGTTACGGCCCTTGCTGCGGTCACCCTCATCGGGCTTGACCCAGAGGACACGTCCCGTAAGTTGGGTATCGCCTTCGCCCGAAACGCCCAGGAACATCTGGCTGGAGATGTAGCTCTTGTTTTTATACAGGAGCTGATACAGGGGGAACTGTCCCTCCGGCCCCTGAGGGCAGCTACCCGCGATGGCGGTGCCATCCGGCAGGCGCCCCTGCCACGTGATGGTGCCATTGTGGGCGACGGTGTAGACGAGGAAACCTTCGCCCTGAGGATATTCATCGATGCGCTCGGGATCAGGATTCAGGGGCAGGATACCGGCGGTGCCGCGGCCATGGTGAAAGGCTGCAAAGCCATTTTTTTTCCATGGATCGATCCAGACGTTACGATAGAGGGTGGCATGGAAGAGGCCTTCTTCGGTATCCTTGTCGCTGGCGGAAAGTTCGATCCTGTTATCATCGGGGTAGGATAGGAGGTGGAACTTGAGACTCGGCAGCGGAGCCTTGAGGGGGATGAAGGCCTCGCTTTCGATCCATGTCTCGGATTCATAACCGAAGCTGCCTTTGAAGCGGTAGCTGCGGGTGCCGAACTTGGCCGTGCCGGAGTAGGTGCCAAAGGGATGTACGGTGACGGTCATGGTGCCGCCGAGTCCCTGGGTTAAGGTGGGGTGAGGCGGAATGAAACCGGTGAAGATCCCGGAGAAGCCCTCGGGCAGAGGTTTGACCCAGATGTGCCGGTTGCCTTCATGCGCTGACTTGCCCGCAGCGTTGGTGGCTGTGAAAAGGGCCACATAAGGCCAGAGCTCGCCTTTGATATAGCGCACCGCCGTGGGGCGTCCGGTGAGTATGCCGGTGGTTGGATTCAAAGTTAGGCCGGGAGGTAGGCCCTTGGCCATGTATCGAGTGGGGGAGTGGCTGAAGGGGAGCTGAATGGAGATCTCCTGAGTGACGAAGATCGGGTCCAGCTCGAAATTCTGATCCAACTCCGGGGTCAGCACATTGGTGACATAACTCGGGCGGGTGGAGACCGAGATGAACTTGTTGTTGGGTAGGTGGAAGGTGACCCGGCAGACGTAGGTGCCCTCCAAACTCACGGTGACGGTGGGAGTCGAAGGACTGAATGAACTGCCATCGCGTTGCCAGTCCAGGCGGGTCTGAGTGGCGCTGGGTGGGGCGTAAGTTTTGACCGTCAAGGCGGCACCGCCATTGATCTTTTTCTGGAAGTATTCAGGTGGGGAATCGATAACGCCAATGCTGCAACTCCGGGTGGCAAGGCCGAGGCTGTTGGTGATGCGGAGCTGATAGTCCCCGGCATCGCTGCCTTTCACGGGGGCGAAGGTGAGGCTATCCCCCGTTTGTTTCGAGATGACTTTGCCGTTTTTCAGCCACTGCACATTCAGCGGGGGAGCGCCGTTGATGACGCCTGTGAGCACTAAGTTTTCACCGACCTTCAGCGCCTGATCGGTGGAGAAATTCGAGATGCTGGGAGCCCCGACACCGGGGGTGCCTTCGGCGAAGATCTGGGCGGTGACATCCGGCGAGCCGCCTCCCGTGGCGCTCACGTGTAAATCTACCGTGTGGATGCCTGGAGCACCCGGGGTGAATCGGATGGAGAAAGTGGTCAGTCCTCCAGGTTCGAGGCTGGTTTTACCGAGAGCACCGACGCTGAAGTGATCGGCTCCTGAACCTGTGACCTGGGCGGTGATACCGGAGATGGGAGTGGATCCGTTATTATAAACAATGAAGTGGCGGGTAAGAGACAGTCCATTGACCGCTTTGCTGCCGAAATCAAGTTTGGTATAACCACTGATGATGTCAGCCACCTCGAGCTTGCCCGGGGTGACGCTGGGGGCAGTCAGGGAGTGTATGAACCCTCGGAGGGTGTAGGGGCCCAGGCTGCCGTAGCTGCTGTAACCGGTGGTGAGGGGATCTCCGTTGGCGCTTCCCTGGACCTTGAGATAGTAGGTGCCCGCCTCCAAGTCCCAGAGGATGAAGCTGGAAAAATTCGAGGAGACGGACTTGTTGGAAGCTCCGGCAGGACGACTGCTGGCCAGGACTTCGCCATTGGCGTCTTGCAGTTCCAGGTCGATGTCGAGGTTAGGCGTATCGGGATTCGGTATGGCGATGATCTGGAGGGCTCCGCCCTCTGTGGTGAACTGGTAATAGTCCACATCGGACTGCTGAGAGATGATGCCTTCCTGCACGAACCTCGTGTCAGGAAGAGGGATCGGCGTTGCCGTCTCGCGGGTGTCGCCAGCTTCATCGGGCACGAAGCCGAAGCCATTGGTGCTACCGGCGATGATGGCCACATCGTCCTGGGTTTGGTTGGCATTGGCGTATTCACCCTTACTCCACTGAGAAATGGTGCGGTTGGTGGCATCCCCCATGATGGGGCCCCAGCTCAGGGTGCCGGTGCCGTGCCCCGTGTAGTAAGCGGTCGCAGGGTTGGTTAGGCCGTCATGGGAAAGGCCCAGGGTATGACCCACCTCGTGGGAGGCGGTGACGGCTTTGGCATTGAAGCACCAGCAGGGCACGGTGGAGGAGAGGGCCGTGCCGGCATTGGCAAAGCTGGACAGCATGGCCACGCCGCTGACATCGCCATACCAGCCATTGCTGGGGGTGATGATGCAGCGGGTGCGCCGCTGCACGGGAGCGGCCTCGTAGCGGGCGAGATCGGTGGTAACATCAATGTCAAAGGGGGCGAAGTCCTCCGCCACACTGCGCCAGAAGCTGATGATCTCGGAAATCGTGAGATTGGGAGATAGGGCCTGGATCTCCTGGCCGCCATTCCATGCCGGGTCGGTGACGGTCTCTCCATCGAGGTCCAGGTAGATCACGGCGGTGGCGCTGGGGCGGCTGCTGAGGCGCGGCACGGTGCTCGTCACGGATGACGTCTCGCTGTTGGCTGTGGGCTGGCCCGCTTGGTGGCACACCACACTGCTCAGCGGCACTTCCTTCATGAGGGTCCGGCCATCTTCTTGGGGCTCGATGAGGTAGGCCTGCTGTCTCTCCGGCAGCAGGAGGGTGGCGTGGATGTGCTGGCCGTCGGAGGCCAGATAAAAGGTGCCCGTGCTAGGCTCTGCCAGATGCCCGCCCACACGCACCCAGCCCTGGAGATCGGGCTGCACGAGATTGACGGTGCCCACAGCCTGCTCACCATTCATGAGCGGGATGGCGATGACGTCTCCGGCTTTCAGCTCGGCCTGGAGATCATACGGCTGCGCGGTGACCTCCATGAGGCGGGTTTCACCTCGCGTCGCGGCCTGGAGTGGCGTGCGTGCGGCAGTGCCGACGGCCTGCCACAGATGCAGCTCGTGATCGGGCAGGAGCTTGCTCGGTGTGGCTGTATCGGAGACGGTTTCAAAGGCGACGGCAGCGGGCTGGATTTTCTCCTGCTCGTGCGGGGGTGCTGAGGTCACTGGGACCTGGGTTGAGGACTCGGGGTTCGAGGTCGAGCCGAGCCACGTGGCTGCGACGATGAGGCTCGTGAGAAGGATTGGAAGGAGAAGTTTGAGCCTCATGAGGAAAGCAAAGCGTCTGGATAGCGAGTTAGAGAAAGCTGTTCAAAAAAGATCAGCGCGCGATGGATTGGAGTTCCACACGGCCAGATTGGAGGGCGGTGTTCTTCAGCGTTTCCCCGTCACCGACGGGGAGGTCAGGCAGGAGGTAGAAGCCGTAGGCTTGGGCATTCAGGCTGTTCGGTAAGATGCCTTCAAAGGTGGCGGTGCGGTTGAGGATCGGTTTGGGTGGATTTCTGACTTCGAAGCGGCCTTTGAAGGTGCCGACTTTGGCATTGAAGCTGAGACTCTGAAGGTAGGCGAAGGCGAAGTCTTCCAAGCGAGGGAGTTTGACGCGGTTGCCTGAGCTGAGCAGGACACCCTGCATGAAGAGTCCGCCGCGAATGTTGGACTTGTTGGCCGAGAAGACGAGGTCTTCTTCGGTGGAGGTGCTTGCCGTTAGGCCAAAGAGTAATTCATGGCGTGCAGGTGGGGTGTAGAGGCCGCCACTCAGAGTGAGGTCATGCGCGGGGAAGCCCTCCCGATAGGGGCGTTCCTTGGGGTTGGGGCTGAGCACCGTTTTCGCCCAGTTCAGGCTGCCACCGAAGGTGGGGAGAGGGAGGGTCTCGTGCTTGGAGTTGAGGATGACCCAGCCGTGAATGGAGCCTTGGAGTTTATAGAGATCCCGATGGATGGGGAAGGCGACGGGGCGGCTCGTCTGATAGAGGGAGAGCATGCCGCTGCCGGTGATGGCGGTGCCGTCGGCGAGCTTACCTTTCCACTTCATCGTGCCCTTGGTGCTCTGAGTGAGGCAGAGGTAGCCGCTGCCGCCAGGTGTGTCTGGGCTGGAGGTGCTGGGGGTGAGGCTACAGGTGTAATAAGACGTGGGATAATGAAAGACGGTGCGGGCATGGAAAGCATCGATCTGCTGTCGGAGCGGACCCGTGGCCGTCTCCTGCCCATCTGCGGACTGGAGGGTGGCGGTGGGGGGTGGCCCGGTCTGAATGATGAGGGTCAGGGCAGGCAGGCTCTTGCCGCGTGGGATGGTGCAGCGGAAGGTGGGGGCGGTGGTCCAGGTGGCATCATGCACGGCGCTGCCTTTGAAGCGCCACACCTTGCCTCCATGCAGGAGCTGGCCGGTGAAGAGGGTGGAGTAGCCGGTGGTCAGCGTGAGCAGGCTGCCGAGGCCCTTACCTTCATCCAGGGCCGCATTGTGCCCGATGAGAGCCTGATGGGTGCCAGCCGCCGGGGTGGGGTGAATGGTCCAGGGCACGGTGCTGATGCGGCTACCGCTGGCATTGAAGGTCGTGACCTTCACCGGGTAGGGTTCAGCCTTGCCGGTGGTGGGATGCAGGCCTTTGATGGCGCTAGGTCGCCCGGTGACGAGTCCTGTTTCACTGCCGGATAGGCCTGGAGGGAGGCTGGTGAACTCCCAGCGGGTGCTGGGGAAATCCGACTCGAACTGAACACTGATCGTTTCTCCAAGATAATGAGCGTAACCAGCGGAGGGGAAGAGCGGCGAAGGCTCAGGCAACCGTGCGAGCTGGATGCTGCCTGGGCGCAGTGTCTGGGGCCCGCCTGCGGCATTCAGCACGGTCATGCGGCATTCATAGGCTCCGGCATCTCCCGCCTGAGATTGGCTGATCTGGAGCGTGGGGGTGGTGCTCCGCGTGATGCGGCCCCCATCGCTGAGCCGCACATCGTTTTTATACCAGGCATAGCTCACTCCTGGGAAAGCTGGCCCGTGGAGAGTGCTGGTGAGGCTGACGTTATCACCGAGGACAAACCATTGGTTAGGTGGTGGAGCTTGGGCGACAAGAATCGAAAAAAGGGCGCTGGTGTTGGAGGCTCCACCTGCATGGGTGACGGTGAGGGTGTAGCGCCCGGCATCGGTGGCCTGCACGGAGGGGAGGGTAAAGACAGCCTCTTCACTGACCACGACATCGCCCTTTTTCCACACGTAAGCGGTGATGGGCTGTGGACTGACGATCTCGGGTGTAAAGGTGAGGGAGTCCCCCACGAGGACTCCGGTATCACTCAGCGCAGTGGGCCAGAAGACAGGGGGCCCATCGCTGGCGATGCCGGTGCCGCGGGTGCGCAGGGTGATCTGCCTCTGGCCTAGCGGTGTCTGGCCCTGGAAGGTGAAGGTATCGATCAGGGAACCCGTGGTGCTGGGGCTGAAGGTCATGGGCACTTCCAAGGTTTGGCCTGGGCTCAGGGTATCGGTCTGAAGATCGAGCTGAAAATGCGGTGATGTGTTGTTGAGCGCCAGAAGACCGGTGATGGCCCGCTGACCGGGATTGAATAAGCGCAGGATGCCACCGCGAGCTTGACCGACGGGCACGGGGCCAAAGGTGATCTCGGGTTCACTCCCTGTGAGCGATACGGAGGGCTGATCGGCTAACTGAAACGTCAGCTCTGGATCCCTCACCAGGGGAATGGAGTAGAGGTCTACCTTTAGTGCTGACGGCAGATTGCCAGGTGGACCCGAACTAAAATAAAGTCGATGATCCATCGTGATGGCGTTGCCCAAGAGCTTGAAGGTATCGGGGCCGGTGGCGTTCGGGATTCGCCACGTGGTTTCTGGAGTGCCGTTGGTCTGCCAGATCTCCTGATTGGTCCCTTGGCCGGTTTTTTGAATGAAGTAGAGTGTCTCAGCCTCGATGTGTAGCTGGAAGACCTCAGGATCGGTGGCATAGGTTTTGAGGATCGTGCGCTGACTTCCATCGAGATTCATGGCCTCCAGATGGTAGAGGGATGAGGACGCGCTGACGAAGTAAAGGCGTTCTCCCACGAGGGCTTTGATGACGCAGTCTTCGCCTGGTAAAAAAGGCTCGGTATGGCCGGGGCCTGCTTGCCCATCGCTTCGCCACAAGAAGTCCATTTCATCCTGACCAGAGCCCACACGCACGTTAAAAATCACTCCGTTGGAGACGGATTTGAGATTGAACAAGTTAAAGGGAAGAGATGTGGAGAGAGTGAGCGGGATCTCGGTGCAACGCAGGCCGTCTTCACTGATGTAGAGATGCCCATTTCCATCGTAACCCTTGTAGGCTGTGAAAAAGAGTCGGGAGCTGTTATCGGGGTGAGCTAAGATTTGGTAGACACCCGTAGGGAGGCCATGGGTTGTGGTTACGATTCGCTCAGGAGCACCGCCTGTCTCTAGATTCAGCCTCCACAACACGTCCTGCCTTTCAGCGGCGATGTAGAGCCATTCATCCATGACGGCGATGTTTCTTATATAGGCATTGTATCCCGCGGGGATTTGCAGGTCGGCCACGCGGGAAACTCGGCCGTCATTCCAAGGCGTATCGGTGGCCCAGAGCTCCGCCTTATTAGCCATCATGAGCACGAAGAATAACCGATCATTGACCCTTGTGAAGGCACTCAATGTGGCGCTGGAGAGCGCTTGATCGGATAGCTTAGCGCTGACGTTTTCCGCCTCATCCATCATGAACAGGTCGAGATGACCAGAACTGTTTCGACCCGTGAAGAATAAGTGGTTATTTACCACCGTGAGGTTGCTGGGGGTGCTGCCGTTCGCTCCTGGGCGGACATCCTTCACTAGAATCGTGCCAGCGTCCGTGCCATCGCTGCTCCAGAGCTCAGCGCCCAGATTGGGATTGAGTCCGCGGGCTCTAAAGTAAAGGCGACCGTTGAAAATGGCTGGATCAGCAGGGTAAGAACCCGAGTATGAGTCGAAGTTCTTCACCAGCACCGGCTCCGGTGCCGTGGCCCAAGCTGTGTGCGTGGCGGTGGTCAGTACGGACAGGGCGATGGGGATCAAGAAATGGAGCAGCTTCACGGGGAAGGGGAGCGGGTGAAAGTGGATGGCCAGGGCCTTATCCCTCCGGTAGGGTGATCTCCACCTTCCCGGATTGAATGGCGGTGTTCTTCAGTGTCTCGCCCTCGGCCTCGGGGAGATCGGGCAGGAGGAAGAAGCCGGAGGCCTGGTCGCTCATCTGGTTAGGCAGGATGCCCTCGAGGGTGGCGGTGCGGTGGAGTTTCTTGTCACTCTCATGGAGGAGGGTGAAGCTGCCTTTGAAGGTGCCGGTCTTGGGGTTGAAGCTGAGGCTGCGCAGCGGGGTGTCGGGGCTGAGCGGAGAGAGCTTGATCTTATGGCCCGCACTGAGGAGAAGGTCCTGCTGGAAGGTCGCATCGGGGAGATTCGAGCCAGAGGCGGTGAAGGTGAGATTAGGCGTGGTGTCACCGGGTTCATTTGCCGTTAGGCCAAAGAGCATCTCGCCACGTGCAGGGGGCGTGTAGCTGCCGCCCATGAGCTGGAGGTCATGCAGGGGAATACCGTCTTGATAGAGGCGGTCTTTGCTGGTGCTGGGCTGGGCGGGTTTGAACCAAGTGAGCGTGCCGCTAAAGTCGAGGGCACCGTCATAGGGGAAGCCCATGACGATCCAGCCGAGGAGGGAGGCGCGGCCTTTGTAGAGCTCCTGACGCAGGGCTAAGCTGGGGCCGTCGTCCCCAGGCCCAGTGAGGGTCAGGTTCGCACTGCCACTGAGGGCGGTGCCATCGGCGAGCTTGCCTTTCCAGACAGCGATTCCTTTGCCAGAGATGCTGAGGCTGAGGTAGCCCTGGCCCTGGGGGACGATGTCGGTCTCCTGGCGGGCCTGGGAGGTCAGGCGGAGGGTGCCCTTCTTGTAGGCGTAGGGTGGTGGCAGGGTGTAGCGGAGGTCGGTGGCGCGGGTGCGGTAGAGGATGCCCGCCGCAGAGGTGCCCTCGGCCAACTCCAGGGTGGCTTCCATGGATTGATAACCTCCGCCTTGGGGAATGATGAGGGTAAGCGGAGGTTTGCCTTTGCCCAGCGAGATGGGAAACTCGGCATCGAAACTGTCGGTGTAACTGTTCAGGTGGGTCAGGTGGTAGGTCGAGAAGCGATAGGTCTTCCCCTCATGCTGGAGTTGGCCGCTGATGGACCCCGCACTGGTGATGGTGAGCTGCATGCGGCTGCCGAGGCCCTTGCCATCATCCAGGGCTCCGTTTCGCTCAAAGAGACCGTCGTAGGAGCCTGGGTTCCAGAGCGGCAGGATGAGCCAGGTCAGAGTCAGGGCCTCGGAGACACCGGCGGCATTGCGGGCGCTGACGGTAACCCTGTAGGGAGCGGCCATTCCATAGGTGGGAGAAAAGGGCAGGGCCTTGGTGGGCTTACCCGTGATGAGGCCGGAGGCACTCATGGTTAGGCCGGGGGGCAGGCCCTTGACGGTGAAGCGATCTGCCGGGTAATTGGTGTGGAGCTGGAGGCTGACCTCCTCACCCACAAAGTTGTTGAGGTAACCGGGAATCTGGATCTGCGGCGGATACAGAATGTTCAGGCTAGTGATGCCGTTGCTGAGGCTGACGGTGCGGTCGGGCGCGTGTAGGGTAACGACGCAGTAATAGCCATTGGAGTAGTAGCTGGTGAGGTCGGAAACTTGGAGGTTGTGGATCTCCAGCGTGGCAGATCGGCTGCCGCGGATGCGGTCGATGCTGGCCAGGGGTTGGTCGCCATAGTTATACCATTGATAGCTGAGGGTGCAGCCGGGAGGTGCTGTGGCCTCACAGGTGAGGCGGACCGTCTGGCCGATGAGGCCACAGCTCTGCTGGGGGGCTGGTTTGACAATGGCGAGGCAGGCGTGCTCGCTGGCGGCGCTGGACAGCCGGGCCTGATAGCGGGCGGCCTTCTCCGCCTTGACCCGCAGGGTGGTGGAAGAGCTGATGGGTTCATCGCTGGCCTGGGGAGTGCCACCTGCGCCTGTGATGATGGGCCCTCCCGTGGGGATGACCTCATTGGGCCCGCCTTCCTCATGCCAGTGGGCGGGGTGCTCCAGATTCCCCTGGTAGGCGAGGCTGGCCTGGAAGCTCACTTCGCTCCCGGCGAGAACGATCTGCGAGGCAGGCTGGGCCCAGACCACGGGGGCCTCTCCGGGCTCCATGCGGCGGGCGGTTAGGGTCAGGCTCTGCTGGAGCGGCTGGGCGGGCGCGGGCTCGGTTGCATCCGTGAGGCTGAGGGTGGTCGTGTGGGTGCCGCTGGTGCTGCCGGTGAAGGTGAGGGTGACGGTGGATTCTGCTCCGGGCGCAAGGCTGGAGACGGTCGTTGTGGAGAGGGTAAAAGGGGCCTCAGCCTCCGAGAGGCTGAGCGCGAGCGCAGGCAGATCCTGCAGGCCTGCATTGCGCAGACGCAACGTGCGAGCCAGCGGGGCGACCCCGAAGTCCACCGTGGCTTCATCCGGAAGCAGCATCGGGCTCTCAGCCTGCGTCACATCAATGATTTCCAAACGACCGACGAGGGAGAGGCCGTGCAGCTCCACCCCATAGGCCGGAGATTGAGCCGGGAAATACAGGGCATCACCCGCACGCTGCATGATCTGGCCATCCTGCCGGGGCGTCTCGGTGTAAAGCAGCCCGGACAGTCGGCGGGTGCTGGCCACGGTGCCACGGGTCAGCCACAGCGAGCGGGTTTGATCACTGTGGATCTGGGCAAAGATGAGTGTGCCATCCACGAGGAGATGGATCTCGGGATCGAGCGGGACATCACTGATCAGAAGGCGGACATGGGGGGAGTTGGAATGATAGAGCCAAAGCTCGCGATTCGAAGACTTCAGATAGTCAGCCTTCTGGCTGTTAAGCCTAACGAGAAACGTTTCATAGGGGCTGGTGGAGATGGAGTAGCGCGCGCCAGATGCCAGAGCGAGGCCGTAGGTGTCGCTGCCTGCTTGATAACGGAGACTGGTCTCACTCAAGCGGTATGGGGGAGCCAGGCCGACACCGTTAAAGTCGTGAAGGCTGACGGCTACCTGGCCCAAGCGAGCATATTTGATCGTGCGGACACCGCCTTCATACGTGGAGAAATACAGCAGCGTCTCGGTGGGGTAGATGTTCCCGTAGGTGTTCGAGACGGGAGCGCGGAGGAAGAGAGTCTCGATGTGGGAGGCACTGGTCAGCTTGGTGGTGTTTTCCAGGGTGCCATCCGTGCGATAGATGCCCCGGACGTCGGGAGCGTTGTCGGACTCGACCGCAAAGTAGAGCCAGCCGTCATGTTCGGTGAAGAGAGAGGCAGAGGCGTTTTTTACCCCCTCGGTGTCCTCCGCCAGATTGGCCAAGAGGACGGTGCCTTCCTCCGTGCCGTCGGAGATCCACAGAGCCCGCCCTGTCTCAGGTGAGGTGGCCTGGAAATACAAACGATCATCAAAGAGGTGCAGGGCGGAGACCTCGCTACCGGTGCTGTCGGGGTAGATGTCCTTCACGACCCAGGTGCCTGCCTCCGTGCCATCGGTCCGCCAGAGTTCCCGGCCCGAGCTGCCATCCTCCGCTGAGAAATACAGGATGTCCTCCCGCACGACGAGGTCGCGCGGCTCTGAACCGAGGCTGCCAGGGCGCAGATCCATCACGAGCTGGGCGGAGGACTCAGGGCCATCGGTGAACCACAGCTCGCGGCCGTGCTCGCCATCCTCGGCGGTGAAATACAGCCGCGCTCCCACGGGGGTCAGGAATTGGGGAAAGCTATCCGCATCGGTCGGGACGAGGGCCTCCGTGACCGGGCGGGTGCCTGCCTCTGTGCCATTGCTCACCCACAAGGTGCTGGCTTGACCAGGCAGGCTGGCGGTGAAAAAGACCTGGCTGCCGGCCGCCGCCAGCGCAAGGCTACAGGTGGCCTCTCCCTCGGGGCTGAAGCGTGGGGCCGCCGGGCGTGTGCCTGCTGGGGTGCCATCGGTGACCCAGAGCATACGGCGCTCTCCCGAGAGCAGGGTGAAGTAAGCCCGACTGGCCGTGCCGGTGCCGGTCGTGACCAGGGAATTGATCTGGCCGTAGGACGAGATACCCTCCGTCTCCAGCAGCAACTGGCAGGTGTGATTGCGGATATCGATGCCTACCAAGGTGCCATCGCCTGAGTGGCTCAGGTATGGCACGAGCAGGACATTCCCCATCAGGGCAAGCGTCTGGGCACCGCCGCCGCCACGCATTTCCTCCGGCACGGTCACCGGCCGGGTGCCACCTTCGGTGCCATCGGTGACCATGACGCTGATGCCGCCTTCATGATCCGCCAGGAAATAGTTCTTTTTGCCCGCCTGCACCATGGCCATCGGCATGGAGGAATCCGTGCCGGGGACGAGGTCTTTGACCAAGACCGTGCCCTTGGCCGTGCCGTTGGATTTGTAGAGCTCTTGACCGGTTTCATCATCGCTGCCGCTGAAGAGCAGGCTTTTCCCCAGAGGCGCCAGGAAAACAGGGCTCGTGCCACCGGTTTCATCGTCGGTGAGGTGGTGCGTCCCAGCCACGGTGCCATCGGTGACCCAGAGGGAGCCGCCCAGCCCTTCGGGATTGAAGTAAAACTTGCCACCCGCCTCCATGCAGGGGATCTCCAGAGCGTAGGAGGCATTCCAGAAAAAGGAGGAGACCAGCTCCAGAGTGCCCGACTCCGTGCCATCCGTAAACCATAGGCCGAAGGCACCCCATTGCCGACGGGCAAAGAAGGTCACGCCCTTCAGGAAGGGGGTGATTGAGAGAGGAGTGTTGCCATAGCTGTTCGTCGGGGGATTGAAGACGTCGGCGAGCATGCGGGTGCCCGCCTCGCTGCCATCCGTGACCCAAAGTTCCCGCCCATGCACGCCATCGTCTGCGGTGAAGAAGACCTGATTGCCGGAGACGGTCACCGCAGTGATCCCTGCGCCCAAGATGCCGGGCCGCACATCCTTCACCAAGTGCGTGCCCGCCGCCGTGCCATCGCTCACCCACAGTTCCTCGCCATGCATGCGGTCATCCAGGACGGTGAAGATCTGGTTTCCACGGGTGGCCGTGAGGCGAATCTCCATCGGATGCTGGTGTGGGGCCTCACCCGAGTGGATGTTCTTGATCAGCACCGCCTCCGGGGACATCGCGACTGCAACAGATGGTGCTCCCAGGCCGAGGGTCAAGGTCAGTGCACAAGCCGCAAGCCGACTGAAACAAGCGGACAGAATACCGGAGGGGGACATCCTTTTGCTATAAGTGAAAAGGAGGGTCTGTCATGGGAATTTAACCCCTGGAAGAATGTTTGAATCTCCTCTCCGCGAAGTCGCTCGCCAAGCCTCCAGAGGCGGTCCCTATCTCAAGGCTGGCAAGTTGCACGATTAGGAGGGATCAGCAGGGATGGGCCATCGTTCGTGCTCACGGGCGGAGACAGGCTGGGCGGCGGGCTTGTCAGGCTGACTTGGGCAAAATAGGCGAGTCCATTCATCGCCCAGACAATTTCGTTTTACAGGGGATCAGGGTGTTTGCAAAATGCACCTATGGCAGATCCCGCAACGTCCTCCTTCCTCACTGGTGCCGCGAGTAAGTTAGGCAGCTTCGTTTGGGATCAGCTCACCAAGGCCGCCCCGGACTTATTGAAAAAGTTCAAGGAGAAGCGGGCGATGGAACAAGCGGTGGAAAACTACCTCTCCCGCTACATGGATGCCTACGGCAGCATCAAGCCCATCGGCATGACCCACGCCATCCCGCTGGAGCAGATTTACACGGAGGTGCAACTGACAACGGAAGATCTTCGACTGCATTTCAGTGAAAAAATGATAGAAAAGACAGCTCTCAGTGAACTGAGGCGGACCCTGAATGAAAGACAAATTAGAAAGCAAGATGGAATTGATGCAGCAAACCAATTCCAGCGCATGCTGGTGGTGGGGAATCCGGGCGGCGGCAAGAGCATCTACCTGCAAAGGATCGGCTGGGAGTGCCTGCGCAGTCATGGCATCCGCGCTCAGGGGCACAGTGGAGAGCCGCGTTATCAGCCCGAGTTGCTGCCTGTGCTCTTGGAACTCAAACGCTGTCGCAGTGATGAGAAGGCCTCGTTGGTGGAGCTGTTAGCCAGGGAGTTTGCCGACTGTGGTTTCCCCGAGAGTGTGCCTATGGTGGAGGCCCTGCTGAAGGCCGGGAAACTCCTTGTTTTGCTGGATGCCCTGGATGAGGTGGCTCAAGATCGTGTCGAGGCGGTGGTGCAGGATGCCCAATCAATGGTTCGCCGTTATCCGGAGTGCCGGTTCATCATCTCTTGTCGTATTGCTTTCCGGCATGACTATTTCAGGGACTTTAAGGACGTCACGCTTCTTGAATTTTCTGATGAACAGATTTCACGTTTCATTCATAACTGGTTTTGTGATGCCGAACAAAAAGAAGCAAAAATAGCATTGAGTTTTGTGCGGGAATTACATCGTCCAGAGCACAAAGCCACGCTTGAATTGGCCCGAAGTCCTGTCCTATTAGGGTATCTTTGTGTTGGCTATCAGGGTAGCCTCCAGCTCTCAAGTAATCGCGCTGAGATTTATAGGCGGGCTCTGGATATCTTTTTGCAAGAATGGAATGCCAGAAATCTAAAAACAGCACATATACGCCAGTTGCATGCAAGTTTGCCTGCCGATACTGAACTCTTGATGCTAGCCCAAATTGCCTACAGGGCGATGCAGGAAGAGCGCTTTTTTCTAACTCGAGATGAATGGATTCGTGAAATTCGCGAGTTTATGACGGACTTAGTTGAAAAGCCCAAAACCTTGCCTGTGGGAGACATCTTGGATGGTATTGCAGTTAGCCAAGGGCTGGTTGTTCAGCGCTCTCATCAAGATTGGTCTTTCTCTCACCTGACTTTGCAAGAGTACTTGGCTGCATATCATATCGACCAAAATGGTCTGATGGAGATCACTATAAGAAATTATTTAGGAGAGAAGCGCTGGGAGGAAGTCTTTCTCATTTTGGCGGGTATGAAACCGGGTATACTTTTGCAGGAAATGATTGTCACCGCCAATGCAAAGATACATGATAAAAACCCCAGTTGGACGCATTGGCGTGATCGACTCAATGCATGGGATGTTGACGGAGACCCCGAGTGGTCACTCGAAAGGTTGGCGATTACGAAATTGATCGGCGCTAGTATTTATCAGATGGTGAAGATTGCGGGGCCGGACACCCTAGACTTTGCAATGTCTCAAGATAGAGCACTGTTTCTTCACAGTGCGCTCGAAAGTGCTCGTGATCTTGCGATTGTGTGTGATCGAACACTTGTTCGTGATTTATCACGAGTTCTTGACATTGAGCGTGCGCTTTCTTTGAATGCAGGTCTCGACGATATCAAATCCTTTGCTCATGCTCAGGGGGTTTTAGACAATCAAGAAGCGAGACTTAAAAAGCATGCTCTTGAGCGTGCGATTTTGCGCACTCGCTCACTCGCTCGAGTTCTCGCTAACGAGTTCATCCGCCTCTTGGATTCATTGACTTGGGTTTCTCAAACAATCCGAGATGATTTGATGCATCTGGAAGCTTCTTCTGAATTGATCAATGGAGAAAAAGATTCTTTGGAAGGATTACTTCCGCCTCTGGAATCGCCATCTGCTTTTAATCGCTACTTCTCTACTTTTTTACTTATTCATCGCTGTAAAAAAGCGGGTGCACATAAACTCAAGGCCTCAGAATGGCAGAAGGTGTTGGAGCAGATCTTTTAGCGGAGGAGGGCTGTATTCAGTATTCAGTTTTCGGTATTCAGTTATCAGTTATCAGTTATCAGTTATCAGTTATCAGTTACACGGGTCGGTGTCGGGGGGGCGGAGCCCCGGCTTCAGCCGGAAGGGGACAGGGTGGTTGTTCGTGGAGAGTTGAGGGTTGATGGCCGGATGCTAGACGTTCGGAGTTGGAGCCGAAGCAGAGGTTTTTTTGGCAGGGTTGACAAGATGGGGCAGGAGTTAGTGAAGGGGCGGTTGATGGACGTAGGGAGCGTGGGCAGGGCGCTCGGTCCCCTAGCACCGTGGGTGGAGGTGCTGGTGGTGCGAAGCGCCAGAACGAAGTGGTCCGCACACTCCGTGTGCGGGATACCCCGTGGAAGGCAGAGAGATGCACCCGACATCGTCAATGCAACAGTCGAGGCTGCCTCCCCCTTCTTCACTCCGCCTGCGTAGATCTGGCCATGAAATGCCTATTGTTAGCCCTGCGGCACGGCTATCCGCACACGGAGTGTGCGGGCCACGGTTTCACGGGTCGGTGTCGGAGTTCGGAGCCCCTGTCTTCAAGCGGCATCGACAGAGCTTTGCGCGATCCAAGAGTCCGGCTGAAGCCGAGGCTCCGAGCCAGGAGAGCTGGATGCAGCTTCGCCTGGATTCCTCGTCTTGTAGAGATGCAGAGGAAGCGTGCTGGCGTAGGCTTATCTTGCTAATGAGCAATGGGGAGGTCTGGAGCAGAGGCTCGCTGAGTCGGATGGGAGGAGAGAAAATAAAGCGGTGTAAAAAAAGAAAAAATTACTTTGACAAACATTCTGTTAGTCAATCCGATCTCTGTCGGAGTCAAAGCAGCCCTTTGGAAAAAGGACACCTGTTTTTCAAATACCCCAGGGACGAGCGGCCTGCTGAATCACTAGCGCAGACACCCGCGAGGAAGAGGGACCCACACCTGGCCACGCAACCCACGGCTCAAGGGACCGCACGGCCATTTCTCGCAACCAAACCTATGTCAGCCGAAATCACGCAATTCTACGAAACTGAGTTCGCCAAGAACTGGGAGATGAAAGTCCAGCAGAAGGACTCTCGCCTCCTCCCCACCGTCACCACCGATTCCTTCCGCGGGAAGCGCAAGTGGTATAACCAATTGGATGCCGGAGTCATGACCGAGGTCACGGAGCGCAAGGGGGATACGCCCGATGGCGATACCACCGGCACCAAATACTGGATCTACCGCCGCAAGTTCGAATTCGTCCGCACCTGGGATGAGGATGATGAGATGCAGCTCGGCTCCATCGCCCTGCCGGATTCTGATGAGATCGCCAGCTTCACTGCTGCCGAAGCCCGCACGAAGGATGATGTGATCATCCAGGCCTTCGACGGCACTCGCAAGGTGGGGGAAACCGGCACGGAGACGGAGACCTTCCCGAGTGGTCAAAGTGTGCCCGCCACGTATCCTCCCGGTGGACCGATGGTGAGCATGGGCCTGACGGTGCAAAAGATCCTGCGTGCCAAGAAGATCCTGGATGAAAATGAAGTGGACGATGAAGATCGTTACTTCGTCACCAGCTCTCAGCAGCTCCAGGACATGCTGAACATCACGGAGATCACCTCGGGTGATTACGTGAATGTGAAGGCCCTGGTGGATGGGGAAGTGAGCATGTTTGCCGGCTTCACCTTCGTGCGCAGTGAGCGCCTGCCGGTGGATGGCAATGGACTGCGCTCCTGCTTTGCCTACCACAAATCCGGCATCCGCTGGGCCGATGCAGGCCGCAGTGTGCACATCGATGTGCTGCCGAACAAGCGTCATGCCCGCCAACTGCGCGGTGTCTGCCGCATGGGCGCGGTGCGTGTGGAGGATAAACGCGTGGTGCGTGTGCTCTGCGACGAAACACCCGGCGTCTCCTGATGCATGAACCGGCTTGGCGGGTGGTTCATCCGCCAAGTCGGTGAACCAACTTTTAGTCTCAAACGGACTCAACGATTACACAATTATGGCTACTTACGACTCTTCTCTCTACACGGCCCAGGCTGCGGCATTGACCGACTACAGCCAGGCTCCCAACCTGAAACAAGCAGGCGGTAATCTGCACATCCTGCATGCGCAGGTGACCCTGCCCAGCTCGGCAGTCAATGATGAGGTGCTGAACCTTGCCTATCTTCCCCCTGGGGCGAAGGTGATCCCGGCACTGAGTAAGGTGCAATGTCCGGTGGCAGTCGGCACCAACTTCAAGTTGAATGTTGGGACGCTGCAAGTTCCGAACACCTATGCTTTGGACATCGTGATCGCTTCCGCGACTGCCACGGCCTTTGACTCCACCGCACCGGCCACAGTCGATGCCCAGGTCAATGGTCCGGTGAAAACGGCGGGCTCCACCTTGGTGACAGCAACGATCAAGTCGAAATCGACGATCGTTAACAACACCAAGCTCACCTTCTTCATCGCCTACACGCTGGGCTAACTCAGTCCACCTGTCGCCACGTTCGTGAGAGCGTGGCGGCTTCTCAAACCATCTCGGAGCTAAGGGGTTGGCTCCGCCTGCATCGCGGACCTGTTTGACACAGGCCGCCGCAGGGAAACCGGCCCGGTGCGGTGTGTGTCGCATGGTGTTGACCGCACCGGGCCCTTTCTTTCCCCAGACTTTTCATTTTCATCCCTTGCGTTAGGTTATGACTCGGACTGACATCGCCAACCTGGCACTCTCCCTCATCGGCGGCAGCCCCGTGGCTAGCATTGACGACCCCACCTCCCAGGCCCGCGCCTGTAAAAAATGGTTCGATAGCGTGCGGGATGAGGCCCTGGCTTCGCATCCCTGGAACTTCGCCATGAAACGGGCCATCATCACACCCTGGTGGCGCTCTGTGGCGCTGATCACCAATGATGGCGACAACATCAATGTGGTGAGTGCGTCAGGCTATCACAATCTACCTTCCGGCAGCCGTGTGCATGTGCGCGGTGTGCAGGGCATGGAAGCGGCGAATGGCACCTGGCTGATCGAAGGCAGTGAATCGAACCTCGTGCTGATCGGCTCTGTCTTCAGCGGCGCGGCGGTGCCGTGGACAGGGCAGTGGACCCAGGCTCCCACATTCGGTTGGGAGTATGAGCTGGCCCTGCCTACGGATTGCCTGCGCGTCTGTGGTGTGAATGCGTCCGATGCGGCTGAGGACGATTCGGATTTTTATGTCCTCGAAGGTGGCAAGCTGCTGTTTCAAGAGGAGGAGGCCCACCTCTCGTATGTGTCCCGCGTGGCGGAGCCCACGGGATGGCCGCCGGACTTCTGCAACGCCTTCGCTCTCCTCCTGGCCTCCTTCATCGCTCAAGAACTCATGGGGCCGACCGGGCGTGCCATGGAGCTGCGTCAGCAGTATGAATCGGTCATCTCCCCCAAGATCAAGGGCCGTGATGCGCGTCAGGGCAAGGGGCCGCGTGTGCCGATGAGCCATGACTGTGATGTGATCCGCGCGCGCCGGGGTGGTGCTGCCACAAATGCCTAACAAAAAGAAAAGATGATCAATCAAATCCAGGCGAATTTCAATGGTGGGGAAGTGACCCCGCTGATGGATGCACGGGTGGACTCGGCGAAATACAGCTCCGGCTGCCGCATCCTCCAGAACTTCATCGTCCGTCCCTACGGCGGCGTGTTCCGCCGACCCGGCACGGAGTTTTGTGGATTCGCCAAGTCCAACACCCAGAATACCCGGCTGATTTCGTTTCGCCGCTCCACGGAGGTGAATTTGGCCTTGGAGATGGGAGATCGTTACATCCGCTTTTGGCGTGATGTGGCCGGTGTGGGGAAGCCTCTGGTGGCGAGCGGAGCCGTGATGTTCGCGCGCACTCTGTGGGTCACGGGGCAATCCTATAGCGTAGGGACGATCCGCCACTACAACAACGTCAGTTATCAATGCACGCAGGCTCACACGGCGACCACGAACAATCGACCAGGCGATGGCACCGATGGGACTAGCATCTTCTGGTCAGACTATTGGCAGGTGCACTACCTCGAGGCGGGCACCTTGTTGAGTGAGGGGGGCAATACCTATTATTGTCGGGAACGGCACAGCCCGGGTTCCTCCTTTGCTGGAGACAGTGCCTATTGGTATCAGCTTTCCTTGGGGGTCGCACCTAACAATCAGATCATCTATGAGGTGCCGACTCCCTGGACGCAGGCTGAGATCTTCGATCTTCAGGTCTGTCAGATCAATGATGTGCTGATCCTGACGCATCCGAACCATCATCCCCTGAGATTGACGCGGCATGAGGAACTGCGCTGGGTGCTGGAGCCAGTGCCTTTTGACTTCGCACCGACTCTGGATGTGAACGAATCTTCGGTGAACGTGCAAGTGCAGTATGATGTGGATGAATGGGTGACGGGGATTGCGTATGCCAAAGGCACCCGAGTGATCGGGGATAATGGGGTGCTTTATACCTGTTACAAAGGTGGCGTGAACTCGACCACCACGAACAAACCCAGCCTCGAGAACACCGCTTCGATCGCCATCTGGAACCGAGGCAGTAGTGGTGAGGCCATCCCGAAATGGGCGGCTGGGAAAAGCTATCCGGCCGGGGCGAAGGTGCGCTACGGCAAAGGCATCTTTCAATCGCGAAAGTCGCATACCTCCACCGCCGCCGTGCAGGGGCGCTACGGCTTAGTCGGCGGGAATGAGCCTGTGCGCGGCCAGACGTGGACCAGCTTCTGGACACGCTCCGAAGCCGATACGGACCTCTCGGGCATCGACTTCAAGCTGGTGGCGACGGGGGATGTCTTCACCGAAGAAGATGTGGGGAATATCTGGCGGGTGGATGTGGGCACGAGCGGTCTTTATGCCAAGCTCGCTACCACCGCCACGGCGGTCTCTGAAGAGATGTTTTTCCAAGGTGACTTTCTGCTGACCACCAACTGGGCTCAGGGCTACGCCATGATCGGCACCATCTTTGTGGAAGAGAGCCTGGATGGGGTGACCTGGCAAAAGATCCGCTCCTTTGTGACCAGTGATAATCACGATGGTAACATCTCCTGGACGGGTGAGACGCCGGCGGCAGGCGCGTGGTATCGCATCAATGTCGAATTCACCAGCGGAGGTGCCGGAGCCACAGTGCGCCTGGAGCCTGCGACGTCGGTGCTGGCTCTGCCGTTTAAGATCGAGTCGAATGTCTATAATTCCGGGGTCCTGAATAAACGCGAGGTGAAGGGCAGCATCATCATGCCGTCGAATTCCCTGCCACCGCCGAATGCCATCGGAGTCAGCACCTCCATCTTCTACAAGCCGGCGTTTTCGGCTCAGGATGGATATCCGCGTGCGGTGGGCTTTCATGATTCCCGGCTCTGGTTTGCCGGCACGCGCTCTTACCCGGCGCGCATGTGGGCCTCCCAGGTGGAGGACTATTACAATTTCATGCCAGGCTCGCTGGATACTTCGGGGATGGATCTGACTCTGGCGGCGGTGCAGTCGAATGATATCCAGTGGCTGTGCTCCTTTAACCGGGCCTTGGTGGTGGGGACCAGCGGAGAGGAGTGGACGGTGGACAGTGGCACGGAGGATCTCGCGCTGACGCCCACAAGTCTTCGCGCCAGACCGAGAACTCAGTATGGCTCCTGCGGGATCCAGCCCATCCGTGCCGCGGAGACGCTGATCTGGTGCCAGCGGGATCGGCGTAAATTCCGAGAGTTCGCCTTTCGTTTCGAGATCGATGGTTATTCCGCGCCGGAGATGACCCTGCTGGCAGAGCACATTAGTGGCACAGGCATCCAGCAGTTGGCTTATCAGAGTTCCCCAGATCCCACTCTCTGGGCGGTGCGGCAGGATGGTGCCCTAGTGGGCTTCAGTTATGATCGTGAGCAGCAGATCACCGCCTGGCATCGGCATGTGACCGGGGATGTGAGCATGCCGGATCAGTTTCTCTCCGTGGCCACTCTGCATGGGGACTACGCGGATCAGATCTGGTTCGTGGTCCGTCGTAATGGCCAGCAGTTGATCGAGCGTTTCAATCCTGAGCAGATGAAGTGGGTCTTTGGCGCCCCACGCAGCACCTTGAGTCTTCCCGCATCCTCCAGCGGTGTCAGCGTGGATCAGCTTTTGGACAGCTTTATGGATTCTCAGATCACGGTCACGGGGGTGAGCTATGGAGGAGGCCGATCTTACTCCATCCCGCATCTCAAGAATCGTCAGGTGGTGACGCCGGGCTTACGCACCGCCAGTGCCATGACGGTGCCTTCCGACGGCACGCTGCAAGTGCAGAACACGAGTGCTTACCCCACCAAAACCTTGTGGGGGCTGTCCTACAGCTCCGTGCTCACCCCGACCCGGCTGGATGTGCCCTTGCAAGAAGGGACTTCTCTGTTGAAGCTCTTCCGGCTGACACGGATGCAACTGAAGCTCTTCCGCTACTGCGGTTATGGTCTGAAGCTTTTTGAAAAGCCTTATCCGGCGGACATCGCTGGCGTGCAGGACATCAGCCTGGCTCAGTTCGAGCGATACCCGGCCTATCACAGTCTGCTGACCACGGAGGGCTACACGGGCAGCACGGATGTGCTCAGCACGACCTTCGAATGGACACGGCATCCTCAGATGACGTTGCTCATCCGTGATGCGGGTTTTGTCGGTATCCTTGGCGCGGTGTTGAACTTCGATATGGGCGGCGGTTAACAAAAAGTGCGGTTTGTGTGGAAACCGCTTGCAATCTCGCCGCTTAATCCGCCGAGATTCTGCATGAGTGAAGCCGTTTACATCGTGCGGCAGGTGCAGGCGGAGGATCTGCCAATGATCGAGCAATGGGCTGTGGCTCACGGGCATCAGATCATCCATGCCCTGCTCTCACCGCACGGGTTTTTATGTGAAAAGTATGTGGGGGAGGAGGTGACGCCGGTGCTGGTCATCTGGGGGTTCATGATGTTGGACGTCCCCGTGATCCAACTAGATTTCCTCTACTCGGCTCCAGGAACGAAAATCTCAGAGGTGCGGTTGGCCTGGGAGGCCCTGCAAACCACGATCCGCGATTGGGTGCGGATCATCAACGAAGACAGCGGCCTGCACTACCAGCTCCTGCGGGTCTTCCTCAACAAACGCGTGGCCCAGGAGGCTGCACGAGCGGGCTGGGTCATTGGAGAAACCGAACACGTCATCTGCCTTCACCATGTTTAATCACTGTCTTTTCCTCGCCTACGGTGCTGATGCCGTCTTGACGATCGCTTATGCGGTCAGCACCATCGCTTCCATTGCGGGCTCCGTGGTCTCCTATCAGCAGCAGCGTGAAGCGGCGAAGCAGACCGAAATGAATGCCGAGGCTCAGGCCAAGGCGCTGGCCATGGAGCGGCAGCGCAAGGCAGCGGAGCTGGCGGAAAATCAGCGTCGTCTAGCCCAGCAGCAGCGGCGGGAGCGGGCGGCTCAGTTTGCGGCCTTAGCCAATACAGGCTTCGTCGCCACCACAGGCACGCCGATCGAGGTGATGGCGGATACCGTGGAAGCGCACCAGCGTAACATGAGCGACCTCACCGGGGATGCGAATCTCGATCAGTGGAAGTTGGGCTATCAGGGGCAGAGCCTGCTGGATGAGGCACGCAGTAAAGCCAGCCTCATGCGCCAGCAGGCGGGTGCCTCATTGATCACCGGACTGGCTGGCACCGTCTCGGACGCCTACGGCAAGTTTTCAAAACCGTCGTCTGGCCAAGCCCCGGCCGGAGGCAGCCCCTCTTCGAAGCCGACCTCCTCAGGCCAGACCCTCCTACGCAGCACGGACTACAAGGGCTCTCGGACCTTTTCTTGAATAACCAATTGTAATTTTAAAAACCATTTTTTGAGATCATGCCAGCACGCATCCCTCTCGCCAACAACGGCCAAGTGCCGCTCCGTAAAACAGGTGATTACACCGCAGACACTCCCGATCTCAGCGCCGGTGATACAGGCCTGGGTAAGGCGATCCAAGCCGTCGGTGAATTGGCAGAAAAAGTCACTCCCGATCTGGTGTCTGCCTTCAAGCCGAAGGAGAAGGACTCCCTCAATGCCGATGATGTGAACGGTCTGCTCGAAGGTGAGCGGCTGATTCAGGCCAGCTCAGACCGCATCACTAAGCAGGTGGAGGAGACGACCGATGCGGATCAAGCCATGTCCGTCTTCAATCAGGAACATGAAGGCTTGCAGAAGCAGATTTCACAGATCACGCCGCGCATGACGACTCAGGGGCAGACGGGGCTGCAGCGTGCTTTAGCGGTCTTTTCTCACCTGAAGCCTCAGTGGATCCAAAACCGCGTGCAGGAGCGGAAAAATCAAGTGGCTGAGCAGGCTGTGGTGGAGCGTGTCCAGCAGGCCACCGCCGCGGGGGACCGCGGCTCTCTGGCTTCGACTCTGAGTGTGGGGGTGAAGGCTGGCGTGCTTTCCCAAGCCAAAGCGGATCAGTTAAAGCAGGAGTCTGATGCGGCCTTTTATCAGCAGGGGGTGGCCAAGATCCAAGACTCATTGAAAAACACCCGGGATACCCAGGGCGCGCTGAGCTACATCCAGCAAGAGCGTGAGTCTGGCGGGCTCAATGACGCAGACTATGCTAAGTTGGAGCGCGATATCCGTTATCGCGGGAATCTTTACCGCTGGGAAGACCTAGCTGCCGATGAGCCGATGAGCCTGACAGAGGCTGAAAGGCGGAAGGACAAAGACTTCCTCAAACTCGCCCCGCAGGACCGCGATGAGCTGATCAAGACCGCTCACCTCAACTGGGTGCGTAAAGGCCGAGAAGAGGTCAGGGCCGCACGAGAGGCCCTGGATCATTTGGATCTGGATCAGATCCGCGAGGGTAAAAGTGATGCCGCACTTCAGTTGCAGGATTTGGGCTTACCGTCCCTGCGGCACGCGGATCCGGTGATGATCTCGGCGCTGGATCACTACCTTTCTGCAAAGCAGGGCAAAGCCTCGCTGGACCGGCCTGCGTTGTTTCAATGGGCGCGCACTCTCGTGGAGAACTACAATGCCAAAGACGACCCCGAGGGACAGAGCCTGGAATGGACCCAAGACTTCATCGGACTGAGCTTCGGCAAGCGGGAGGCCCATCAACTCCTGTCGGCTTTGGAGGAGAGAGTCGAGAATCCAAACATGGAATTGGGCTTCGCCTTTGAAGCCGTGGATAAGCAGATCTTTGGCGGCAATGACTTGGATCGTTATTGGATGCACGATACCTACAGTGCCCGTAATACGGGGGCCCCGCGTCTTTCAATCCACTTTGGCCAGCAGATGCCCCAGAGCTTCGCGGCTCGGGCGGCTGAGGTGGAGCGCATTAAAAACACCCTCCGGCAGTCTCTGACCGACGGGCGCGCGGAAAAAGCCGGAGGTGTGGTGAAACTGGCTCAAGAGCTCCTCAGCGAAAAAAAAAACGAAGATCCAGCTCTGGCCTACCAAAAGGTAGTTCTGGACTCTGGGGGCGGTGAGCAGATTTTCAGGGCTCCGCCAGGCACGGTCTTCCACCCCGTCACCGGGCAGGCGGTCAGTAAATACTCCTTCCTTCATCATGAGGCCTGGGAGACCCGCGCCAGTGAGCTGTATGGCATGGAGGCTGACGACGTCCCCTGGCAGGACAATCCGACCCTGCAGGAGATCGTCGGGATGGCCTATGAGCGGGGCTTTTCTCACGAAAAGACAGCCACGTTCATTCATGGTTGGCGCCGACAAATGCAGGAGAAAGCCGCCTCCGTGTTGGGGGAAGCGGAGACGGAGCGCTACATGAAAGGTACGCATCGCCTGAATGAACTGACAGGCACGATGCTGAAAGAGGTGCGTAAAGACGCCGTGCAAGATTGGGCGCTGAGGACCTTCGGTGAAGGCTCTCTGGACTATGAGGCCTTTTGGGCCTCTTATGAGGCGAACGGGGGGAATCCTGAAGCCATGGGTGGCTTTAAGAAGCAGGCGGAAGAACTGCGTGCTCTGGAAACAAGCAGCCTCTGGCAGGTGCCCAATACACAAAGCTCCTGGCAGCCCCTGCGAGATAAAAATGGGGTGGAAGTCGCCACCTTCCAGCCCGTGATGAGGGGGAAGCAGGTGGATGTGCAGGTGAACTACCGCAACGTGGATGAAGAAACCGCCATCACACGCGTCACCGTGCCGCTCCTGACCGATGCCGTGATGGCGGAAAAAATGCAGACGGCAGAGGCGAAAGTCGCTCAACTGCAAGCCCAGGTGGATCGCTTCGATGCCACTCCGCTGGACAGGCATCATCGAGGTGAATCCTCCACCCGCATGAAGGTGCGGAACGACTTGAAGAAAGCACGGGAAGAAGTGGACTTTCTGCGCAAGCCTGAGGCGCGCAGCATCCTCATGACTCGAAACATCATGGATGCCCTGGTGAAGTCTCCCGCTGGAGAGAGGCTGGGTAAAAGCGGTCTGACGGAAGACTTCCTGCGCGGATGGTCCGGCTTTTACATCAACAGCCGAGTCGCCTGGAATGACCTCACGGGTGATGCCACCGAGCGCGATGAGTGGCGCGAGCACATGCAGAACCTGCGCCAGTATCTGCCGGGAAGCACGGGGGAACAGGCCGGACTGGCCTCTGAATTGATGGAAGGTGCCGGCGGCATGGCCCCACAGTTCCTCGCCTCTGCGGCGAGCGGTGGGGCGGGTTTCTTCTCCACCGCTGCCCGGCAAGCCTTGATGAAGGGTGGCGGGCTGCTGACCACCACCACCATGACGGGAATGGGCGTCAGTGCCTATGGCGGCTCAGTGACGGACCAGCTCTCCCGTGCGGATGTGCTGGAGAAAGAAGGTAAAATTGAGGAAGCCAATGAGATCCGTAGCAACTACCGCCTGCGGGCGGGCCTTTACACCGCCGTGGAACTGGGCAGCGAGTTCATCGTGCCTGAAAAGCTGATCCCTGGCGGCAAGGGCGGTTTTTGGAGAAACCTAACGAACGATACCCTTAAAAGTGGCCTGGAGGGGATGGCCGCCGATGTCGGCTCCCAATGGTTGGACGGAACCTATTACGGAGAAGAGTTCGATCCCATGCAGACGCTGAAAGCCGGTGGCATGGAGGCGGTGCTCGGTCTGCCGATGACCGTCCCCGGATCCATCCCGGGGCGTGAATCGAGCCCTAGTATCGAGGGGACAGAGCACACGGCAGAGGTGCCTGAGCTATCGAGCGGCGACCCTGACTTCTCTCAGGCCGATGGTGCGTCTTCTGACTCAAGTTCGGCTTCCTCCTTACCAGGTGCTTCAGCTTCCACCGTCGAGTCGGCGGCAGCCCATCCCGCTGCCGATGTTTCCGCTGATCCGCTGCCTGGTGTCTCATCCCCTGGGGCGGCAACTTCTACTCAAGAAGCGGACCCTAAGGCCACCCCCTCCGTCTCCGCCAATCCAGAGACTGTGGCCGCTGAGCCGAAGCCGCAAGACCACGAGCGCCTGCAATTCAGCCACGGGCGTCAGTCCCGGCCTAACGATGAGGTTGTCAATGTGCATCGCACCTTGGCGGAGTCTGAAGAAGCCTTCCAGTTCGGGAAAAACAAGCCGACCACTCAGGGTGATAGCCGCAATAGCTACTGGCGTGAAGCCCTGGATGATGTGGCAGATGCCTATTCACAAAAAGATCATGCGATCAATATTATCAGCGAGCACGAAAGCTTCCCCGGCGGATATGCCTTTAATGTAGAAGCCAAGAACGGCTCTGCTTTTGTCGTTATCAATGAAGAGAGGAAGACCGTGCATATCAATGCCGCAGGTCTAAATAGCAATGCAGAGAAATCTGGAGGTGGGTCGCAGGTCTATCAGATGGTGCAAACCTTCGCGCATAATAACGGTTTCAAATTCATTCCGGACGGAACGGTCAGCCCAATCGCAAAAAAACGACGGATCAGCCAGATGATCTCCAGTGCGCTCAGACACAAGAGCACAGACCACCTGAATGGACTGATGGATTTAGATGACGGTTCGAAAACGGAGGTGCCAGGATGGCGCAAGGGTGCCCACGATTATAATCTCGGCCTGCTGCTGCGCGCGGAGCACGACTACGTCATGGCCGAGGCCCGCCAGCGTGCTGTGGACCTGAGCCATTTGACGCATGATCCGACGACGAATAACATCATCGATGGCCATACAGGGACCCCCGTTACCCAAAGAACTCTCCAATCTCTCGTGGACCGATTGGAACCCGGAGCTAGTGGAGTTGGCGCGTCAACACTTCTTAGGGCCCTTGTCACAGGATCCGCGCTACAGGGAGGACGATCCGGGCAGCGCATTCGATCTGTATTGCCTGATGAGGGTCGAGACGCCCGAGGAAACCAAAATGGGCAATCAGATGAGCGGTTGGTGTCGGTTGCACGGCGTCTCTACTATAGCCGAGCACCGAGCCGCGCTGGAGGCGTATCGACGCGGCGAGTGGGTGACGCCCTATCCGGACGGCCCACCACACTGAGCTCCGCCGTTGCCAAAGCGACCCGCTTCCTCAATAAGAAGCTGCCCGGCCTGCTCCATAAAAACACGCACATCTTCAGCAGTGTGCAGGAACTGCTGGCCTCGGACTACGCACGGCGGAATCCCTTCACGGATCAGCAGCGTGCAGCCCTCACTACGGCCGAAGGCTTCTTTGATAAGGCTACGGGCAAGACGATCATCATTGCCGAAAACATCGCCCTTCGACCTCACGAAAGCGTGCGTTCAGGCATGGCCCGCGTGATCTTGCACGAACGGATTGGCCATGATGGGTTGAACGTCTTGTTAGGTGAAGGTGGCATTCATCGCCAACGATGGGACGCCCTGCGGAGTCAGATTCCCCACGCGGAACTGGATGCCATCGCCAAGGAAGAGGGCTATCGGGAGCTCGCGGGGGATGCCGACGCACTCGCTCTGGAATGGTTCGCCCGTAAGGCAGAGACGGACATGAGCCTGCTGGAAAGCCAGCCGCTGCTCAAGCAGATGTGGGAGACCCTGAAACAAGCTGCCACCGATCTCATGGCCAAGTGGGGCATCGACCGCCTGAAAGGCAAAGACCTGGACACTCAGGTGCGCGAGATGATGAACCGGGCACGGGGGGCGGCCGTGAAGCCCGTGTCACAGGCGTCTCCAAAAGCGACGGCAGCCAGATATGCTGAACCCTCATCCGAGTCAGGTGGCATCCAGCCAGCTTTACAGTTCAGCCATGCTGCCCAGGATCCGGCTGAGAATGCCAGCATGATGCGTCAGAAGATTGAGCAAGCTGTCTATCGCAGTTCGGAAAAGATTCATGGTGGTATTAACTCGGCTTGGAAACTAACCAATGGAGTCACCGTGGTTTTTAAACCCGAAGTGGGTGAGGTGAAAAAACGGCAGCGTGCAGGCGTGGCACCTGGTACTCAGTGGAAGAGAGAGATAGCCGCCAGCCTTATTGCAGATTACTTGAACAGTAGTATCATCCCTCCGACGGGACTTGTGACCCACAAAGGGGTGACAGGATCTGCTCAACTCTACAAGCCTGGAATGATCGAAGGCGGGGAAGCTCAGTGGTTGCCCAAACCACTGCGGATATCTAAACAGGATTGTTATCCTATACGACTTCCTGACGCCCTGGCTGAGGAGTGGCAGTTAATGGATGACTTGCTTCTTCATGCGGACCGGCATGAGAACAATTATCTAGTTCATTTGAATGAATCCGGCGAAGTGGACGATGTGGCTCTGATTGACAACGGTATGGCGTTGAGTGCGAACCCAGGAGTGGTTTCCAAACTTTACTACGGACCTCGAGAGGGGGAACTGATCGGAGCACCCAACCTAGAGCGTTTACGGAGGTTTGTGGAGAACCAGTCCGAAATCGAAAACAAGCTATCTATTCATCTTGAGTCCTCAGCGATCGTGGGGTTGTTTGCCCGAGCGAAAGTCTTGTTATCTCGAGGTAGATATGGAAACTTCAAGCTGGCAGAGATCAATGCGTTTCTTCCTGCCGAATTGAAGGCTAACAAAGAAATCAAAACCTTGAGTGACGTGCCATGAAAGTCGAAATTTTAAGTTTGCGTGAAGAGGGACAGGTAGTGACTGCCGTTTGGACCTTGGATGACAGCGGTCACGCCGTGAGTAACCGGCCTGGAGAAAAGGAGCGTTTTGATGAAACTGGCATTCCCATGGCTGGTGATACCTTTCTTTATCCCAAAGATGGCGAGGTTTTTCTACGCGCCTTGCCAGAGCGTTATTCTGGCTCATACTCCCGCGCGCGAATTGTGGAGTGAGAGATTCATGTGCGGAGGCCACCTTAAACATTTGTAGCCACCCTCACTTCTTCTGAAACTCGGCTTGGGCATCCAGGCCTTCGGCGATCCATTTCACTTCATCTTGGCGCACGCTTTCGCGATAGCGGGCACCGTGATTGAGGGCTTTTTGAAGATCGGCTTTGCTCTTTTCGATGTCGAAACCGCGAGATTGAAGACCGCTAACGTTACACTTGATGGTTAGGCGTTTTTGATCGCGTGGATCGGTGGCTTTGAGGGAGGCGTGCAGGTAGCAAAGGCTCGCGAGCCGATTGGCATTCGTTTGACTGTCGCCCACGATGAGGAGATCACCCAGGGCTTCCTGAAGATGGGGATTGTTAAAATCAGCGAACCACATCATGCCTCTTATTCCATGGATGGCGGCGGTTCGTTGGTCCGGTGAGAGACTGAGCTTCTGTCGGCTGTAGGCGGGAAGTCCACCCGAGATCTGGCGTGCGACGAAGCGGGCAAAACCGACGGGTTCGATGGTGGTGGAGCCGGTGATCAACTCTTGTGGGCTATTCGGCTCCTGCTGCTTTTCTAGGATCCACTGCACCAGCCACTTTTGATATTTCTCCCGGCCAAAGTGGGCGTTGGGGTTGATGGCGAGGGCTTGGTCAATGGTTGTGAGCGCTTTTTGCAGCTCGCCGGTGTAGATGTAAAAGGTGCCGAGGTTGGAATACGTCTCATACAGACCTGGGACGAGCTTGTCCTTCTCCTGCATGGTGGCGATGGCGGCTTTATGTTGGCCTAACTTATGTTGTGATACGGCGAGGTCGTCGTAATGCTCCGGCATCGCGGTGGCTGAGGCGATGTCTTTCTGCCGCTGGGCGATCCGCCATTCATGAAACTCCCGCGAGTGCGTGGCGAAGCTGCCGGTGATGAGCAGGTCAATGCCGGGAAAGCGGGCACGTTCAGAGGCCAGGGTATCGCTATCCCAAATGCAGCCATGGACCGGAGACAGGCTTTGGCCGAGCACGCAGACGAACCAAGCGAGCAGTGTGAAAACCGGGGGGCGGGAGTTCATGGGCGCAGTTTCGCATGGGAGGGATGCCTGAGGGAAGAGGAAAAATTCGGAGTGACATTCGGCCTGACTCCTGCTGAGATGCGGGCTTTACTTATCTGCTTATGGAAAATTTGCCCAGCCCGAATCTGATTCAAGAAGCGGTGAATCCTTATGCCCCGCCCGTGGCGGAGGTGGTGAATCTGGAGACGGTGGGAAATCTGGCCGATGCCTATGAGACGGCCTCCAAGCTGAAGCGCTTCATCAATTGGATGATTGATCGCGTGGCTGTGTATGGCGTTTTAGTGGTTGTGATCGCCGCCTTGGGCATGGCGGAGGAGGTCGGCTATATCTCCGGTTTTATGGATTGGGTTGAGGAAATGAATCATCTGGAAGACGTCGCCATTACCGCTGTCTGCACCATCCTTTACTACACCGTCACGGAGACGCTGTTCAGCCGCAGCTTCGGGAAGCTGATCACGGGTACGAAGGTGATCACGACTGCGGGCGGTAAGCCGACTTTCCTGAGTGTGCTAGGCCGCAGCTTTGCGCGCATCGTGCCCTTTGAGCCCTTCTCCATGTTCGGAGACTCCGCCTGGCATGACGGCTGGTCCGGCACTCAGGTGATCGATCTGCGCAAGAAGATCGTCGGCCCACGGTCCCAGCTCATGCGCGGGTATTATCGGTGATTGCTGTTCTTATGAGTGTTTTGATAATATTAGTGAATATTATTGGTCAATATTTAAGAATAGGTGGATTAATGAGGTGTGTATGATTCAATTGGTGTAAAAAGGTCTAGTGCCTTTTTGAACCCTTAAAATAAAGATTCATGAACATTCGTCTCCCGATGGTTTTTGGGATCCTGTGGGCTGTGGGATTGCCGGTTACAGGAGCTTATGCGTTAACAATCGGTGACCGCATTCAGGCCTCAGCCAATCTCAATATTCGCAGTTCGGCCTCCACCAGCGGAAGTCTTCTTGGCACAGCCGCCGCAGGGGCGCAGGGGGAGATCATTGGGGGGCCGACGTCAGCCAATGGCTACACTTGGTGGCGAGTGGATTGGGATAGCTACTCCACCGGCTGGTCGGTGGCAGACTACATGACAAAAGTAACAGGAAGTTCACCCGGCAATTTCACCCTGAGTAACAGCTCACCTATTTGGGATACCTCCCCTCCAGCGGGGCCAGCGGTGCAGCTTAGTTGGACGAGCTCGAGCAATGCCACGAGTTACGAAATATACCGGAATGGCAGCAAGATTTATCCGACTTCAGGCACATTTACTGGCACAAGTTTTCGCAACGAAACCGGGCTGACGGGTGGGCAGAGTTACAGCTACTACGTGATTGCCCGTAATGCCTCCGGCAGCCGACAGAGTAATACGCTGAATATTACGATGCCGAATGCGCCTCCCGCGACACCCGCCACTCCAGGTTATCTCGAAGGCCAGTTTTTCGCTTATCGAGTGGAGTTGGGATGGACGGATCAATCTTCCAATGAACAGGGATTTAAGGTTGAGCGCCGGATTGGCAGTGGGAGCTGGTCGCAGATCGCCACTGTGGGAGCGGTGAGCGGTTCGGGCAGCAGTGTTTTCTGGACGGATAACACGGCGAGCCCCAAAACAAGTTACAGCTATCGTGTGTATGCCTACAATGCCCAAGGGAACTCAGGATACACCAATACAACGAGCTTAACGACGCCCGCAGGCAGACCGGGAAGTTTTACTCTTAGTTCCCAGTCTCCTGTGTGGGATGCCTCACTCCCCGGGCCGAAGGTGCAACTGACCTGGACCGCCTCCGCCGATGCGGGTGGCTACGCTTTGTATCGCGATGGCAGCCTGTATATCTCAGGGATTTCCGGCACGAGCTTCCTCAATCAAAGTGGGCTCAATGCCGGGCAGACCTACACGTATCATGTGCGGGCTTCGAATTCTGAAGGCACCACAGATTCGAATACCATCACCGTCACCATGCCTCCGGCTCCGCCATCGGTTCCGGTAACTCCCTACAATCTGGCCGCCGCTGTGAGTGGTCAGGCCATTCAACTCACATGGACGGATGCGTCTAACAATGAGCAGGGATTCAAGATCGAACGCCGTCCATTCTGGGCACCCGGTTGGGCGGCTCTGGTGACCTTAGGGGCGAATGTCACGAGTTACGTGGATACCACCGTCGCTGCCTCGGAAAGTTATGTCTATCGTGTGAGGGCCTACAACAATGTCGGTCCCTCTAACTATTCTAACGACGCCACGGTCACGAGTGCACCCCTGATTCTCCCTCCCGATATTACCCCTGAAAACTATGCCATAAGCAAGGCGAGTGGCGGGATAGGCACTGCGTTCAATGTCACCTACAACTTGCAAAACCAAGGCGGCACAGCCTCCCAGGCATTTACAACAAGAATCAGGCTGAGTGCATCCAGCTCCAAGCCGTCGTCTTCAGATCCTGTCCTCAAAGAGTTCCAGTCATCTGGAATGGCTGTTGGCGAAGTTCGGAGTGAAAACAGGTCGGTCATTATTCCTTCAGGCACATCTGTGGGAAAAAAATACATTTGGCTGGTTATCGACGCGGAAAGCACGGCTGGGCAGGATGCAACTGGCGAAAGCAATGACTCTGTGAGACTATTATTCACTGTGACCGCTCCTTCCCCGGCGATTAGCCTAATTAACGGAGGAGTTCCGGTGGTTGCAGATTTTAATAACGATGTTCAGACCATTGATATCGATGGCAGTGGATTTGTCAGTAAACCGACCGTGTCGGTGATTTGGAGCGGAGGTGGCAAAACGCTCAGCTCCTCTCAAGTCACTTTCGTCAATGAGGGCAAGCTTCAGATTCACATCCAGTTAGGAAAGGTGGCAGATATCTGGAGTGTCCAGGTCAAGAATCCCGATGGGCAGCCGTCTTCGCCGACAAATTTTACGGTGACCACCGCTACGGATCATACCCTGCCGACAGTGACTTCATTTACTGCCCAGTCGCTGGCAGTATCGGATGGAGAGTCCGTCAATTTACGTTATACTGTAGCGGACTCTGGGGGCGGTGGCCTCGATCGAGTTGAATTGTGGCGGACCAAGGATGCTGGCGGGCAGCCAGAGGGAGGAAATTGGCAGAAGGTCAAACAAAATCCGGCCTCTGGTTATGGGCCTGTGCAGGGAGCTTTCTCGGATGAGCTTCCTTCTGTCGGCGTTTACTGGTATGGTATTCACGTTGTCGATAAGAGTAACAATACGGCGACAGAGACCACATCAGGGAAAGCTCCGCTTCGGATCGAACGGTTGGGAGATCAAGAAAGTGCCTTTTCTTTCAGTTTTCCCCTCAGTGGGTATGACCCTTACACGGCTCAGATTGTTTCAGTCTTCGATCATGCCAACAACGATGAAGCCAAGGTGATCGCCTATACGGGGGAGATGGGGGATGTGGTGGATTACAATGAATCGAGTTCAAAGCCCTACAGTTTCAAAAAGTCTGACGGCTCCTCCTTCCGCATCAATGGATACTATCAAGGCACTCAGATGACGGGGCCGGGGACCCTCAACTATGATGGTCACCGAGGTTATGACTATAAAGTAGAGGCGGGCACACTTGTATGTGCGGCAGCAGATGGAATTGTCGTGAAGACGGATCCAGATAACACCACCGCCGCCGGTAAATTTATTCGCCTGGATCATGCCGATGTGGGTTATCAAACCCAATACCTCCACCTGAGCAGAATCGATGTCACAGTCGGCCAGCAGATCACTCGCGGTGATGTGATTGGGCTGTCTGGGAATACGGCCGGGGCGCAGTCTGTCGGTGCCCATTTGCACTTTGAAGTCAAAAAAAGGGACGGTGAAATCCCAGTGGATCCTTATGGATGGGCGGGGCAAGGCCCCGATCCCTACACACGGGCGACGAACCGATTGCTATGGCAAAAAAGCCGCCAGCCGAAACCGAAGGTGAAACACATCAAACCCTACACGGTCACAGGTTCCAAGAGTGCCCAGGAGTTCACTCTTGAGGGGGAAGGCTTGACTCACGCATCCACCATCGAGGTGGCTTATCGCGATACGAATTACGAATTTGTTAAAATCAAAAATAAGCCGGTCTTGAATGGTGATTCTCAGATGACGTTCCGTCTCACGGTGGGACTCGAAAGTGACACATGGCAGGTGCGGGTGAACTCTGGAAGTGGGCCCAGCAACATTGATACATTCACCGTGATAGCGCCTACAGAACCGAAAACCCCTTCATTGACCCTCGTCAATGGTGGCGAATTGATGCGCTTTGATCGCCCTCGCTATTTTACGCTTCACGAGCTCCATTTTGGAGTTCCGTCCGCAGATCAGCGTTCCGGGCTTGAGACTCTGCTCAGTTATATTGAAAATGACCCTGGATTGCCTTTGGATGCTAACTTTAAACATTTGCGCTGGGCTGCTTATATTTTGGCGACCACTCGACATGAAACAGGGAGAGTTTACCAACCGATTCCAGAAAAATGGGATACGAGGCTCCTGCAATTGAGAGATGCTAAGCCAGCCTATGCCGCTGCAACAGCGGTTGACTATTTTAATTACTGGTATGCAGGCGTGAATGGTAACGGAAATGAGGCTTCAAATGACGGCTACACCTATCGTGGTCGAGGGTATGTGCAGCTGACAGGTCGGGGTAACTATTCTTTGTTAGGTCGTTCTTTAGGCATTGATTTGGAGCATGATCCTGATAAGGCTCTCGTTGCTGATGTTTCGTATCGAATCATGTCTCACGGGATGCTTCATGGCTCGTTTACAGGCGTTGGTCTTGGCAACTATATCACCGATACGGTAACGGATTACTTTAATGCCCGCAAAGTGGTCAATGGATTGGACAAGGCTGAATCGATTGGAGATGCAGCGACAAGGTTTGAATCCATTTTGAGAGAGAGTCTGATCAATACCTCTTCATTGTTGGTCGCTCCGGAGTTGGAGACCTCGGTTAGTGCGACGACGTCTTTATCCGTTTCGTCGGATCTTGGCGTCACTTACAGCGCGAAAGGCTTGCCCTCCGGCATGAAGATCGATGCAAAAACGGGAGTCATCTCAGGAAATGCGACCAAGGTAGGCCGCTACAGTATCGCAGTGTCCGCCTCGAATGCTGCTGGGAGTAGTGAGCCGCTGGTGTTGAGTCTGGATGTCGATTCACTGCCGCAAGGAGTCATCGGGAGTTTTGAAGCCCTGGTATCAGCCCAAGAGGGCCTGAATGACAATTTGGGAGGCCGCCTTCAGTTGAACGTGACGACTGCTGGACAGGTCAGTGGCCGACTGACGCTAGGAGACGTCGCTTTGCCTTTCAGGGCATTTGTCGATATGCAGCCAGGTGACATCCCTCGCATTAAGGCTCAGCTAGCAAGGAAGGGCCTACAGTCCGTTCAGCTAGATCTTGAACTCGATCCCACGGCCGGCACGTTGGCTGGCATCGTCACGGCAGGCACAGACTCAGCCAGCGTCGAAGGTTACCGAAATCCCTGGGCGGCGGGGGGTAATGTGTGGGCAGGGTATTACACGCAGACTTTGGATCTCATACCTGAGTCGGTGGGCGATCCTGGCATTCCCCAGGGCAATGGTTGGGCGAGCTTGAAGGTGGATGCGAAGGGGAATGCCCGCTGGGCAGGCGTCTTGGCCGATGGCACGAAGATCACCTCGGCTTCGGTCACCAGTGCCGATGGAAGGGTGACGTGGTATAACTATTTGTATGGAAAGGAGGGTGGCTCCGTGGTCGGGCAAGCCCAGATCACTTCCGCGGAAGGTTCTCCATTGGATGGCGTTTTGGATTGGGTGAAGAAGCCTAGCGCCAGCAGTAAGGTGCGCAGCTATCGTCAGGGATTCGGTTTGGCAGAGCCCGTGGCACTGGCCTTATCGGGGGGGCTCTACACGGCTCCGGCGGGTGCAGTGCTGGGGGTGGCAGATACGTCTCCCAATGTGCGTGTGTCGTTTGCGGAAGGTGGCATCGAGCAGAGTGCGGTCCTGCCGGATGTGGCGTTGCAGGTCGATGTACGCAACCGTGTCCTGCTACCGGCTGCGGAGGCCAATCCAGGGCGGCTCAAGCTGAGTTTGAAGGCCAGCACGGGTTACTTCAGCGGCGGTTTTCAGGTCGCGGATCAGCTTTCGTCTGACAGCAAGCCTCTGGTGCGCAGCGCGGCTTTCCAGGGCATGCTGGTCCCACGTCTGGGCCTGGGGGCGGGTTTCTTCCTCCTGCCTCAGATGCCAGATGCCACTGCGACACCTCCGACGACGGCTAAGACCTCGCCGATCCTTTCCGGGCAGGTGCTTTTCGAGCCCTTCACAAACGAAGACCCAGACGTCACCGCTTTCACCGATGATTTTAACCGCGCTGATGCTGCAGGGGTGGGCAATGGCTGGCTGAATGCCACCTCGCGGGTGGATAAGGGCTGGACGGACGGTGGGGCGGTCAGTGGCACGCTGCGGATCGTGAATCAGTGTGCGGAGAATTCTCAGACCACCGGCACTGCAGCCATCTATCGCGGCTTTGATCACTCGGCGGGCGTGCGGGTGAAGGCGACCTTCAGTCATGTGAATGGTTTTGGCTCGCTGCAAAGGCGCTTCCTGCATTGTCTCGGCGTGCGCAGCAACGGTCAGATCGGCGATGGCCTGGCCGTGATGTTTTATCGCGCGGACCAGGGCTACAGCAACTCCACCGTGCTTCTTTTCGACGGGGCAACGGAGGTAGCGAAGATCGCCACGGACTTTCAGTTCAGCGAGTGGATCCGGGCCGAGGTGGAATTCCGCACGGATGGCAGTGTGCAGGTGAATGTGGCCAATGCCGATGGAACGGAGGGGCAGCAGACACTCAGTTTCCCCGCACGCCCAGTGAACGCCTCGGGCTCGAACGTGATCTTTGTGGTCAATGGCTGCTCTGGCCCGCTGAAGGGCTGGGTGGACGATGTGACCTTGGAAAAGTTCTAGACTCACATGGGGGCTGCTAAAAACGTGCCTGCAAATGAGCTCACCCTGACACGTGATCAAATGGCTCGCTGGAAACAGGATGCCCAGGCCAGCCGTGATAGCCTGGAACTCTATGTGGAGAGTGAGCTCCTGGCCCTTTTAACTCCCGAGCAGATCCGCCAGGTGATGGATCTGCGGAACAAGAATCGGAAGGCGGAACGGACCCGATACCTCAACAACCTCACGGAATGATGACGCAGTCGCCCGTTCGGGAAGTTGTTATGGAGCACTTGGCCTGGAGGTGATGATGGATTTTTGGTTCGTCGATCCGGCAGTCGCTTCTCATACGCTGGTGGACGGAGGTGCTCAAGGTTGGGTTGAAACGGGCCGTTGACACAGACGTCTTGCCAGCCAAAGCCGTGAGCGATGGTTTTCAGGCTCTTCCTCCTTGTTATTTTGGGAATCCCCTTGTCGGCATGTACTCCCTTCACCCACGGCTCAGCGGCCCACAGCAAACCCACGCGTGCTCCCATGGATCGGCCCGGCATGAAAGGACGGAAGGATCTGCTGTGAAAAAGAACGGAGATGCGGCGGCGTGGGCGAGGTCAAATAGCACGCGGTGTGAGTCCGCCATTGAAGACGAAGCGGACCGCAGTTTAGGTTCGGGCTCTATGCCGCCGACCATCGCCTACATCTCTCAGGGAAAGCTTTTTATGAAGCCGGCAGTCGGTGGTGAGGTGGAGATCGTCTCCGACTTCGTGCGGAGTCTGAAGCAACGCCTGAAGAGTGTGGAGGATCGCCAAGCCTTTCGCGGGAGTGGCAGCGGGGCCGCTTTCATGCGTGGAGGTGTGGGCTCGGGGGGGGCGACGGTGGAGGATACCTTTTTTGCCGAGTTCTCGGCCGTGGCTTCTGGTGTGGGGCCTAACCAAGTGTGCTATGCCATCGATGCGGGGGATGTCCGTGGCTTGTTCGTGTATGATCTGGCGGAGAAGTATGAGCGCCGTGTCTTGCATGGGCCGAGGCATCGCTTCGCCGCTCTGGATGTGCGGCAGGAGGAGGGGACGCAGGTCTGGCTGGTGGCGGCGGCCCAGGATCATGGAGATAGCCGGATCGGCCTCTTCCGGCCTGATGTCGGCGGTGGAGTGCAGGAGCTTACGGAGGGGGACTCTCTGGATTCCTACCCCTGTTGGTTGCCCGAGGGACAGCGGGGCTTTGTCTATCAGACCAGCGGCATCGCCCGGCAGGCTCATGGCCCGGAGTGGGCGGGCCTGGGTCCGGCCTCCCTTCAGCGCATCCACCTGGACACAGGGAGCCTGGAGACGGTGGCGGAGGATGACCGCTATGATTTCCTCTGCCCAGCCTATGGGCGTGACGGATCTCTGTATTATCTGAAGCGGCCCTACGTGCCTTTCCACCGAGTGCCGCTGTGGCAGCAAGGGCTGGACGTGCTCTTGTTTCCTTTCCGTCTGCTGCGGGCGGTGGTGGCGTTTTTGAATGTGTTTTCCGTGTTCTTTTCTGGCAAGCCGCTGCAGACAGCAGGGCAGGGGCCACGGCGCGAGGGGCCGGACCCGAAAGCGGTCTTCCTGCACGGACGCTGGGTGCGGATGGAAAAGCAGATGCGGGATGCTGCCGTGGATGAGATGACCTCCGCCGTGCCGAAGAACTGGGAACTCATCCGCCAGACGCCGGAGGGACTCACGACGTCTGTGCTGACCGGCGTCATGGCTTTCACCGTGGCATCGGACGGCAGTCTGATCTACTCCAATGGCCGTGGCGTCTGGGCCGTGGATGGCCAGGGCGGCAAGCCCGTGAAACTCAGCAGCCGCAGCCTCGTCACCGCCCTCTGTGTGGTGGAGGGGGACAGCCCTCCCGCCGCTGCCCACACCTGACCGAATCTTCTGAGGCGGACGCAAGCTCAAAGATGGATCGCGACCCCAACCTTTCATTGACGAGGCGGACGTTGGGGCCTCAGTAAGGGCCTGATCAGCGGTGCACTCATCGAGCCAAAAACTCCCTATGAACGCTCTCTCCCCCCGACTTCTCCTCCTCGCCCTGCCGTGTTGCTTGCTCATCAGTTGTGCCACCAGCACACGGTATGTGGAGGTGACGGTGCCGGAGGGCAGCCGCCTCGGCGGCGGGGGCAGGTTTGAGATCACGCAGGTGACGGATGCGCGGCGGTTTGAAACGAATCCCGATGAACCCTCCACCCCCTCCATCGGTGGGCAGACGAAGAAGGGCACGCCGCAGGAGCGCATCGTCGGGCGGCAGCGCGGCAGCTTCGGCCAGGCGTTTGGCAATGTGCTCCTGGTGCAGGGGCAGACCGTGCCGGAGCGTGTGCAGGCGCTGCTCACAGAGGGCCTAGCCCGGCGTGGCCATAGCCTAGCAGCGGGCGGCATCCCGCTGCAGGTGGAGGTGCAGCAGTTTTGGGCCTGGATGAATCCCGGTATGTGGACCATCACCCTGGAGGCAAAGATCGAGTGCGTGGTGCACCTGCGCGGCGGGCGTCAGCTCCGGGTGCGCGGTCATGGCGAGAACTACTGCCAAGCTGCCACGGATACGAACTGGCGCCAAGCCTATGAGTTCACCGTGGAGGACTTCCTGAAAAACCTCAGCACCGAGCTGGATGCGGCGGGGTATTGACTTTGGGGCGAACCTGCCCCCCGGCCTCCAGAGTTGAATTCGTGATGATTTTCCCATCCGGCGGCGGGTGAAAGAGACGTGGGTGGGCACTTTCTCTGCCTTGTTTTGTCACACTCGTCGTGGGAGGGTGTAGTTGAGGAACAGCGTGCGGGTTTGCTCATGGCCTGTCCAGGGGTTAGGCGGCACGCGGTTGTCTCTGCCGTTTCTTGATTTATTGGATTTTTTGTTATGCCTGATTCTGACGTCGTCGAGTCCCTTCAATTACGCTCTGCTGAGCTGGACATGATCATGCGTGCGGCCCCGCCGCCTCAGATGCCTGAGCCAGCGCAGTTGCCCCTGGCGGATCTGCTGGCGGATGATCAGGCCCAGTGGGCCTTCTCCAAAGATGGGGCCAATGGCGCGATGCTGGTGCGGTCTGCAAATGAACCGACCGGGGGGGCTGCGATCAAGGTGGAGAAGTCCTTCGTGGCCAATGGCGTGAGCAAGAACGCGCAAATGATGGAGGCCTTCTTCGGGGAGGCCACAGGGGAAGCTCCTTTTGCAGCGCCGCGGGTCACCTTGATCTCGGCGGCCGATCTGGCTCAGGAGCCGGAGCTGGCACGCCAGCTCACGAATCGATTGGAGAACCTACGCGAGGGCGGCGTGCATGATCCGGTGCGTGTGGAGGGCCAGATCGATCAATTGAAAAACGTGGAGCAGGGGCAGGCCGTGGTGGTGAAGATGGAATTCGCCCAGGGGCAGCAGATCAATAAGATGCCGCTGGCGGACCGCGTGGCGCTCGTGCAGTCGGATGCCTTTCCCCAGGCTCTCGGCAAGTCTCTGCCGGTCTTCACCGCCATGGGCATGAACGATCACCTGGGCCTGATCGAAACGAACTTCAAGAACAACGCGGCTAACTTGATGTTTGACACCGAGACCGGTCAGCTCTCAGCCATCGACTTCTCCCCCGGCATGCAGTTCGATCCTGACAATCCTCAAGCGGAGGCGGGGATCATCTTTTCGGAACCGGAGGCGGAGAAGTCCATCAAGCGGCTGAATAACTTCCTCGAGCGCTCGCTGAAAGACGAGGCCAGCTTTGAGGAAGCGGTGCAGCGCATGGCCGAGGGGAGACCCACGGCGCTGACCCCGGCCATGCAGGCCTTCGTGCAGCCGATGGCGGAGGTTCATATGTTCGAGCCTGGCGATGAGGCCGTGGTGGAGGAATTCATCTCCATGGAGGACAAAAGACGCTTTGCCGCGAATCTCATCCTCGGCGCGGCGAAAGGGATGGATTACCTGAGTCAAAATGAAGCTGTCCTACGTCAGGCCACAGAGCAGTGCTATGAGCAGGTGAATGGCCGGGAGCTGCAGCACATCCATAGCCGTGCCTCTCTGGAGGCCATGGGAGCTGAACTGCAGAGAGTGAACGGCCCCGAGCTCGTCGCTAAGGCCGAGCTTCACTCCGCCCCCCTGCGTCTGGCCGCCATGAATCAGCAGGCTGGCCCGCTGAAGGTCGCGCTGGACCAGGCGAATGCCAAGCTGGACCGACTGGAGAACAAACCGTCGCTCAAAGATCGGGTCAACTTCCTGGTCAAGGGGCGGGATGAGGTGATCCAGCAGGCCCGGCAGCAGCAGGTGAATCTCCAGCTCCAGGCGGAGGAGATGGTGAAAGAAAGCCACCACCTGATGAATCGCCAAAGTGAGGCCCAGCACCAGCAGGCCCAGGCTGAGAAATTGAAAGCCGCCCCGAACGGCGTGGATGGTGCCCCGGTGGTGAAGCGCTTGCGTGATGATGTGGCGGTGGCTGACATCGCCAAGCACCATCCTGAGGGGCATCACCCCGTGCAGGACGTCGCCGCGAAAGAAGCGCCGCGTCATCTGCGCGAGGAAATGGCCGCCGAGCGCGCCAAGTCCCAGCGAGGCGCCGTGGCCGATGATGCCCGCATGGAAATCAAGACCCCGAAGCCGAACATCCCGAGAAATCCGGGGAAAATCTGAGGGACTGGGGGCAAGGGGAGATCAAGGTGAACATCGCTACAAGTTTGTCCAGATCGAGGTCTGCAAACGGCGGTTCAGTGCACCTTGATCAAGCCCTCTTGATTTTTGGAAAACTGAGGCCCGAAGGGATGCACCATCGCAGACGCGGCAGCGTCCCGGAGTGCGGTGGCAAGCGATGAAGCGCGACACCGCTCTGGTGGGGGCGAGAGAAGTGATTGATTCTGGCCTAACGGGAAGTGTTGATATTGGTTGAGGGAGGACTCAAGACGTGGGTTTTACCTCCTCGGTTATTTCGCTTCGACCCAGAGCGGTGTCGGCGAGACAAGGGCTTGTGCCTTGTCTCTCTGCCACCGCACTCCGGGACGCTCCGCGATGGCGTCAGTAGGGTTTAACCAAAAGAAAAACCCCTCGGTGCAGGGTGCACACGAGGGGCTGAGGCGAGGGGTGAGAGGGAGTTAACCCTGGATCACGCGGGTGCCGGCGATGAAGTCGTGGATGCAGCGGCGCTCGGCTCCGAAGATGAAGCACACATCAATGAGGCCGTAGAAGGGGATGATGGCCCCGGGGATGGCATTGACGATGCCGCGCAGCAGGAAGGCGCGGACGAAGCCGGCGTTGCTATCGTCCAGGTTATTGACGATGCGGATGCCGAGCATCTTTTTACCCAGGGTCTGCCCCTTCACGCTGAGGAGGTAGATGGTGTAAATCATGAGCAGGACGAAAAGAAAGCCGGTAAAGCCGATGAGGCCCATGGCGAGGGGCGGGACGGTTTCCACATCACCGCTCTCGACAGTCTCCAGCATCGGCATGGCGATGAGGGCGGGGACGGCCAGGACGAGGGCGATGAGGCCATCCAGCATGGCGGCACCGAAGCGCTGACCGAGGCTGGCCAAGGGCAGGCGGGAGGCAAAATTCGTGCGGATGTCGGAGCTCGGCGGGGCGTAGGGATTGGCGCTGGCGGGGGGGGGTGAAGAGCGGTGCGGGGGCTGCGGCGGCGACGGCCACGGGGGCCGGCTGGGTAAAGACGGCACCGATGGGTTTCCACTCGGCCATGCCCTCGGCCCAGCACAGGTCAGAGGGCAGGAAGCGGCCGCTGTTGAGGCTGTTTTGGACTTCGTGTTCGGAGTAGGTGCCTTGCTGTTGGCCGTCGCGCGCGATGTGGTAGGTCATGGGGAATCGGGAGTGAATGAAGGATGGAACTAACCGGCGGTGTTTTCCTTATGATGAAGCGCGTGGGGTGTCAAGACAGAGCGGGGGAGGGGAAGTCGGAGGTTAAAGTTTGGGGCGGTGGCTGCCGGGGGCGACTTTGGGCTCGTTGTGCTGGTTGGCGTTGCTCTGGTTGTTGAGGATGTTTTGTCCTGCGTTTTGGGAGCGTCCCTGTTTGACTTCGGTTTTCCAGCTGTCTCCGGTGCTCTGGAGGTATGAGGGTATGGGTTCCCCCAGTTGCTGATGGTTGTCGATGAGTTTATCTTTGGTTTTGTCGAGCTTGGCTTCGATCTTCTTTAGATCCGCCTGCATTTGACCGCGTTGGTGTTCGAGCTGCTCTCGAAGAGCTTCGTTTCGCTCGTTCTTGGGAAGGAATTTCAATCGATCCTCCACCTCGCGCAGTTCTTTTTTGGTTTCATGGCGTTCGATTTTTTGAGCGCCGTATTCATTGGCGAGCTTCACAGTGCTGGCTTGGAGATTGGCCTTGTGGGAAGCCACGGCGTTTTGCTCGATCTGGGGCTTGAGGGACTCCACCGACTTTTCCAGGGCGGCATCCAGGGCTTTGCCGGTTTGCACTTTTTCCTTGAGGGCATCGGCGAGTTCTTTTTGGGCGCGTTCAATGGCCGCCGGGGATGAGGCTCGGGCCCAGCCGCCCGCGCCTTGTTGCGGGTTCTGGACCTCGGCGAGCTGTTGGCGGGCTTGCTGCACTCTGTTTTCGGCGGCTTCGTGCTTGGCGATCGCGTCTGGCACGCCTGCCTGTGCTACGTTGGGATATTCGTGGGTGCTCGGGTCGGTGCGGAATTTTTCTTTGAGGGCGGTTTTTTCGATCTGGTATTGCTCCAGCGGGGTGGGCACGAGCTGGGTTTTCTCCGGCCCGGTGATGACCTCGCGCTGCTGATAGCGGGCGTTCATGAGGTCGGTCTTTTGCTGCTCGATGGCGACGCTGCCGAGGTAGGAGGTGCGGGGGGCTCCATTCAGTTCATTGGTCGTGTGGGCACCTTCCTGGCGATAAGCGACCGGGGTGTTGGCGCGTTTTTGGGCGATGTCTTGATCAATGACGCCCTGCTGGTGTTGGAGGGTTTTTTCAAAGGTGTTTTTGTCAAATTCTGGGACGATGCGGCCCTCCTGACGCATGGTCTGGATGTGGCCCTGCATTTCCACCAGCCGCTGCTGGGCTCCCTCGATGGCGGTTTCAGAGATTTTGCCTGCAGGATCTGGGCAGAGGTCATTGGCCTGGCGCATGGCATCCCCCAGGGCCTCGGGCGTCATGGCCTCGATTTTGGCGGCGGTCTCTTCATGCATGTAGAGCGGGGGATTCCGCACGGCTTTGGTGGCCAGCATGTTGTCCTTCAGCATCTCGGCACGGCTGACTTCAGGCAGGGCGAGGTCATTATCGATGCCGGTGACTTTCCCAGTCTGGGGATCGACGAAGATGTTACCTGCGTGGCGGTCGATCTGGCCGGTGATGTAGTCCAGGGCTTCGAGGTCGGAGAGGCCGCGCTGGATCTCCGGGCGGTCGTATTTCACGTCCAGCACCTTTTCCATATCCATCAGGCTTTCCGGGCGCTGTAGCACGGCGACACCAGGGGCGCGGCCACTGATGCTGAGGGGCTGCCCCTCGGCAGAGAGGCCGTGTTTTTCCTCAGAGAGGATATTGAGGTCGAGGGCCTTGTCGATCTGGGAGCAGATGACGGCGCGGTTGTTCAGGGTGGCCAGCTTGGGGGTGAGCACTCCGTAGTCGGGCACGACATCGACTTTTTGGGGATCGATGTTTTTGGTGATCTGATCGGTCTGCTGCGCGGTGAAGAAAAGCGGGGCTGCATTGCCGGCATTCTGGAGGTCTTTGCCCAGGCGGTCTTCCAGCTTGGTTTTGAGCTGTTCGGCCGCTTCAGGGCTCCCGGCACTGGCGATCTGCTGGCGGAGGTTGGAGGCGCTGGTGCCAAAGCTGCGCTTGGCAAAAGCATCTCCTTCACCATGAGAGCCGATGGCTTGGTTGGAGGTGACGTGGAAGACCTCGCTGGCTTGCAGGCCGGCCATGCCGGAGTCGGCCTTGACGGTGGGGGTGAGTTGGTCCCCCACGACGTAGGGTGTGTCTTGCGGTTCGTAGGTGGTGGGCATGGCTGGGAAAGGGATGGGGGAGGCGGAGACGACTCGGGACTGTGTTGCCGCCTGGGTTAACGGGTCAAGGCGGGATTAGCCGGTCTGGCTGCAAGTGTGACAAATCCAATCGATGAGGAGGTGATCATGCATGTCGACAGAAGAGGTAAGCTGGTCTGGGCCTAACAAAAAGCCCGCTCACGGTGAGGTGAGCGGGCTGGCTGAGGATGAACAGGCCTACCTGCTGAGGGAGGCCCACTGAGGTGTCGAGAGAGCCGAGGCTCACGGAGGGACGGGCAGGTCGGCGAAGGTGCCGACAAACTGCGGATCGCTATGATAGAAGACGTTGCTGCCGAGCTCACGGCTGGTGGTGCCGGTGCCGCTGATGATCTTCACGGTGTTGTGGAAGAGGTTGATGGGGGAAGAGTCGGTGTAGATGCCCATCTTCAGGGTGTTATCGTCAGCGCCGAGATCCACGAGCACCGACCGGGAGAAGCTGTTGGCGGGAGTGGACGCCGCCGAGACGGCCAACTTCACGGTGTCTGCTCCGGCCCCAGTGAGAAGATTGACGGCATTCAGGTAAGTGTTGCCGTTCATTTCGAGGGTATCGGCCTCTTCTTTGAGGTCGATTTTCAGGGCTCCGCGGAAGGTGGAGCTTTTGATCAGGACGTCATCTCCGCCCTTACTGCCCGTGATGGTGCTGGCTCCATTGACGCGCACACCAGAGATTTCGAAGTTGGTATTCTGCTCCGTGGTATGGGTGATGTTGAGGCTGCCCAGCATCAGTTCCTGCGCTTGGAGGGTCGCGTCCACTGAGCCTGCCCCGAATTTGAAGGTCATGCCTTTACTGATGTTTCCTTCGCTTAACATTCCGAAGGTGTCGTTGCCTTCGAGGGCATTCAAGAGGAAGGCACCTCCGACGTTCATCCCGCCGAAGCCGATTTCGATGGCGGTGGTGCTTTGGCCTTTGCCGAGATTCAGAGCGAAGTTACCTCCCGTGCGCAGGGTGCCCACGTCCAGGCTCACATTCTTCGTGCCTTCACCATGAGTGATGGTGAGGGCTCCTCGGATGAGGAAATTGTTACCTTCAAAGGCGGTCCTAGTGTCGCCTCCCTTGCTGGTGATGGAGAGTGGGCCGGCTGTGAGTGAGGATACTCCGATGGCGTAACTATTGATACCCGTAGCCACTGAGCCGCCATTGATCGTCACCGCACCTTTGGCGTTAAGGCTGTTCATGATGATTTCGGTGTCAAAGAGGCCATTGCCATTCGTGATATTCAGGCTGCCTCCAACGGAGACGAAATTGCCTCCGAGGCTGACCGTGTTGCGTAGTCCGTCGCTAGCGTTGCCCGTGACGATCGAGACTTTACCACCGATGTCGAAGCTGGAACCGGTCACCCTCACCTCACTCTTACCATTGCCCGTTGTGATGGTGAGATCCTTGTCCAGATTGATCTGGCTGATGCTCAGATACGTGCCCATCACAAAGGTGTCTGCTGCATGGCCATTGACGATTTTTAAACTGCTGGCGTGGAGACTGCTTCCTGCCATTTGGTTGACCTGAGTCCCTCCACCTGCGTTGGTGATGCTGAAGGCACCTCCCACGTCTATACTCCCCACACTCAGGGAGGTGAGGACGGACCCGTCCACATTGGCACCGTTGATGATCGTGAAGTTTCCTGCGATCTGGTAATAACCACCATTCAGTTGGTTGGTGTAACTGCCGACGCCATTCTTGATCGTCAAGCTACTGGCACTCAGGCGAGCGATCCCAAACACGGTGCCCGAGTTGGCGCTGTCTTTAAAGAGGTCTCCGTTGGTGATCGTGATCCCTTTGGTCACCTCAAGGCTGTAGCCGCTGATGTTGGTGACACCGGCGGTCTTGTTGATCACACTGAGGTTACCGGTGATTTCCATGCCAGAACCCGCGATCAAGGTGCTGACGGTCTGATTCGCCACCGTGATAGCAGCATTGGTCACAGACACATTACCCACCACTTTCAGAGAGCCTGAAAGGAAATTGGTCTGGAAACCTGAGCCATTGAGAATGGTGAGGCCACCATTGATCACCCCATCCGTCGAGACACTGATGGAGTTGTTCTGCAGCCCACCACCTTGGTTGGTGATGCTGATTTTACCCGCGCTGAGCAAGTCCGTCTGGATGCTCGTGGTGCTCGGGCCCAGACCGTTCTTGATGGTGACTGGACCCAAGATATTCGCCTGAGGGCTCAGCAATGAGAAGTCTGCGCTCTCTGCCGCTCCTGAGTGGTCGAGCGTGAGGACGTTGACACCCTTCAACAAGGAGGTGGTGGCGTCGATGGTAATATCGCTGTCTCCAGCGCCCATTTTGGCATCGAATAAACCGCCGATGCGCACGGAAGAGCCCGTGAGCCAGACGGCATCAAGCCCGCTGCCGCCGATGTAGGTTAAGCCTTTACCGAAAGAGGTCTCCGCATAGCTCGCGAGAAAGTTGGTGCCGTCCCCCAGATTCAGGGCGGTGGTGCCAGTCACTTCCATCAGGCTTTGCAGGCTGACGCTATCCTTGCCTTCCAGGCCGGTGACGCTCAGGTTCCCAGAGATGACCGTGTCAGTCAGGTTCGTCTCGTTGTCACCCGCGCCCATGGCCACCGTCATGTTCCCCTGCAGGTCCACTTCATCCCATGAAAGGGTGTCGTTACCGCCTTTGAGATCCACCTGCACGCCCTTGGTAATGGCGCCGGTGACTTGCACGGATTCCTGCTCTGCGCCGCCATTCAAGCTGATCATTGAGCCGTTGGCCACACTGATGGTAAAGCCATCGGTGGTCTTTTCCACCATGACGAAATCATCGGCATCCGTGCCTGTGATCTTGAGCGCGCCACCGGTGAAGGAGACAGCAACCCCTGCCGGGGCGAGACGTTTTTCCAAAGGTTCCAGGGCCGGTGAGTAGGTCTTCATAAACGAGAGAAGGAGGTGAAATAGTCTACTGATCCGACTACGCGGGATGATCAGGCTACGCAGGGAATGTCTTTATCAGGGTCTGCCTGCCCTGCCAAGCAGCATTTGCTATTCGCTGTGTTTTTAGCGAATCCAACTACGGGGCAATTTCAGTCCCCTTTGTGGGCTCGGTGCCTCCTCCGTTTGCTTGATTACCGCGCCAGCCAGCCCTTTTTAGTTTTCTCATCATAGCCCCCTATTCCGACGACCTTCCCATTCTCGTAGAAGTAGCCATTGCTGTAGCCCGAAAATCCGGTGGGCTCTGGCTTGGAGACTAGGGTGGGTTCCGGAGCTTTCTTGGGGGCTGCAGCGGCTTGCTTGTAAGCCTCGACTTTTCTTTGCTGGGTGAGACGAAACTGACGCAACCCTTCTTCGTATCCATTGTCATCGTCGGCTTGGCTTTGAGGATGAGCTTCATCCGGCGCATCCGCTCCCGTGCCGAGCAGGCGCTTATTGACCCCCGTATACGTGGTTTCAGAGCTGGAGGCGCTGGCATATCTGGGTGAGGATGATGAGCCGTAACTGGAGCCACTACCGTAGGTGGAGCCGGTATTTCCATAGCTCGACCCTGCATAGCCTGAATAGCTGGAGCCGCTGCCGTAGGAGGAAGAGGCGTAACTATCGTTATACGAACTCGCGGCCTGGGCGACGGCCCCCATGGTGCCAGCATCTCCCAAGATATCTGCCGGGATGGAGAGGATGGTCATGGGGATATCCAGGATCGTCTCAGCAAAACTGCCGAGCCCGCTGGCGAAGCTGCCGCCTGTCGCGGCGACATTGCCCGTGCGGGTGCTGACGGTGCCGGGCGTGGTGCATTGGGTGAGCCCGGGCAGCAGGAAACCGAGACTGAGGAGTGAGAGGCGCAGGTGGGAGAGCTTCATGGCAGTGAATGTGGTGAGGACGGGTCGGCATGACCTGTCCTCCCCTCACTGCGGATTCCCCGGCGCGATGTTACCGTCGGGGCAGATTTTCTTTTTCTCCAGCTAGAACCGCTGAGTCAACCTCACGCTCTCCGTCACCGCTCCTGCATCGGCTGCACCTCCAGCAGCCCTGCGCGGATGGGGGCCGTCTTGCTGGTGGTGGGTGGGGTGGCCTCGGCATCAGGCACCTCCGGTAGGGTGAAGTAACCGGCGGCTTTTTCCAGGTGCGGAATCCACAGGGCTTGGCCACTGGTGGCACGGTCGGCCGTCTCGGCCTGAGTCAGGCGGCTGCTCAGGCTGAAGAGACCGGTGCTGCTGGTTAGCTTCAGGCTCGGGCGGCTGAGCGGAGCGGGGGTGGCCAGAGTGCTCTTGCCTTTCGTGGTGAGGGTGAAGGAGAGGTCCAGATCTTCCAGCAGGGTGGAGGACTGGAGTCGCAGTTGCCCATCGGCGAGGTTGGACTCCTCGTCGAAGTGGAAGGCACCTCCCAGCAGGGGCTCGCCCTTGATCACCTGGTAACGGCTGCCTTCACCTTTCAGCACGGTGAGCGGAAGGCTAGGGTAGAGTCGATCGGCTTTTTTGCCGAGGGTTTTGTTCCAGTCGAGCAGGGCTTCGCCCACGGGGTTTTCGGCTTGAAAGGCGAAGTGCCCCTGCACAGAACCCTGCTTGGCATAAATCGTCTGATGCATGGGGATGATCCAACTTTCGGGCTGCCCATCGAGCTGAAGGTGGGCCATGCCACTGCGTCCGGTGAAGGCGGTGCCCTCCGGTAGCTTGCCTGCCCAGCTCACCACGCCGGAGGGGTTCACGGTCAGTGTGGTAAAACCTTGACCTTCAGGCAGAGCTACCTCGGAGGGCTCCTCTTCATCGGCTTCGATGCCTAACTGGAAGTGATATCTTCCGGCCTTCTTGCCATCCACCAGGTTTGCCGGAGCCGCCTCTTGGCGATAGCCGGTGACGTTCGTCGAGCCGAAGCTGCCAGCCAAGAGGGGGCCATCGAGACCAAAGGTGAAATAATAGGTGCGACCATTCGCTCGAAAAGGAGCGGCCTCACCGCCGATCAAGGTCGGCGCATCAGGGGCTGGCACCGTCATGCCTTCGGGCAGAGGCGGATCATAGCTCGTGGGGCCGCCAGTGAGGGGTGGGCTGGCGTAGGCACCCTTCACGCTGACGGGGCTGCCTGCGATGAGGAAACGGCCGCTGAAGGTCCCGGCGTTGTTCAGGGTCAGCGTCACGCTGCCACCCAGCTGGCGATCATCATCCAAATAGCCGTGGCGGCTCAACGTGCCATGGAAGGTGCCGGCGACATCCTCCTGGAAAGGCTCGATCCGCCAAATGACTTGGTAAGGGCTGCCAGTGCCTCGGGAGTTCTTCGCCCGCACGGTGACGGTGTATTCCCGGGCTTCCTTCAGCGCAGCTTTGGCGGAGATCTGGCCTTCCACCACGCCGCCGCTATAGACACGGAGTCCGGCAGGCAGACCCGTCACGATGAAACTCGTGTCCATCAGGCGATCATCACTGGCTCTGAGGATGAACTGAATGGGCTCTAGAGCCCGCGCGGGGCGCAGTGAAAAGGGCACCACCTCCGGCGCACCGAGGAACTTGATGTCTCGACTACCGATCAAGCTGTCCGGGCCCGCGTAGGGGCTCGAGACCTTGAGCACACAGCTGTAGCGCCCGGAGTCTGAGACACGTGGCTTACGGAAGTAGATTCTAGATTCGACACTAGGGGTCACGACGGTGTCCTGAACGAGAGGTTCGCCATCTTTAAACCAGTGAAACTCGATGCCGGGAGTCGTGCGGTAGGCCGGGGAGAGTGTGTAGTCGAGGTCAACCCCTGCAAATCGGTTTTCCACAGGGGGAAGAGTGAGGGAAAGCCTGCGGAAAACGGGGCTCTTGACGGTGCCAAAGTCGTTTTTGACTTCGATTTGGAGATCGTTGTAGCCATCATGGGGGAACGACAGCCTCAGATTCACACGATTGGCCACGCTTGCGGTCTGCCAGGTGCCTAATCCGGCATCCCCATTGCGGATGACACGGTAGCTCATCGGCAGGGTGCCCAGCAGGCGAAAGCTGGCATAGCCGAGGTCGGGTGTGTTCGCTTCAGTAGCGGGCACGGTATAGAATTCAGGAGCTTTGATCAGGACCCCCAGGCCGGTCAGATTCACCACATAGGGTTCAGCCAGACGGGCGGGGTTATCGATGACCAATTGAGCATGGAGCTGTCTAGCATAGTCGGGATCAAAGGTGATCTGCTGGGAGGATTCTAAGCGGAAACTGGATTGGTCCGCACCTTGGATGGTGGCGGTGAGCCCCACAAATTCGCTGCTGACCACCTGGACCGAATAACTCTGCACGATGCTGGAACCGGGAGTCACGGTGACCGTGCCGAAATCAATCACCCCTGTGCCGGACGGGAGCCCATGACCGTTCGCATCTTTGACCGTGAGGACGGCGGGTGTCGATGCCTTCAGGTTCAATTGAAGGGACGTGGGCTGGGCGACGGGGTGGTCGTAGCGCAAGGTGATCCGTCCCTCGTCTTCACCTGCTTCCGTGCCCGTGAAGCGCAACGTCACCGTGAGGCTTTCTCCCACAGCCAGGGTTTCGGGAATCGGCGTCACGATCTCCAAGCCTGGCAGGTCGATATCCGCGATCTCCAAGGCCAGGCCCACGGCTTCTTGGTTGCCATTGTTTCGCAGAAGGAGGCTCGCCTCTACACTCCGCCCCACAGCCGCGTCGAAGCTGACGGAGGTGCCGTCGGCGTTCTTTAGCGGACGGAAGTAAAGAATGGGGGAAGGACCTTCCGCAGCCAGATTGACCGTGAATTCTGGAGCGAGCGGATCATTGGTGGAAAACTTCAGTACCGCCGTTTTGGTGCCGGGGCTTTGGGGAGTAAAGTGGATCGACAGGGAAGCGGCCTCTCCCACAGCGATGAAGCCAGATTCATTCAAACCGGAGTAGGAGAACTCAGAGGCATGTTCCCCCGTGATCTCTACGTCCATGATTTGTAATGGAGCATCCCCCGTATTGTTCAGACGGATGCCCTGGCGGTTGCTGGTTCCCAGGGCGGTGGAGGCATAGGTCAGATCCAACGACGTGCGGCTGTCCGCTCTGCCCGTGCTCGCCCAGAGCTGGGGTTGTGCGGGTTCTGTAGGTTCTGGCAGAGGGGTGGAGAGGGTCACCAGCGCCTGTTGAGTCACGCCGTTGAAGACTCCTCTCACGATGATTCGGCGGCCATCGGCGCTGATGCAGGTCACCGACAAAAATCTCCAGTTGGGCAGACTGAGTCCGTAGTGCTCTTCCAGCGCTTCACGAAGCTCGACTCGGGGACTGTCTGCCTCCGTCGCATGCCACACGCAGGTTTGCTGGAACCGGTTTTCACCCGGGGCTGGGAAGCCGTAAGTCTGTCCGTAGGCTGCGCCCTGGTTCTGGATCGCTGAGACATTTCTCCAGCTTGTAGCATCTGAACCCCCGTAGGGTTGGCCTAACCGACGGTAGCCCACCGGCGTGCTGTCCACCTCCCAGCGTTGGATCGTGGTGGGGGCATTCAGCAGGGGAATCTCGCCCAAGGGACGGCTGGTGCAGGTGAGCCACCGGCCATTGGGGGAGATGCAATACTCGCGGATAGGAAACTCGCTCGTGCTGAGGTCGTTCCAGATCACCTCCTTTTGGGAACCATCGACATCCAGCAGGACGATGCGCGGCGGGCTCTGGATATGGCCGGTATGGAAAACCAAGCGGCCCGTCTCCTTACTGACGGCCTGGATCCGCCCCAGCGCATTACCGGTCTCTGAAACGATCGGTAAGGTCACATAGTTCCCCGTGTCTAGGTCCAAGCGGAAGGTGCGGGAGCCGCCGCCTGTGTAGCTGCCGATGGGGCGATAATAGACCCGACCCACCAGACTGGAATTCCCATAAAAGAGATCGGGCGTGAACTCAATCACCTCATGCCCCTCCGGCACGGGATAGGGAGGCACGTCCACGGGCTGGCCCGTCGGACGGTCAAGCAGGGTCGTTGGGGGATCGCTAGGGCCGTTGTTTTTAAAGGCGATCAGTTTGGAGCCATCCGCCGAAACATCCCCCAAGCCATTGAACTGAGTGGTGATGACTTGCCAGCCATTTTCCGGCGTCCATTGGGCCAAACCACCGCTGTTGAAACTGCCGATGATGACGGGATTCTCCGGCGTGCCCACGATCTGCACGGCAGAAGCCGGGGATCCTCCCGGGGTCAACGTCCCCATGGGCGTTAATTCCGCTGTTTGCGCCTGCATCCCCGTCGCCACAGCGAGGGCTAAACCGACGCCGGTGAGCCAGCCGCATAGGCCTCGACGGTGTGTGAGGGTTAGGGAAAAGTCAGGGCTATGTGCACAAAAGGGGGGCATAGGCGTGAGTGTAGCCATCTATGCATGAAATCTCCCAGAGTGACAATTCCATTGATGATTATTTCTTAATCAGAAAATAAGGTGACTCTGAGTGCTATTTGCACGGTGGTGACAAGATTTTGATTCTCTTTCACCTCACGCCGCTGCCGGAGTTGGGGTGTCATTCACGCCCAGCCGCCGATTCGCCACATGCTTCCACCAGGGGGGCAGCAGCACCATGGTGATGGTCCAGAAGTAACCCACGGGCAGCTTGGGGGCTTGGGGTTCGGTTTCTAACAAATAATACGGCTGCACGGCGATGTGGTGGTGCGAGTGATGGCCGACGCGGAAGGTGAGGTAGCTGGAGAAGTAGTGGTAGGAGTCCCAGGAGTGCTCCGGGCCGGTCTTCTCATACTCGCCATTCCGCTTCTGGCGCAGCAGACCGTAGTGCTGGATGTAGTTCACACACTCCAGCATGACATGGGCACCGACGATGTGGCCGAGGTAAAACAGCAGGCCCATGGGACCGGTGAGGAGGATCAGAGCCAGCAGCAGGGCCACCTGACCGATGGCATAGACGGTCATTTGATTGCGCAGGATGTGGGCGGGGCCACTGGCCGCCCCTTTGCTACGCAGCAGGCGGGCCTCCAGCTGCCAGGAGCGCACGGCACTGCCGGGGATGGTGCGGGCGAGATAGCTGTAGATGCTTTCATTCAGCCAGGCCGTGTTTTCATCATGCTCGGTACCGGCATGGATGTGATGGCTGCGGATGTGGATGAGCTTGTAATGGGGGTAAAACAGGAAGCTGGTGAGCACCCGTTGGATGGCTTGGTCCAGCCCATCTTTACAGTGCAGCAGCTCATGCGCGGCGGCGAAGGCGATGCTCCCTAACAAACTGCTCGTTGCGAGCATGAGGCCGATCTCCAGCGGTGTGTAGGTCTTCAGATGCCACAGGGCCCACAGCACGGTGGCCATGTAGAGCAGGGCATAGAGGCGGGTGTTCCAGCGCAGCAGCGCCACCTGAAAAGGCTGGAAGTCTTCCTTGCGGAAGTGACCGCTGTCCTGCCAGCCGGTCAGCGTATCCAGTAAGGGCACGCCCAGCAGCATGCAGGCGGGGGTGAGGGCCATCCACAGACCTCCGTAAGCGATGCCGAGGGCCGCTGGTATGAACAGGGTCAGCGGCATGAGGCAGGCCAGCACGTGGGGCCAGGCACCTGGGGTGACCGAGGGGCTCGATGCCGTCGTAGGTGCACTTGCAGTTAGGTCGGTGTTCATGACGTCTCGATTGTTTTTGGGGCCGTGCCACCCGCATCCTGCTTACGCCACCGGGGGCGCGTTTCGGAGGAGCTGCACTGCCGACACGGCCAGCAGTGGCCAGAGATGATATAGGGTCAGGTCAGGAAAAATGCAAGATAGCAGCCTGAGGGGAACACAGGATTGGCTGCATGAAAACCAAGGTTTTACGCATGCTTAGAAGTGTTTTCGGATTGCGTTGTAGGTTAGAGCTGACATGAAATATCGTTCTTCTCACGCCAGGCGCTCCTAGCGGGGTCATTTTTCGGTTTGAGGTAAGAATTTAGGGAAAGCTCTGTCACGTTTCACCATCCATAGTGTATCTAAATTTGGGCTTCACCCGCCTGAAGCCGTCACCTCATAACCGTGAGGAGGTGAATGGCCTTCAGCGGGTGAAGCCTGCTTTTTTGTATTTTTTCCGAAACAAAAAATACATTGTCATGACAAAAAACTCGCCATGGAGGGTGAGTCTCTGGCATAACGCAGAAATGAGGAAAACAACCCCTTTTCGGTTAGGTTTTTTAGTGATTTCGGTGATGGCTTTGCTGAGGCTGGCGGTGCCTGCGGCACAGCCGGAATTGGTTAAAAACATCTACGAGGGAAGTGATTATCAGGGGATCTCTCCCGGGCAGATGACGGCGGCAGGGAACCGTTTTTTCATGTGGGGCACGGACCAGGCCCACGGTCGGGAGCTCTGGGTGAGTGATGGCACGGGAAGCGGCACCCACAGGGTCAAAGACATCCGTGAGGGTAAAAACGGGCTTGAAGATGCTCTGTTGGTGGCATCCGGAAATCGCGTGTTTTTCCGTGCCAACGATGGGGAGCATGGAGATGAACTGTGGGTGAGCGATGGCACGGAGGCAGGCACGCGACTGGTGGCGGACCTGCGTTATGGCGAGAAGCCCAGCTATCCCACCCTCATTCAGCCGATGAAAAATGGCGTGATGTTCGTCGCGGATTCGGATGATCTGCGCACATCCTTGTGGTTCACCGACGGCACAAGTAAGGGCACCGTCCAGATCAAGGTGCTGGAGACAGGCCATGGCGAAGCGTCGGGGAATTATGAAGCCTTGTCTTGGATGACGGTGAAGGGTTTCTACTACTTCTTTGTGCGAGAGCCCGCAGATGGCATGCTTGGGCTTTGGGCTTCCGATGGCACAGTGTCTGGCACCAAGCGGGTGCAGGCGTTAGGCATCGCCCCTTTCACCGACGAGTGCCTGATTTTAGGGGCGGTCGGCAAAACTATCTATTTCCAAGCTCCCGATGCGGAAGGTCGGCGCTACCTGTGGAAAACCGAAGGCACAGCGGCCAGCACGATGAGGCTGAAAGAGTTGTTCTACTCGATCTCAGGCGACGTCTTGCAGACCTTCGCTGTGATCGGGAAGCAAGCTTTCATGTTGATGGAAAACGAGAACTCGGGGCAATTGGAGATCTGGACCTCAGATGGCACACCGGCGGGCACGCGGAACCTCGCTGACTTTGTCGGGATGCCAGCGCTTCAGCAAGTGTTAGGTCTCACGGCCCGTGGCTCGCATTTGGATGTCATCTATCAAGGTCCTGAGGACAGCCGTTCCTCGGTATGGAGCTATGATTCGAAAACCCACCAGGGGCAGTTTTTGTATGAGCCCGCCAGTGAGGATGAGCAGCTCAGGGACTTCGTCGTGGTGGGAGATCAGCTCATCTTCCTCCGGGAGAAAGCCGGGGCGGCACCCTCTTATCAGCTCGGTCGGCTCGGCCCTCAGGGGGGCGAGCCGCAGTGGCTTCAAGAGTTTCCTGGGGGGCTTTGGGATCTCTCGGAGGGCCGGATGTTGGCTCTGAACGGGCATGCCTATCTGGCCATGTATCCGAACGTTGATTCCTGGGCGGGGCTTTGGAAGACGGATGGGACGGAGGCTGGCACTGAGCAGATCATCCCCAATCTGGATCAGAGCCCAGCGAGTTCTTACCCCAAGAATCTGCGCACGATTGACGGCCACATCTACTTCGCCGCAACGGATGCCCAGCATGGCACTGAGCTGTGGCGCAGCGATGGCACCGGCGGCGGCACGGTTTTAGTCGCCGATGTGTGGCCCGGTGAGACTGGCTCGGCTCCGGCGGACATGGTGGAACTGAATGGCCTGATTTACTTCACCGCTGAGGACAGTGCCCATGGGCGGGAGCTGTGGTGCACCGATGGCACGGCGGAGGGAACTCGGTTGGTGAAAGACCTCATCGAAGGAACTGACAGCAGCAAGCCTGAGGAACTCATTGCCTTTGGAAATCATGTTTATTTCCGGGCGAAGCTTTCCCCCACCGAAGGGTGGGAGCTGTGGCGCAGCGATGGCACGGCGGAGGGCACCGTGGTTTATGCGACGCTCTACCCAGGCCCGACCACGGGGAGTGGGGCCAACCCTCGGGATTTCTCGATTGTGGACGGTTGGCTCTACTTCATCGCGACAAATGATTCTGCACTGAGGCGTGCCTCCGTCTTCCGCACGCAGGGGGCGGATGCTGGCATCACCCTCGCAGAGGTGGAGCCGACCGTCGAGTTAGTGGAAGGAACGACGGGTGTGACCGACATCGCCGTGCGTCCTCCGCTACCGGGCGTGCCTGCAAACACCGTGCTCCAGCCCTCTCAATCCATCATCTATTACTGCATCCATAACAGCAACAGCAGTCGCACCCTCGGCTACCTGACCGTGAACGGTGAGCCGACGGAGATCCTCACGCAGAGCATGAGGAGTCTCAACAGCTTGGCGGTCAGTGGGGTGCACGTGTTCTGGTTCAGTCCTTGGGGGGATGGCGGCATTTACATCAGCAATGGAACGCCTCAAAATACCGCGTTGCTCACGAGCTACGGCCGATATGCCGGAGCGGCGATGGATCGAGTGTTTTTCTACAACCCCAGCTCCGATGTGACCCAACTACGCTGTCTCCAGACCTCTCCGCGGTTGGTAGAGATGACGGTCTTGGAAGTGAAAGAGGGGGTGACATTCAACCCTCTGCATGCGGAGGAGAATACACTGTTTTTCTTTTGCTCCAATCTCAATGGGGCTCCCTACCTGATGCGCAGCAGCGGAACTCCGGTGAGCACTCGGCCAGTCATCGAACTGGGGAAAGCGGGGCTGGGGTGGAATGGGTTAGAATGGAGTCAAGAGCACTTCCAAGTGATGAATGAGCACCTTTACTTCGGCGGGCGAGGTGCCGAAGGGGTGGAGCTCTACGCTCTGCCTCTGCAGGCGGAGGTCGAAGTCGCCCTGAGATTGCCGGATGGAAGCTCCCAGCTTTTACCGCCAGGGCAGGCCGTGGACTTCGGTGCAGACGGCCTCGGCATCCCCCGGCAGGCGTTGCTGGAGTTTCGCAATCTGGGTTATAAGACCCTTTATGGCCTGTCCATCACTACCTCCAGCCTCACGCCGGAAGACTTTGCCATCGTTGAGCCTTACGAGGGAGTCGGTCACATTGCCCCCGGCCAGGTCGGTTTGAAGGCGATCACCTTCACGCCGAGCCGCAGGGGCCTCCGCACCGGCTCGCTGGAGATTTCTGGAGAGGGTATCGATCTCGAGCTCCAACTGAAAGGTCGGGGTCTGGGGCCAAATGATCCGCCAGTCTTCGGCGGGATAGGCAGCCTGAAATCGAGCTCAAGCTTGATTCGAGAGGGAGACTCCTCGATGATCGGTCCACCCATGTATGGAACCCCCGGTGGGAGGGTAGCTTCGGTCTGGATGAAAGACGACAAGCAGATCTCGGATGAAGAGTACATCTCCTTTTCCTCAACGCAGTTTAAGCATGCCGGCACCTACCGTTATTTTGCCGTGAATGGCGGCGGTTATACGGAGGCTCCGCCGACCTATATCGCCGTGGTGCGTGAGCTGAGTGACTATGTCCTGGGTATGCTGGGCAAGAGCGTCACTCTCACCTGTCAAGTGGCCGGTCCGGCCAGTCGGATCAGCTATCAATGGCGGCGCCATGGCAGCCCCCTCTCCAGTAGCGGCCGCATTCAAGGTGCCCAGAGCGCGAAGCTGACACTGTCAGATCTCCAGTTAGAAGATGCCGCTTCATACGACTGCGAGGTGACACTTCACACCTTGGACGGCCCGCAGACAGTCATTCATGGCGCCACCCAACTCGGCCTGGAAGACGGCCCCTATGCCCGTGCCTCAGAGTTGCACCTGGTCAGTTACCTGGGTGAGCCTGTGGAGTATTACCTGGAACTGAATGTGGAGGGGCGTATCCAAATCAAAGGCCTGCCTCCCGGCCTGACGATGAATGCCAATGGCGTCATCACGGGCAACCCCACCAAGCTCCTACCCCTGAACCCTGCCACCGGCCAGCCTCGGCCCTATGTCATCACTACCACAGTGCGGGATGCAGAGACAGGCCGTACGGGCGCGCCGAGCACCTTCACCTGGACCATCCTGCCGCCTCTCCAGGCGGGAGACTATGAGGGGAATGTGCCCCGGCAGGCAGACGGCTCTGACCCGCTCGATCGCGGTGGGCACGTCCGCTTCACCATCTCGGCGAAAAACAGCCTCTCCGGCATCCTCCGCTACCGGGGCAAGGATCACCGCTTCACCGGCACCGCCGGACCAGCCCATGAAGGCACGGCGGTCGGCATCACCATCCCACGCAAGGGGAAGAGCCCACTCACGCTCGATGTTTACTACGATCCTTTCACGCGGAACTGTGAGACCGTGCTTGCCGATGTCGAGACTGACTTCGAGGCTCTCTTCATCGCTCGTTCGCGCGCCTTTACGGACTCCGCCCCAGACCTCCGCTATGAAGGCACGCATCATATCGCGCTGAAGCGGGATGACCTCGAAGCTGACGACAATGCCCCCGCTGGTGCGGGCTTCCTGACCCTCACGATCAATCGTCAGGCCCAAGTCAAATGGGCCGGACGCCTGGCCGATGATACCCCCATCACGGGCAGTGGCATTCTCGGACGTCCCCTGAACTCCCTGGACGAAAGTGGACTGCGGATCGACCTCCATGCAGAGCCTTACAAGCAAGGCGGTGCCCTGCACGGCTTCATGGATGGCAGCCCGGATATCGCAGGGAGCTTAGTGGGCTGGACTGGCGTCACGACGTGGAACAAAACCGGCCTCAGCAAACCGGGCAAAAAACGCGCTTACGTCCAGGGCCTCCCCCTCCAGACTCTCAATGTTGACGGCAGCCAATATCTCCCACCCGTCGGGGGAAATCTCATCTTTGGCATGCAAGCGGTGGCGGAGCTTGGGGGCAATGGCGCTTTCTATCTCAGTGATCCGCAGACTCTGGAGTCTGACATCTCCAGTCACTTTCATCTTCTCGCGAACAACCGTGTGACGCTGCTGGGAGATGGCCTCTCCGCTCCCTTGGAAAACCTAACCATTGATGCCCAAAAAGGCCTGTTCTCAGGCACAGTCAAGGTGGAGGATGAAAATCCCGATAACCCGAGTCAGCCCTTCATTCGCAAAGCCAAATTCCAAGGCGTGCTGCTGAATCTCCAGCAAGAAGGCGTGGGCTTCTGCCTGCTGCCGGAATTGCCGGATGAATCGGGAGAGACGCTTAGCAACACCCCGCTCAGATCCTTCATGAGCGGCATCCATCTGCTGCGGTGAGGGCCTATGGAAAAGGAATGTCTTGGAGTAGGTGATTTGTGTTGGTCGAGGCACAGCATTTGCTCCAGGATGCCGCCCCTGCATTCTTATGAAATGGCTCTCCCTTTTGGTCTTCACCTCTCTTTTCCTGACCAGCTGCATCATCAATGATCAGAAGCCGAGGATCACCAAGATCAAACTCCCAGCCCAGTCGATCAAAAGCTTCATTTTGATCGGCGACGATGAGTATGCGCCTGACATGACGGTGGCCTGCGCTCACTACGGGTTGCAGATCCGCCCGATGGCCTTCCAATACAGCGTGGTGCAGAAGCAGAGCAGCTCACGCACGATCAAATACAATGAAGCTGGAGATCGCTATGCGCTGAAAATGACCGTTCGGCGAGAGAAGGAAGGAAAATGCGTCTTCTCAGATGGCCGCTGGGTGCTCGTCACCGTCGCCGTGGTGGATCTGGAAACGAATGAAACGCTGCTGGTGATCACCCAGGAAGGCCCGACCCGCGAATGCCCTCCCCTGACTCCAGTCTGGGACCTGCTGGCGAAGCTGATCGCGGCACAGGTTTAGAGATGTGCAGCGTGGCAGTAGGGCTGATAATGACAGGGGTCCGAGCGGAGCCTCAGATCCAAGTGAAATTTAAACGGGTAGAAGCATCGAACCAACCCTCTCCCCGCATGTGAGAGGGGACAATCCACGCAGCGAAGGGTTGGAGCACATAAAGCAATTACATCGCCTTTCTGGACATCGTAGGACATAGCGAGAGAGGAGCGTGGACACTCTGTCCGCCGTCTTCAAGTGGCGGCGTCGCCGCGAAAAGAAGGGGGCGGGCAGGAGTGCCGAAGCTCCTCAAGGCCCATCGAGCTCATTGACCACACGCACGCGGATGAAGAGGCGGGGTTGGCTTTCGGCTTCAAGCGTGTGCTGCATGAGAGCGCCGGTGCCCCGCAGTGGCTGAACTGTTTCAGAGGCGGTCCAGTGCACCAGATCGGATGAGGTCTCGACGATGTAACGGCGGCCGGGTTTGGATTCCCAGCTCAACTGCATCTCCTCCCCATCGGGGCTGAGGACGCGGGTAGGTTTGACGGTGAAGGTATCCAGGGCGGAGTGGGGGTCCGTATCGGTGAAGAACTCCATCGCATCGCTCATGCCGTCGAGATCGTGATCCGTGCTTTCCGAAGCGGCGGTGAGGGAGCCGAAGTGCTCGCGTTCCCACCAGTCCGGGAGGTCGTCATTGTCCTCATCGGCCAGGGTGTAAGTGGCATTGCGGATGGAGCTGACGTCGGAGCCCTTCACGCTGATGGCGCGCAGGGCCGTGGTTTCCCGCAGGGTCACGGTGGTGCCGGACACTATCGAAGGGCTGGCCGGATGCGGTGCGCTGCCATCCAGAGTGTAGTGGATGGCCGCAGCGGGGTCTGCTGCGGTGAGTGTGACGGCCACGGGGGCATCAAAGCTGCCCCCGGGAGGTGAGAAAGCGGGGTCAGTGGCGAAAGGATCATCGACAAAGGGGCCGATGAGGATCGTGACCTTCGCTACCGATGTGAGGCCGCCTGCATCTCTGAGGACGTAGTTGAAGGTGTCCGTGCCGCTGGTGAAGTCATGCGCTGCGATGTAGCAGAGGCTGCCCTCTGGATTGAAACTCGCGTTGCCACGAGTGGGTTTGCTGATGCCGATGATTTCAAGGGCATCCCCATCGACATCGCTATCATTCTCCAGCACGGCCAGAGGGCTGAGCACTTGCCTAGGCTCGGCTTGGAAGGAGTCATTCCGAGCTGTCGGCGCATCATTCACCGAGGTGACATGGAGCGTAGCCGTCGCGGCTTGAGAGATGGCTTTACCATCGCTGGCGGAGTATTGGAAAGTCTCCAGAGGACTGCCATGCGCATTGGCTGGGGGGCTGTAGATGACCTTGCCCTGGGCATGGGTGACTACCGTGGGTGTGGTGGTGATGGCTTGCCCCAGCGTGGTGCCGTCGGCCGTCTGATGCAGAGTGCCTGCTGCAGGCAGGGCTGTGATGGAGAGGGTGAGAGCCTCCTCATCCGGATCCACGGCCTGGAGAGTCACCGTGGCACGGGTGTCTTCAGGGGTGGAGACGCTTTGAGAAAGGGCGATGGGCGGGGCATTGTCTGGCGTGGAGCCGCTGTAGGCGGTCACGCCTGTGCTGCCAGCGATGTAGAGGGAGTTCCCCGCTAAGCTGATGAAACCACCGGCGGGGATGGTCTGGCGGAGGGCCCGGGTTTTCAGGTCAAAGACATACGTCTTCGAAGACGACGCGGCGATGACGGAATCCACCGTGACAATGGGCTGAGTGGTGAGGCCGGTATCACTGCCGGGCAGGGGATAGGTTCCCAGGAAGCGACCGGTGCCGAGATCATAGGCGTGCACAGCTTTCGCCTCGGAGATGACAAACACGGCCTGGTGGGCCACAGCGGGCGTGCCCGTGTATTTACCCGAGACCTTCCAAGCGGTTGCCTGAGTGGAGAGATTCACACTGATGAGCTGCTGGGTGGTGCCGAGCGTGGCGTCGCTGTAGTTAAGCACCATGAAGGCATGTCCCTCCGCACAGGCGGTGGTGCGGCCCATGGCGGATGTGCCGGAGCTGGAGGGGTAAGTGAGTGCCCAGAGGCTGGCGCCGGTCGTCTTGTGATGGCTGCTGAAGGTCCCCGTCACGAAGGAGTAGAGGCCGCCGTTATAGAGCGTCGGCGTCCATCCAGAAACCTGGGCCAAGCTTTGGAAGAAAAGCTGGCTGCCCGTGTGGCTGAAGCCATACATACCGCCATAGTAGCCGCCATTGATGAAGACACCGGTCTCATCGGCCGCAGGGGCCAGATAACTTTCCCATTGGGCCTGGAAAGGTGCGGTCCAAACCACTTGCCCAGTTGTATCTTGAATACGATGCAGGCGGCTGCTGCTGTGGTTGCCTTGCTGGATATAGATGCCGTTGTTAAACCAGGTGGGCGGGTTGAGCGTGGTGCCCGAGGTCACACCATAGTTCCAGAGTTGCCCCCCGGTGACAGTGTCGAGGGCGATGACGGAGGTTCCGGTCGTGCAGTAAACGCGGCGATTGGCCACGGCGACGGGGTGAGAGTTCACGACACTCGTGTTCGTCCACTTGAGGGTCAGCGGGCTGCTGCTGGCCAAGGACACCGGTTGATAACCGGTATGGTCCGGCCCTGCACCGAAGGTGGGCCATTGACGCCCCAGGGTGCTGCTGAGGGTAATGACGACATCTGCGCAGGCGAGGCCGCCTGCGGCATCCTGGATGGTGTAGTTAAAGGTCTCGATGCCGGTCAGGAATTCTGGCGCAGGGGTGTAGGTGAGGGAGCCGTCGCTATTCTGCACCACACTGCCAGCGGCGGGCTGGGTGAAGCTGACGACCACCAGCGCATCGCCATCGGGATCACGGTCATTGTATTCGGGGCGGAAACGGGTCAAAAGGTTTCCAGGGACCAGAGCAAGCCGGTCTGGAACGGCCACGGGCAGATCATTGACAGGGGTGACGTCAAGGGTCACGGAAGTGACGGCGGAAGACGAGACGACGTCATGCGCGGTGAAGCTGAAGGAACCGACGCCGATGCCTGACACATCCAATGGGGCCTGATAAATGACGGTCCCCGTGGAGCTGAGCACCTGCGCTGGAACGGTGGTGATGGCGGCCCCTTTGGTGACGCCGTCGGTGGTTTGATACAGGGTGCCTTGGGCGGGCAGGCTGCGGACGACATAACTGAGAGTCTCACCATCGCCATCGGTGCCTTCCAGTTTGATCGGTATCTGGGCTTCTTCCAAGATGCTGGCATGAGAGGGGAGCGCCACAGGCACCTTGTTGTTAGGCGTGCTGCGGCCGTAAACACGCAGTTTTTTATCGGAGCAGGCGAGGTACAGAAGGTCATCGGTGATGGAGACTTGGCTGCTGAAGTTCAGCGTCTGCACCACGGACTTGGTCGCCAGGTTGAAGATGTAGGTCTTCGTGTTGGAGCTGACGAATAACAAATCATTGGTCACGACGATGACACCTTGCAGGGAGGTCTCTGACCCGGCGGTGAAATCGCTTAACCAACGACCGGTGACACTGTTGTAAGCCTTCACCTTGCCTCCGGCGCAGGCATAGACGATGCCGTTGGCGGTGGCGGGTGTGCCGTTGAACCCTGCCTGCACCCGCCAAGCGATACCTGCGGGGGCAAGCGTGGCACAGATCAGTTCATTGCCCCCTTCGGTGTTATTCACGACATAGGCGCGGTCATCATCCATGCACACGAGGCGGTCCATGCTCCAGCCACTCCAGTCCCAGCCAAAGTCGAGGGTCCATTCGGCGACTCCGGTTTCGGGATGATGCTGGATGAGGCGCCCCTCGACAAAGGAATAGACCCGCCCCTTCCAGATGGATGGCGTCCATTCGTCATATTGAGCGAGGTCGAAGAAAAACTTCTGGATCCCTGTGAGGTGATTGAAGCCATAGATGCCGCCGTAGTTACCGCCATTGATATACACACCGAGGTCGCTCACCGCAGGAGAGTAGTAGCCATCCCATTGAGCACCGTGGGGGGAGTTCCATTTCACACTGCCATCACCGGCATTCAGAGCCCAGAGCTGGGTATCGGTGTTATGATTGCCCCGCTGGAGGTAAACCACGCCTTTGTGATAGCTGGGAGGATGGAGTGAGCCCGAGGGAAGAAGCTTGCGCCAGATCTCACCGCCTGTGCTGGCATCCAGAGCCACGGTATGCAGATAGCCGCCTTGGCTGCCGTTCTGGGCCACAAAGACTTTGCCTTCCGCGACCACGACGGGATTGATCGTATTGGCAAAGGTGTATTCCCAGCGCTGCACCCAAGGTGCCGTACCGAGTGAGCCGGGATAGCGCCCGCTGTGCGCAGCATCATTGCCAAACTGCGTCCACTCGCGCCCGTAGGTGGCACTGATATGCACTTGCACAGTGGCTGTGGAGGTGAGGGAAGCCGCATCCCGCAGGGTGTATTGGAAGGTGTCCGTACCTTCGGTGAAATTCGACAGCGGCACATACCTTAAGCTGCCATCACCATTCTGCGTCACCGTGCCATGGGGCGGCTGGGTAAAGGAGACGATCTGAAGCGCTTCACCATCCACATCGATGTCATTGCTGGTGGGCTGGAAATCTAAAAACTGGCCTGCACGAAGATAAGCCACATCATCCACGGCCAGAGGGGCATCATTGACATTGGTGATGTTCAACGTGGCTGTGGCCTCTGCGGAAGCGATGTAGCCGTCATGAACCTTGTATTTGAAAGTGGCGTAGGCGCTCCCAAAGCCTTCGGGCTCAGGGCGATAAATCACCTTGCGAGAGGTGTTTTTCAAAATCGTGGGTACGAAGGTGATGGCCGCGCCGGTCTGCACGCCATCGGAGGTTTGATACAGCGTGCCCTTGGCAGGTAGAGTGGTGATGATGCCGAGCAGTGGATCGCCATTGGCATCGGTGCCGGGCAGGGTCAGCGTGACGCCTTGATCTTCCAGGCTGGTGACGGTGAGGTTGCTGGTAGTGGGGGCGGTATTGCCACTGACGGGCACTCCAAAGCAGCGCAGGATGCCATCCGTCCCTGCCAGAAGCAGTTGGCCGTTGCTCAAGCTCGGGATGCCACCGGCGTTGAGGCTTTGGATCTTCGTCCCGGTGCTGAGCTGATGAATGGCCGTCGTCGTGCTTGAAGAGGCGATCAGCACGTCTTGCGTGATGATGGGCTGATAAAGACCGCTGGTACCGATTCCGGTCGTGTAGGTCTGAAGCAGCGCCCCGGTGGTGATGTCATAGGCTTTGACGTTGCCACTGCCATCGAAGGCATAAACGCGCCCGCCCAGGAGAGAGGGAGTGCCGATGAACCCCGTCTGCACCCGCCAGCGCACGGACTGGGTGGTCAGATTGATGCACACCAACTCGTCTGGGCCTGCACGATTGTTCACCACGAAGGCATTGTTCGTGGCTGCATCCAGCGCCATCGTGCGATTCATGGAATAACCATCCCAATCCCAGGTCAGATCCAGTGTCCATTCGATGACGCCGGTCAGCGAAGCATGCTGACGGAATTGACCCTTCACAAAGGAATAAACTTTGTCCCCGAGAACGCCTGGGGTCCACTGATCGAATTGATCGAGATTGCTGTTGAAAAATCTTTGCCCCCCAGAGGTGCGGTCATAGCCATACATGCCCCCATAGCTGCCGCCATTGACGTAAACAGTGCTGTCCGTCACCGTCGGAGGCAGATACTCTTCCCACTGCGCTGAAAAAGGGCTGGACCAACGAGTGCTGCCATCGGCCGTATTCAGTGCCCAGACTTTGGCATTGTCGACTGAGATGCCTTTGCCCACCTGAACATACACGGCACCTTCGTGATAGGATGGGCCGGTGATGGAGAAGGCCTGCGTATCCCAGACTTTTTTCCAGATCAGGGTGCCTGTCGTCAGATCCACCGCTGAGAGCTGGGTTTCATTGAAATAAATGTTCGGCGTGGCGAAGACCTTGCCTGCGCCGATGGAAACTTGATTGAGCGGTTGGGGCGAGATTTTTAGATTCCAGGCCTCCGTCAGCGTCTGTCCATTCAGGGAGCCCGCATAGTAGCCAGTGTGGGCCGCATTGCCCCCCATCATGGGCCAGGTGCCACCGGCGAGCAGGCCGACGGAGACATTGACCGTGGCGCTGGCCGTGCCACCGGCACCATCGCTGATGGTGTAGCTGAAGCTGTCCTCACCGGAGGTGAAGTTGGCATTGGGGGTGAAGGCCAGAGTGCCGTCTCCATTGTTAGTCACGGCACCTCTCAGAGGTTGTGTGAAGGAGGTGATGGTGAGGGATTGCCCATCGGCATCGAAGTCATTGCTGAGGACGGTGATCGGCGTGATCACGGCTCCCGGCAGACCGGATACATAGTCATTGAAGGCCACCGGGATGTCATTCACGGAGCGCACGTTCAGCGTCACCGTCGCTGGGGTGGATTGCGAGCGCTTATCCTTCATCACAAACTGGAAGCTGGCATAAGGAGTGCCATTGCCATTCGGCGCGGGCTCATAAATCACCTTCTTATCAGCCTGGGTGATGACGGTGGGCACGGTGGTGATGCTGGTGCTGCGGTTGACACCATCCGTGGTGAGATACAGGGTGCCCTGGGCAGGCAGGGTCTGGATCTGGGCGGTGAGGGCGTGGTTCTCCGCATCACTGCCGGTGAGGGTGATCACCACTTGATTATCTTCGTCAAATGTGACCGTCTGCGCATTGGCTACAGGAGGCGTGTTGGGGAGCGCCTGCACGGTCATGGTGGCAGGCACGCTGACGGTGGGGTTGGCGGGATCATTGGAACTGAGATCCACCTGCCCGAGGTAACTACCTGCCAGGAGGTTCGTGGCATCGAAGGTCACGGTGACATCCGTGGAGGCCCCCGGAGCGAGAGTGCCGTTCAGCGGAGACGGCTTGAGCCAATCCAAGGTCTTATCCAACACGCGGATGTCATCCCACCAGGCCTCGGAACCGGTGCTGAAGTTGTAAAGCCACATCTGCGACAGCTCATCGGCATAACTGGCATTGCGGAAAGGAATGTCGGCCTTCACCAGGGTGCCATCCACGTAGTAGTCGAAGTTTTTCGCCGTCCAGTCCAGGTTTCGAAACTCGATGTGATACCAGACATTGGCCTGATAGCTGTAGCTCTCATCGCCGCCGGAGGAGCCGTTAACGGAAAAATTCCCTGTGCCTCGGGCATAGAACCAGATCACGTCCATGCCGTAGGTGTTATCCGTGAAGACGACGTAGCTGTCATGCGTGGTGGTGGAGCCGGAGCGCACCCAGAAGGAGATGCTCTGGGGTTTGCTGCCGCTGACAAAGTCTCGGTGGATGCCGTTGTAGTGGGAGGTGGTCCCATCATATCGATAGTGGAAGCTTTTGCTCCCTGAGGCGGCGGTGGTGGTGACCACCTCGCGGGTGCCGGTGCCGGAGTCCTGCGTCCAGTTACTGAAGGAGCCGCTTTCAAAACCATCCAGAAAGGGCAGGCCAGTGGAGCCCGCAGCGATGTTTGTCAGACGGCTAAACTCATGTGGATGCGTCTCAGCGGCTTCATCGGACGAACTCAAGACTGGTGGTGGCATGAGGATGGCCTGGGCTGGCTGTAGAGAAGCGCCGTTTTCTCGGGGTGTCGAATTGAGCGTGTAGGTCAGGGGGGTGTCGCCTTCATTGGTGATGCGCAGGGTCTTTGTGGCTACAGCGTCTTCATACTGCGTGGAAGCGAGTGTGGTGGGGGTGACTTGGATCTTTGAACGGCCTAACGAAAAGTTGAAATTGGATCGATCTGGCGGCAGCGTCACGGATGTCGTCGCCGATGGATTGTAACCTGCCGCTGTGGCGCGAAACTCATAGGTGCCATCGGTGAGTTTGAGCTGGTAGCGGCCATCGGCCCCGGCAGTTACGCTGCCGGAAGAGGTGCCTGTGTAAGTGAGGGTGGCTGAACCGATGCCTGCTCCACCGGTGAGAGCGGTCACGCGTCCGCTGACGGTGCTGGTCGTCTGCACGGTGAGCTGGGCCTGGCTGGTCCAGCTTTGGTTATTGGCATCCGTGGAGGTGATCACCACGCTGAAGGTGTGTGGGGTGACCGTATCTGGAGCGATGCGGATGATGAAGGGCGAGTTGCCTGTGGAGACGGTGCTATCCACCGCCACATCCCCCCAGTTCCGGGTGCCGGCCAGCACGCTGACTTTATTGCCGGTGGAGGCTACGGTCACATGGCTCGTTAGGCCTTGGGCGAGCTTGCCGCCTGCGTTCTTCATGCTGACGCTGAGGGCGATGTCTTCACCCGGATTCAGGATACCGTCATTGTTTCCCGTAGAGCCCTGCTGCCCGCTGTCGGAGGGCTGGAGGCTGGTGAGGGAGATGTAGGGCTCGGTCGCGATGATGAGCGCGCGGGCCAGGTTCATTCGGCCATTCACCGCCACCTTGCCCGTCATGCCCGCCACGCTATCTACATTGTTTAATACGGCGCTTTTGACATCCTGCCAGGAGAGGCCTGGTCGGGCGGCTTTGATCAAGGCACAAGCCCCCGCCACATGTGGGCAGGCCATGGAGGTGCCATTGAGGCTGCGATAGCTATTTCCCGGGGAGGTGGAGTAGATGCTGACCCCCGGTGCCGCCAGATCCACAGTGATGGCCCCGTAATTGGTGAAGCTGGCCAGCCCATCGGAGTGATCACTGGCGGCCACGGAGATGATGTTCAGGGAGTCATAGGCGGCCGGGTAAGAGGGACTGGTGTCTGTGTTGCGTGAGTCATTGCCTGCGGCTGCCACGAAGAGTTGGCCTGCTACACCGGCGGCATCGATGGCGTCCTTCAGTGTCTGCGAGTAGCCGCCTCCGCCCCAGCTATTGGAGGTCATCGTCACTTGATTCGCCGTGGCATAGAGCACGGCTTCAATGGCGTCTGAGGTGGTGCCGCCGCCGCTGCTGGAGAGAAACTTCAGTGCCATCAGCTTCACCGTATGGCAGACGCCGACTACCCCGATGCCGTTCCCCCCCACAGCCCCGATGGTGCCCGCGCAGTGGGTGCCGTGGTAGTGGTCGTCCATCGGGTCTTTGTCATTGGAGACGAAATCCCAGCCATAGACATCGTCGATGTAGCCGTTGGCATCATCATCCACGCCGTTGTTGGGGATCTCATCGGTGTTCGTCCACATGTTGGCCGCTAGGTCGGGGTGCGTGTAGTCGATGCCGGTATCCACGACCCCCACGACCACGTTGGCGCTGCCCCGAGACAGCTCCCAGGCCTCGGGGGCATCGATGTCCGCATCTCCCACGCCACCTGTTTGCCCGGTGTTATTCAGGCCCCAGAGAGAGCTATACGAGGGGTCATTCGGCGTCAGTGAGGCAAAGACCACGTAATCCGGCTCCACGATTTTCATCGGTGCGCCTTGGAGGCGATAGTCTCGCAGCTTCAGCTCAAAGGCATCCAAGCCTGCACTGCCGATCTCCACCAAGTAGGTCTGGGAATTCGGAATGTGCCGCCGCACCTTGCCACTGAGGCTAACTAAAAGTTCATCCAGTGACTCACGTGTCACACCTTCTTTCAGCGTCACCAGGAAATGATCCGCGACCATGATCTGCTGATCTTGCAGGGTTTCTTCACCCGTGGCGGGGTCCTTTACCCACTGCTCCTCGATGCGCAGCAGCGGATACTTGAAATCCGCCTCCACCACACGTTTGCGCATGTAGCGTCCCTTTTCATCAGGCCTTGTCGCCCTCTCCTCCACCCGGCGTGCGTTTTGAAGGAAGGCTTCTTTTTCCGAGCGTGAGGGGAGGTCGAGATCCGTGGACGCCTTTGGAGCCTCAGTGATCACGTTCACAGGCTCGGGTGTCTGCTGACGTGGGCCATCGACCGCGGGTGCTTCGGTCTTAGCCAACGGTAGCGATGGATGGGCCGCTACCACGGCATCACTAACTGGCGTTGCCTGCTGCCATGCCCTATAGGCAAACCATCCTGCAAGTAGGATCAGTGTGAGAAAAAGCAAGGACCTCAGGGCGCGGCGCATAATGGCCCGGAGGTTAGGTGATTGACTGATTAATGACAATCTTCTTTCACTCAGAAAAGAGCTCTTGAAACTGGAAGGAAATCTTACGTTTCGGACAACCTTTTGTCTGAAAGTGTAAGGCCTTCCAAACCAAGCCATTACCTGCGCGACACTGAGTTTTAGGGGCTCGTCTCCTCAGCGTCCTCTGTCTGATTTTTGCTTTGATGAAACAGATAATCCAAGGCGCCTAACAAGGTGCCTTCTTTGACCTGGTGGCATTCGAGACAGCTCTGTTGGGCCAAGAGGGGGGCGATGACGCGGACTTGATCTGTGGTGTCTTCGTGGGGATTCGGCGGCACCGCCAGCTTTACCCAAGGCTCTCCGGCGCGCAGCTTGGCTACCGCCGCTGTTTCCTCACTCGTGAGCGGGCGGTGGGTGGCTTCGAGGAGGGCTTCTTTTTTGGGCACACGCCCCGTGAAATAACGGTCTCCATATTCGGGAGTGAGGCCCAGGAGACAGATGCTTTCCTTCCAGTGGGTGCTGCCTTCGAAGTGAACTGAAAGTTCTCCCCAATACTTGGAGCCATTGACCAAGCGATTGACTCCAAAACCCTTGCTCTCGACAAAGCTGTTGATGGCTCGTTGATGGGCTTCTGGAAAGGGGGTGTTTGACCGTGGGGTCGTGTAGCCAACAACAGTGACCAGAGAGATCAAATAAACCACCGGAAACCAAATGGGTGAGAACACTAAGGCCACGATAAAAATGGCCAAGCCTATGCGCCATTTGGATATTTTTCCGGTAGGGATATTGGCCATGCGTGCGAGGATACCCGAGCCCAGGTGAAAAACGCCAGTCAAATGACGGGGCAGGGAGGGCCTTTTGCATGAAAGGCTCATCGCAGGAATTTTTTCACCCACGATACAACCGCTTTCACCGTGATGCTGCGATGAGGTGGTGACGGCCTTCTCCTTAGAGGTCGATCACTTCAGAAATGTTCAAAACAAAAAACGATCTTTTTTGTTAGGCGGGCTGAAGTTTCTCATCACGACCCTCAACCTATACACATCCCCTACGACATGATACGATCATCCATCGCTCTCCTCGCCCTCTCCTTGGCGGCCTCCGACACCTATGCCGGCACCCCTGTTGCCCCCATGGGGAAAGCCCCCGTGCAGCAGCCGGTCTATGAGGAGCCTGTGCTCATTTCCTATGACAATGTGTCTCTCTACTATCAATACCGCACCGCTGACTTCCTCGGTATTGATGTGGACGGGCACGGGGCCGGTCTCGGCCTGGAGATCTCTCCTGTGGATCATCTCTACTTCGCCCTGGGCGGCTCCTGGACGGATATCGACTTCGGCGTGGACCTGGACTACTGGCAAGCCAATGCTGGCATCGGCGGTTACATCCCGATCACCAACAACATCCACTTCGTCACCGAAGTGGGCGTCAACTATGCCAATCTGGCCCTGGCTGATTTCGATGACATCAGCACGGATGATTGGGGTGTGTATGTGACCCCACACTTCCGCGCCAAGTGGGGCTTCTTTGAAACGCACGTGGGTGTCAGCTACACCAGCAACGAGCTCGTGCTCTCCGAGTGGAACGCCTTTGCGAAGTTTCTCTTCGAAGTCTCCCCTGAGCTGGATCTCTTCGTCGCCGGCACTTACGGTTTCGAAGAAGCCGATGGCTTTGACGACGTCTTCGGTGCTCAGGCCGGTATCCGCTTCAAGTTCTAATCGAAGCTGACCCCTTTGACCAGACAGTGATGCCGCCCTGCATGCGCGGTAAGCACTAACCAGCGTGCACAGTCTCGAGCGGCTGTGCGCGCTTTTTGTTTGGATGAGAAGAGGGCTGCAAGCGGGCCGATGCGCCCTCGTGAGGCGCTTGCGAGCTTGGAGCCCCGGCTTCAGCCGGAAGGGGTTGGAGGGATCGCAGAAAACACCCCTGTTCGCTACCCTCGTCTCAAGGTCGGACCTCGATGAGAGGTGAGGATCGCACCGTTAGCATCTTCCTCGCAGATTCCGGCTGAAGCCGGGGCTCCGAACCTTGAGTTCTCGGACCTGGCGTGTTGGCGAGGTGGATTTGGCTAGGACGACGGCACCTTGGTCCCCGGCGGTGGCGCTGGGATCGGGGCCGGGTCGGGATTTGGCACGGTGACGGGGGCGGCTGGAAGTGAAATGGGGGCCGTGATGATGGTTGCGGATTTAGGGGGCGGTGGCGGATGTGAGGCCCTGAAGGAATCCAGTTGGGCCGCGCTTTGCATCATCTGCATCTTCATCAGCGCGATTTTGGATTCCTTCAGCTTCCGCTCCGTGGGGCTGAGGTTGGGGTCGTTGCGCACTTTTTCCAGCATGGCGTCTGTGGATGCCGTGATTTTGTCAAAAGAGCTCTGGCCAGAGCTGGCAGGGACAGGGGCAGAGGAGGCCGTTGTCGTTCCCGTGCCGGTGGCGGCGCTGGTGGCTGGCGGTGTGTGCGTGGGCACGGGGGCTGGGGCGGGCGCGAGCGAGGAGGTGGAGAGGCTGGTCGAAGACGATGCTGGGCGGCTGGATGCCGCCGAGTCATCGGAGCCTAAAACTTCCGCGCCTTTGCGGATCTTATGAATGACGGAGACGGCGATGAGGATGCCGATGATGACGGATACGACGGTAGATCTGTTCATGATGAGCCGAGGTAGGACGAGGTGGGTAGCAGCGGATTGCGGATCTGAGATTGGCGATCTGAAATTTCAGATCAGGGGGCCACCATGGCTTTCACATACGCGGCCACTTGCGGGGTGATGTCCGGCAGGGTCATGCCCTCCATGAACTGGTAAGCGGGAAGGGCCTGACTGGTGATGTGATCCGAGACGATGGTGTAGGTTTCCTCCGGCTCCATGAGGATGGAGATGGCTTTTTCGATATCGCCCATCATCTGGGCAATGAGGCGATCACGCAATTCGTTCATGCGCGTTTGGCTTGCGGTTTCCAGCGCGGTTTGTTTGTCACGCAGTTCGGTCTGTCGTTTTGAGATGAGTGCTTGGATCTCTGCTGGGTCGCCAGCCTCCGTGCTCAGGCGTTTGATCCTCTGTTGGAGGTCGCGGATCTCGGGGTGAGTGGTCAGGCTGTAGGTCTCGGCCTCCTGCACCGTTTGCAGGGTGGCTTTCACGGTTTCATGGCGTGGGTGAGCCGCGATCAGGGTGACGAAGTTCACCTTGTAGCAGGGGCCGTAGCGTGGGGTGGTCGTGATGCTGGTGAGGTTCTCCGAATTGGGTTCCTTTTTGAGCTGTTGCACGAGGGCATAGGTGAGGTCAGTCCGAGTGGCGGAGAGGTCGTCACGTTCCTCTGCAGCCGTTGCCGAGATGAAATGACCCGATTGGTTTTTTCCTAATTTTTGATCATAAACAACGACATAACCGAAGGGGCTGGTGCTAAAGTTCTCCTTCACCTTTTCGCGCACGTCATCCCAGATCACACCGCTCATCTGTTGCTTCTTTTTCAGGATTTCCTGCTGGTGGGTTTGTTTCAGGGCAGCGTATTCCTTTTGCAGAGTGGCGGCTTCTTCTGTCTGACCTGCGGCCGTGGCCTTGCGCCATTTTTCCTCAATGGTCCCGAGCTCAGCCCGGGCCAACTCCGCCAGCGACTTCAGGGTGGTCTCAAAGGCAGCGGCTTTGGGGTAGTCCTTCAGCAGTTGTTGCACATCGACGTAATAAAAAGGATAGTGACTGTCCTTGTCTGGGATGGTGATGTCCGATGCCGTCGGGGCTGCAGCAGGGGCGGGCGTTTCTTGCGCCATGAGCCTTGGCCCGGTGAGTGCCATCACGAGGATGGCCAGGATCACCGCTTTTTCTCCAGATCTTTTCATGAGCGTGATCGTTGATCGCATGGGCAGCAGTGTTTCGCCGGGGTTGTCCCTTGGCAATCAATTTAACCGACGCCACCACACTTTAAGTTGGCCGAAATTCCGTGGCGAGAGGCCGCTTTCTCAAGATAAAGAAGGCGTTGACCTCACGCCTGGAGGCAGGCGTGAAAAGATAAGCCTGAGGAGGGACCCACTATAATCGACACGAGTCCTGGAGATGATGCCCGTGGCCTTCATCGCTGAGGTTTTGCTGCGCCGTCTCCACATCGGGGTCGGTGAGGTCCCAAGTCTCAAAAGCCTCGCCATCCCCACAGGCGGGCGGTGTGCGCAGCCAGTGGGCAGGCTGGGGCGGGAGAGTGGGCAGCGGGTGCAGGCGCGAGCACTGCGCCAGGGAATGGGGGAGGGAATGCGGCTTCATACCCTGGCATCGCTTCCGTGCTGCGGGGTGGACGGGTGGGGGTGTCACGAGGGCTCAAAAACAAAACACCGTCTCTCCTGCAAATCATCCAACCCTGGCAAAGTAAATCGGGAGGCCGAAAGATGGGGATGTCGGAGAGACGGTGCGACCCAGCCCTGAGGTCGAAAGTGGAAATGCGGGAAGTGGGCTACTCCAGACCGAGCCTAGGACAGGGCGGCGGCCATGATGCCGGGCGAGGGCTCCCGCCAGGGGGCGAGATCCTCCGGAGAATCGCAGTAGATGTGGATGTGGCGGATGCCGCCATCACGCAGGATGAAGAAGCCGGTGTTACGAAAGCGGGTGCCGTCATTGCGCTCGCACTCGTAGGTGACAAAGGCTTCATTGCCCTTTTCAAAGATGCGCTCGATGTGGAGGGTGATATGCGGGTTCATGGGCCAGCAGTTGCGAAAGTAGCTATCGCGGTCAACGCGATGATTCAGCGGACTGCTGAAGCTGAAGTCCTCGGCCAAGAGAGCGGAGACGGTGTCACGATCCCCCTCTTCATAAGCGGTGAAATACGTCTGAATGATGCTCACCGTCTCCGTGGGAGAGCTGGGCAGCTGGACTGCAGAGCTCATGCCGACGCGTTGCATCTCGTGGGTCTTGATGTCGATGACCGTCTCTTGAGGCGAGAGCGGCATGGGATACGGAGGATAAAAAAGATCGCGGTGGGAGGCGGGGGACTCAGTCGGGATCAGGAGGCGTGTCGCATAGTTCATGACGAGGGTGCCGGGCGGCGATGAGTGGTGGGCGGGCAGTCCGTCTTTTGGCATTCCCACTAGGGGTCAGCCGAAGACGTCGTCACCTGCTTGAATGAGCTTTTGTCTTTATCACGGTTTCCAAATTTATGGAAATTACAGTCATACGTCAACTAAAATGTCGCACTTTTGACGATTATTCCATAAGGGATATGTCTAACACGTTAACCGTCTTTGCTTATGCCCATCTTCGATAGGGGCTTGGAAGCCAAAGATTTCTCGTCCGTGACGTGCATTTTGCCACGGCCAGCGCGCTTGGAAAGCCTGCCTCCAAAAGCGGGCGATCGAAGCATCCTTAGGTGAGCATTTTTCCTGAAACGCGCGCGGCTTCCTGGCGTTCATGGCGATCATGCGTTTCCCTACGTTCTTTCTGGTCACGAGTGGCTTTCTGCTCGCCTGCTTTTGGAAGGCTTGCACACCGGCGGTATCTGCCGCCGAGGCGGCCCCGGCAGCGAGCTCAAAGCCGAATGTGCTCATCATCACCACCGATGACATGAGCTGTGACTCGGTGGGCGTCTATGGCTGCAAGCTCGCCGATACGACGCCCAACATGGATCGCCTAGCAGCACGTGGCGTGCGCTTCGCTCAGGCGCATGTGGTGGTGGGAAACTGCATGCCCTCGCGCAATGTCATGTGGTCGGGCCGCTACCCGCATCACACCGGCATTCAGGGCTTTGATCCACTGCCGCGTGAAGAGGTCAAGTATCCCGTGCTGGGAGAGCTGATGCATGCGGCGGGCTGGTTCACCGGCATCCGGGGGAAGGTGCCGCACTCCACCCCCTTTGTGCCGTTTCCCTGGGACATCGTTTTGGACACGAATGCGGAAGGTAAGAAGGTGCACATCAAGGATGCCCCCTCCTATGGGGAAAGTCTGACGCAAGGCATTGAGGCCGCACGCAAGGCTGGGCAACCTTTCTGCCTGATGCTGAATGTGTCTGACCCGCACAAGCCTTTCTATGCCGAGGGGAATAAAGGCCAGACGGTGGACGATCCGCATGTGCCCAGCCGCGTCTTCACGCCGGAGGAAGTGCCCGTTCCGGGCTTCCTGCCCGATGATCCGGTCATCCGCAAGGAACTGGCGCATTACTACTCCTCCGTGCGTCGTGCCGATGACGCCGTGGGAGCCATCCTGGCGGCGCTGGAAAAAGCCGGTGAGATGGAGAAGACCATCATCCTCTTTTTGTCAGATCACGGCATGCCGTTGCCCTTTGCTAAAACTCAACTCTACCACCACAGCACACGCACGCCGATGATGATGGTGTGGCCCGGCGTGACGAAGCCCGGGCGTGTGGAGGAGACGCACATGGTCTCGGCGGTGGATCTGCTGCCCACCCTGCTGGAGATGCTGAACCTGCCGCTGCCCGAGGGTATGGATGGCCGCTCCTTTGTCCCGGTGCTGAAAGGTGAGACCCAGGAGGGAAGAGACATGGTTTTCAAATCCTACTACGAGAACTCCGGCGGCCAGATCACCCCCATGCGGGCCGTGCAGACGAAGGATTTCCTCTACATCTTCAATCCCTGGTCTAACGGTAAGCGTGTTATGAGTGGCGCCACCGCAGGCACCCCCACCTGTCGCCAGATGCGCGTGCTGGCGAAGACGGATGAGGCGGTGGCTGCGCGGGTGGATCTCTTTGACCATCGCCGCCCAGCCGAGGCCTATGACGTGCGGTATGATCCTGATGCGCTCACGAACCTGATCGACCTGCCTGCCCATGCCGCTCAAGTGACGATCCTGGAGCAGGCCATAGAAGCCTGGATGGTGAAGACCGGAGATCCACTGCTGGACGTCTTCCGCCACCGTCAGGATGCGGCCTATCGTGAGCAGTGGATGCTGGAACGCGAGCAGAACATGAAGAAGGCCCGGGGCAAGGGCCGGAAAGCCGACCGGAGTGAAGTGGAGGAAGACGGAGAGATGAAAGACGAGGCTGCACCGAAGAAAGGTCAAGGCCCAGCCAAAGCCAAGGGAAAAGGCAAAGGCACGGCGATGTCCACGGCTCAGGCTCATGCAGAGGCCAAGCTCATCGAACTGACGCTTCCCGAGCGCCTCGTGCCCGGCGGACAAGCCGTCGTCAAAGTCGCCCATCATCTGCCTGCGGATCTCGGCACCCAACCCGTGCAGATCACCCTGAAGAGTGCCAAGAACGAGCGCCTGGAACGCAAGACCCTGCACCTGCGTGGCGAGGGCGTGAGTGAGGTCACCTTCGATCTCCCCGCCGAGGTTCCCGGCGGTGCCTTCATCTTCGCTGGGCTGGTGGGTGAGAACATCAGCACAGCCCTCCAGCACTGGCAGAGCAAGCTAGTGAAGGTGAGCGGGGAGTGATGCTCAGCAGCACACACTCTCCCACTAGCGAAGCAGGCTCTTCATTGGGTGGAGCCCCCCAATCTCAAGGCACGGTCTCAGGATAGCGCCTTGAGTTAGGGGGTAAAAAAGAATGCGTTTTGGCATAGAGCTGGGAGCCTTTGCAAAATGAAATAAAACAGCCTCTTTTGAGGTTAAATTGTTGGTTAGGGAATGCAAATTGCAGGTGTTGTAACCGACCCTGAAGGACAGGGATTCAGGGGTTACCTATGAAACTATCATCCTTGGGTGTTGTTCGATTCAGTCTCTTCTTTTTTTCGGTGCTCGGTGGAGCATCTGCTTATGGGCAGACCACGTTTCCGGCGGGGTCCAATACGTTTGCCACGGCGACCGTCATTCCGGAGGATACGGTCTATTCGCTGGTGACCAATATCAATGCCTTCACGGAGGAACCGGATGAGCCGGTGCATCGCCCTGGCACCAGCCTCGTCCATGCCGCAAAGACCGCCTGGTGGCGCTGGACAGCTCCGGAGACGGGCTACTGCACCGTGGATACACTGCGCTCCATCGGTGAGACCAATCCGCTGAAGAAAAGCATGCTGGCGGTTTACACAGGCACTTCGGTGAATGCACTGACTCCGGTTGCTGCTGGCACCGGTTACAGCACTTCCGGCTCGTTTCCTGATGGGGGACTTTCCAAAGTGTCGTTCTACGCTGTCAAAGGCACCGATTACCGCATCGCCGTGGATGGCTTGACGGTTGCGGACGTCACCGCCACATCGTGCAATGTCATTCTCCAAATACGCCTGCTGAAGCTGCGCAAGACAGGGCGGCAGACCGTGTTTACCTATGGTCACGATGGGGGCAAATTGGGGTCCGCCTCTCTAGAAATGACGGCGACGGGGAAACTGAGCGGAAAGTTGTTTTTGGGCACCAAGACTTACCCCTATGCGGGTTCCTTCGGTCAAGACGGGTATTTCCGCACCAGCATTCCGCAGAAGGGTGCGCCCGGTACCTTGCCGATCAGTCTGGAGATCGATGGGACGGGAACAGGGCTCATCAATGCCACGGTGAATAGCGAGGACATTGCCGTAACGGGCTTTCCTCGGCGCGCCGAATTCACCTCTCTGACACCAGCTTCCACGGCAGGGCAGTTCACCAGTTACATGCTACGCCTCGGTGGAGACGATCCTGGGGCGGAGGGCTTCTTGACGATGAAAGTGGCTCCCCTTGGGGCCGTGACGGTGACGGGAATTGCGCCTGATGGCACGCCGATTAGTTTCGGCTCATATCTCACTGAATACAGCGGGGGGAGATATTATATCCTGGGTTACCGCTCTTTGTTAAAGGGAAAAGCCACCTGTGTGATCGCGGCCGTGGTTCATGAAACCGGGGCGCTGGATCGCCTGCACGATGGCATCTGTATCTACAGACGCGCCGCTCCGACGACTCCAGGGACCACGTTTTATCCGGCGGGTTTCACGACCAGCTTCTACATCGAAGGCGGCACCTACACCAAACCCACAGCCGGTCAGCGTGCGCTCGGATTCTTGAACCCGACCGGGACAGGACTGATGACGATCACCAATTCCGGGGGCGAGCTAGCCGGGGACGTCATGGAAGCGCTGACCTTGGACATCAAGAACAAGTTTGTCTTTGGATCACTGGTCAATAAACCCAGCCTCAAGCTGAATCCGGCGACGGGTTTGGTCACCGGTGCCATCACCATCCCCCCGGCGAAGAAGCGCGCCATCAAAGGGGTGCTCACCTTGGAGAACTTCGTGCCGAAGCTCCGCGGTTACGTGACCGGTAGCACCCGGAACGTGGCCATGAAGGTGGAGCCTTGAGTTGATCAGGGTTGTAGCCGCTTAAAACTAAAAAGCGCATGTGTTCATTCACGTGCGCTTTTTTTGGTTAGACCTGAGAGCGTGGCAAGAGAAATCCACAAGGCTCCAAACACTAAAAGGCTCTAGCGGATTGAGGATGGATGACTGGATGCCGACGCAGGTGACTTCATGGGGTCCGCACACTCCGTGGGCGGGATACCGTGTGGAAGTCCACGTGAGGTGCCTTTGCTTTTCTCGCCTGATCTGACCTCGCCTAACGAAAAGATCATGTCAGATCATCCCGCCGCCCTGCCTTTGGAGAGATCGGGGGCCGACCAGGTGCAGGGCACGAGCTGCCGAGCCGGGCTTTTCGCACACGGAGTGGGCGAGCCACTTTGAGCCGCTTGCGCATTCATCCATCGATCCACTCATCCAACGAACCTTTTCATCGCTCGGAGCCCCGGCTTCAGCCGGAATCTTTGAAGGATCGTGGCTCACCTCCATACCGCATCAAGGCATGGCTCCGCACTCTGAAGGCTGACGACGGCTATCTTCTCCGGCGGAAGATCAGGCCGAGACAGCCGATGAGCAGGAAGAGCACACGGGAGGGCTCAGGGACGAGGAGGACGACGCTGAGGACGCCCTGGCTGTTGAAGAGGCTGGTATCCCAGCCGAGAGTATCCGGTAGGAGAGCGTTGGTGAAGTCGATGTTATCCACCCAGTTGCTGTCATTGCCTGAGCCGAGGCTCGTCCAGTCCAGGATGTTAAAGGTGTCCCCAGCTTCCGGGGTGTAACCGAGGTAGAGACGCAGGATGCTGCCGGTTTCAAGGGTGAGGGTGCCGGCGGTGAGGCGGTCCGTGGCATTGTTTCCCAGCAGGCGGAAATCGGCCAAGCTGCCGGACTCGAGGGTGAGGCCGGAGAGGAAGTCGAAGTTACCTCGGTTGGCCGCAGTGCCCCCCTGGATGCATCCACCACTCTGGATGGTGGTGTCGCCTGAGATGTCACCGGTGCCGATGAGGCTGGCGCCGCTCTTGACGAGGACCGTGCCGCTGCCGGTGCCACTGCCAGCGGTGTTGGAAATCCAGAGCGTGCCGCTTTCCACCACGGTGCCGCCGGTGTAGGTGCTGCCGGCTCCGGCGAGGCGTAGGGTGCCGATGCCTTGTTTGGCCAGGCCGCCGACACCCGAGATGATGTCGGTGACATGGATGGTGCCATTGACGCTTTCCGTGCTGATGAGCGTGCGTGCGCTGCCGAGCACGAACTCGCGATCAAAGGTGGTCGTGAAGGTGTTATTGGCGGTGGTGGTGCTGCTGGTGAATTGGCGCAGGGCTCCTTCGCCACCGCCATCCCCATTGAGGTAAAATTTGCCACCCGCCAGAGACCAGGTGCCTGCGGTGTCGTCATCGATGATGAACTGCGCTCCATCGGCGACGGTGAGCTTTTTGGCCCCATTGAGCTGAGCGGAGGTCATGAGCAGGGAGCCTTGAGAAATGAGGAGTTCACCGGTGAAGGTGCTGGCGTTGGAGCCCACACCCCAGCGGCCATTGCCGGTCTTCACCACATTGCCCGTGCCGGTGAAGCCATTGCCGCTAAAGTTCTGGTTAGACTGGAAGTCAAAGGTGGCACCATTCGGGCCGACGGTGACGATGCGACCGGTGGTGTTGTTCACAGCGCCAAAGTTGCTGGCGGTGAGTTGAAGCGTTCCGCCATTGATATAGACATCCGCAGAGAGAGCTCCCAGGCCGGTGGTGCCGTTGACGGAAACTGTGCCGCTGTTGATGATGGTTAGGCCGGTGTAGGTATTACCACTCTTCAGGTAGAGCGTGCCGGTGCCATCCATCTGAATGGCGCGGGTGGCGGCGCCGCTGATGATGCCGGTTTGATTCACATCACCGCTGCCGATGATACGCAGGGCTCCAGGGGCATCAATGGCTGGGGTGGAGTTGGCCGAGATGTCGATGTTTCCGGCCAGGGAGTAAGTATCCGAGCGATGGATCACCAATCCACCGCCGCTCAGGGCAATGTTTCCGGTGATGCTGCCGGTGGTGCCGCCGTTACCGAGCTGCATCACGCCGCCGCTGATGGTGGTGCCACCGGTGTAGGTGTGATCTCCGGTGAGTTGAAGCGTGCCGGAGCTGGCTTTTTCAAAACGTCCACTGCCCGTGATGCTACCCGTGCCATTGAAGTAGTAATTGCTGGTGGCTTCGACCACGACGTCGGTGGGGCGGAGTTCGCCGACGAGATTCACGACAATGCTGTTGGGCGTGTCATCGAAGAGAACTCGATCGGCTTGGATGAAGTTGGTGGTGGCACTAGTGTCCAGGGTCTGCCAATTCATTGTGCCACCGACATTCACGGCGCTACCCGCATCCCAAGTGCTGTTTTGGGTGCCCTTCCAGACGACGATTTCACCCTGGGTGACGTCGGCGCTGACGGTGGTTCCGGTGGTGTCATACACGAGGGTGCCGGTGCTGCGACCTTCGATCTCCAGGGCAAAGCCGGAGGTGATGCCCGTGCCTGCGTAGTCGAGCAACGTGTAGAGCCCCGTGCTGAAGGGTTGCGTATTGTTCAGTCGCAGCACCACTTGGCCCGCGCCATTCCATGTTAGGCCGTTGCTGTCGGTGATGTTGATGAACGGCGTGGTGGGCAGCGTGTTGCTATTCAGCTCAAACCGGATCGTGGAACCCCCGGCGAGGCTGAGGGAAGGCGTGGTGAAGCTGCTGCTGCCTGGGTTGACGACGGCTAGGGTGGCACCGCTCTGGGTGGCAAATCCACCGGCCGCTGTGCCGGGCAAGACGCGTAGCACCCCGGCCTCAGCCGTGGTGAGGCCCGTGGCGTTCAGAGCCCCGTTCAGGTTCAGTTCACCGGCTCCAGCTTTCACCAGCGGGCCATTGCCTGAGATGGCTCCAGTGAAGGTGAGGGTGGTGCCAGCTTCAACGATATCGACACGACCGCCACCTGCGGCCAGAGTGATGGGGCGGGAACTAGAGGTGCTGCCAGCGCCCTGGATCTGCAAGGTGCCTTGGGTGGTGGCTGAGCCAAAGTCAAAGCCGGCGATCGCCCCGCCCGTGACAATGGCGCTGCCTGCGGTCGGCAGGGAAGAGACTGGCATGGCCAGCGTGCCCTCCTGGAAGCGGATCGGGGTCGCACTGGTGAAGGTGATGCCCGATTGGATAGTCACGGTGCCCGAGGTGGTCTTAGCCACCCAACCGCCACCGCCTTGGCCGATGGCTCCCGCAGAGGTGGTGGTCATTTCCCCTGAGCGCAGGTCGAAGATCACATCCCCCACGTTGACGGCGGCCCCCGTGCTCCCGGCGGTGGCATGGTAAACGCCGCCATTGAGGGTGAAGCCGCCGTAGGATTCCCCAGTGTGGATTTCGAAACGACCTCCGGCATTGATGGTGATGAAAGTTGTCGAGGGGAGGTCGGGGTTGTTGTCCGGGCCAAAAATGAAGGTGCCGGTGTTATTCACCACGATGGAGACGGCATCGAAGTCACCTGCGGCACCGCGGTCGGTCAATTGAACGATCCCGCCATTGATGTTGAGGGTGCCGGCGAAGTTGTGATTGCCTAACAAATAAAGATGACCGGAGCCGTTTTTATTGATGATGCCCGTGCCGTCCAGACCTGCGCTCATGTTGAAGACGCCGTCGATGTCGAGATTCAGTGTATTCGTGCCCAGGGTCAGCACGGAGTTGAAGTTCATCGTGGCTCCCGAGCCGATCTGCTTGATCGTGTTGGTGCCGTTGAGGGTGAGGGCATTGTTGAAGGTGAAGGTATCACTGCGGTTAAACGCCAGTGTGCTATCGGTCAGGCTGATGGCCCCGGTAACACTGCCCCCTGTGCCGCCGTTACCGAGCTGAAGCGTGCCGCCGCTGACGGTGGTGCCACCGGTGTAATCATTGGCTGTGGCGAGGATGAGGGTGCCGGTGCCGGTTTTGCTGAGCACAGCGGTGCCGCTGATCTTGCCTGCGCCGGTGAAGGTGTAGTCGTTGCTGGCATCCACGGTGACGGAGAGCGGACTGACGGTGCCGGGGATCTGCACGCTGCGGTTGGTGGCCGTGTCATCGAAGCGGACGATGTCCTTCGTGATGAAGTTGGTGGCGGTGCCTGCGTTGATAAGCTGCCAGTTGAAGGTGCCTCCCACGCTCGGGTCCGTGCCGGTATCCCACACGCTGTTGACGCTGCCGGTCCACTTCACGCTGTCTGTGCCGGTGATGTTCACCTGGATCTGGGTGTTAGCGGTGTCATAGACGAGGTTGCCACTGGTGCGGCCCTCGAAACGTAGCGTCAGGCCGGAACTGATGGCGGTGCCGGAGTAGTCTAGAAGGGTAAAGAGGCCGTTGCTAAAGGCTTGACTGTTGGTTAGGCGGAACACGGGGCTGCCGCTGAAGCTAAAGCCGTTGCTGCCGGTCACCTGCATCAGCGCCACGCCGGGAGTGGTGGAAGAAGCGAGTTCAAACTGAAGCGTGGAGGCATCCGCCAGCGTTAAGCTCGGCAGGATCATGGTGGCGGGAGTGGCCGTGTTACTGATGGCCAAGACGGCTCCAGTTTCTGCGGCAAAGCCGCCTGCTGCCGTGCCGGGCTTCAAGCGTAGCGTACCTGCGCTGGCGGTGGTAAGGGCGGTGCTATTCAGAGCTCCTTGCAGATTCAGCGCACCGAGGCCGGTCTTCACCAGCGGGCCATTGCCGGAGATGGCTCCGGTGAAGGTGAGGGCCGTATCGGTCTCCACCACATTCACCACACCACCATTGCCAGTGAGAACAATGCTGCGGGAGGTGGTGGGGGTGCCTGCACCATCGATGCGCAGCGTGCCCTGAGTGCCCGTGCCGCCAAAGGTGAAGGCCGCATTAGCTCCACCGCTGACCACGGCCGTGCCGGTGGCGGGAACCGCGCTGGAGACCATGGCCAGCGTGCCTTCCTTGATCTGCACATCCAGAGACGATGCCATGGTCACACCGGCTTCCAGCGTGACGGTGCCGGAGGTGGTCTTCGCCAACACACCGCCACCGGATTGATTCAAGATACCGCCATTGCCCGTGCCCGTAATGGCCGTGGTCGCGCGGCCTGAGCGGAAGTCATACACGACTCGTCCTGCAGTGCCTGCCTCGGCGCCGGTATTGACCCCGGTGTTGCTACTCGTGATCGCACGGTATTCACCACCATTGAGGACGATGCCGCCGTAGGATTCACCAGTGCGAATTTCATACAAACCGCCCGTGTTGATGGTGATCATGGTGTTGCTAGGCAGGTCCGGATTGCCATCGGGACCGAAGATGAAGGTGGTGCCATTATTGACCACGATGGAGGCGGCATTGAGGTCACCACTGGCACCACGGTCGGTGAGCTGCACGACACCGCCATTGATGTTCAGGGTGCCCGTGAAACTGGAAAGGCCGAGGAGATTGAGCTGACCGCTGCCGTTTTTATTGATGATGCCAGTGCCGGTGATCCGGCCCACTTGATCCCAGGTGCCGGTGCCATCGAAGTTCAGCGTGGCGGAGCCGAAGGAGAGCGCGGAATTCACCGTGGCGGTGCCGGTGCCGTTTTGGCGCAGGGTGTTGGTGCCGGAGAGGGTGAGAGTGTTTTCAAAGGTGAAGTCCTCGGAGCGATTGAATCCGAAGATGCTGCTGGTGAGGGCGACGGAGCCGACGACACTGCCCGTCGTGCCGCCATTGCCCAGGATGATGCCACCGCCATTGATGCTGGTGCCACCCATGTAGTCGTTATCCGTGGCCAGAGTCAGGATGCCGGTGCCGGTCTTGGCTAGGCTGGTGGTGCCGGTGATTTTTCCCGTGCCGCTGAAGGTGTAATCCGTAGCTCCGGTGACGGTCAGGGCCGTGGGAGCCACGCTGCTGTTGAGCTGCACCGCATAGCGCGTGGCGGTATCGTCAAAGCGGATATTGTCGGTCTGGATGAAGTTGGTGGCCGTGCCGCCGGTCATGAGCTGCCAGTTCTGCGTGCCGCCTACATTGGCTGCTGTGCCCACATCCCACACGCCATCGGTGGCTCCAGTCCACTTCAGGCTGTCGGTGCCGGTGATCTCCAGTTGGATGCGGGTGCCCAGTTCATCGTAAATCAGATTGCCCAGAGTGCGGCCTGAGAGCTTGAGATCAATGCCACTGCCAATGCCAAAGCCGGTGTAATCCAGCAGCGTGTAGGTGCCAGTGGCAAAGTTTTGCGCATTGGTCACATTCAGGGTGAAGCTGTTATCCATGAGGAAGAGACTCCGCACGTTGACCAAGGTCTGGTTAGGCAAGGTGGTGCGGTTCAGTTCCAGGCTGAGGGTGGCATTATCTTCCAAGATCAGCGTGGGCACATCGAAGGTGGTGGTGGCACTGCCCAGGTTTACAGCCAGGATCGCCCCGGTATCCACGATGAAGCCGCCGGTGGAACTGACAGGATTCACGCGCAAGGTGCCCGCAGACACTTGCGTATCGCCCGTGGCCCCGAGTGTGCCGGTCAGATGCAGGGTGCCTGCGCCAGTTTTCTGCAGCAGCCCCGCGCCGGAGTTCGCTCCAGAGAGGGTGAGGATAGTGGTGTCCTGTGTCACCTCGATGACCCCGGTGCCATCGGCGGCGCGGACGAGGTTGCCCCCGCGGCTGGCGGTGGCTCCGCGATACTCCAGCGTGCCGGTGGTGCCGGTGCTGCCAAAGGTGAGGGGAGAGCTACCCAGGTTCACCGCATGATTCATGATGATGCGGCCCTCCATGAGATTGATGCCGCCAGAGGTGGTGATGCTGGTGGCCCCAGAGAGCGTGACAGTGCCTGTCGTGGTCTTGTTGATGGCGGAGGTGCCACTGACGGCATAGGCGGCTCCAGAGTTGGCATTGCCGGTCAGGGTGCCGTGCGTCCAGTTCAGAGCGGTGGCACCGCTGGGGGTGATGTTACCCGCATTGAGATCCAGATTACCGCCCAGCAGATGAATGCCCCCCAGCGTTTGGGATTCCTGCCAGCTCACCTGCCCGCCTTCATTGAGGGTGATGTAGGTGGTGTTAGGCAGGTTGGGATCCCCTGCGCCGGCATTGCCAAATTGATACACTCCGCCGTTGTTCACGACGATGGAGACGGGGTTGAAGTTGTTGGTCAGTGCGGTGCTGGAGGTGCCGCCCCAGTTGGAAAACCGACCCTCATTGATGATGATGGTGCCGGTGAAACCCGCGTTGTCACTGTCATGGATGAAGGTGCCGCTGCCGATCTTCGTGATCGTGGCGGAGCCTGCCATGAAGCCGGTAAAACGCATCGTGCCAGTGATGTCCAGGGTGGGATCGGTGCCGGCAAAGGTGAAGGCATTGGCCAGTGTGCCCGCTAGAGTGATGGTGTTTGTGCCGGTATTATTAACGGTTAGGCGATTCAGCGTCATGGCCCCAATGTTATTGGTGCTGGTGTAAGAGCCGCTGGTGGCATTGAAGCGCACCTGCAAGGTATTGCTGCTGACCGGCACGGAGGCGGGCAGCCAACTCGCGGCCGTGTTCCAGTTACCGTTGGTCACATTCCAGACCGACTGCGCCTGGAGAGGAACGGCAGCTAGGGTGATGAACAGGGTTGATAGGGCGAAACCAAGACGGAAGGACTTGCTCTTCATTGGGGGGGCGGCCCGGTAGCATCACCACCCCGCTCTCGTCTCTCCCTGCTCTGCGACATTATCGTCGCCAGCATAGGTGTAACGCTCTGGCGGAATCCACAGGCTGCTCAGAGGCGAGCGTGAAGAAAGGATGTAAGCGGTTGTGAGTGAGGCGGATACTAAGAAGGTGAATAACTTCGAAAACGATGAAAGCATCATCCAACCGCGCGACCGATGGCCTGCGAATCAGTGGCATGACTACAACCCTCGAATCCCCACCTGATGTGGCGGCCATCCATGCGGAGATCGATGCATGGGCGGATGCCATCCGTCATAAGGACGTGAATAACGCCCTCTCTCACTTTGCGCCTCAGTCGGTGCGTTTTTTCATGGGCCCGCCCTTGGAAACCGATTCACCGCTCAAGGATAACCTGGAAAACTGGTTCCGTACCTTTGACGGTGAGCTCGGTTATGAAGTCCGTGGCCTCACCATTACCGCCAGCGGTGACTTAGCCTACAGCCACAGTTTCAACCACCTCTGCGGCACGAAGACCGATGGTCAGCAGGCGGACGTGTGGTTCCGTGAGACGCTGTGCTTCCGCAAGATCGGTGGTCAATGGCGCATCGTGCATGCCCATGAGTCCGTGCCCTTTTACATGGATGGCACTCAGCGCGCGGCCCTAGACCTGCAACCACCGAGCCTTGGGTAAAGCGGGGCGGATGAATGGATGATGGATAGGTGGATGAATGGATGGGGCTTTGAGCCCATCCTTCGAAGTGGCCCGCACACTCTGTGTGCGGAAAGCCAGACTTGGCCGTGCGTCGACGTCCCTCGTGGCTGCTGACCTTGCAAAGGAGCTGCCCTCTGAATCATGATCCAGCAACCGCACTGACGGATTGAAGACCTTGTTTCCTCGTTTCGGCCTGCGCACGGTATCTCGCGCACGAAGTGTATGGACCACGGGCATGCCATCATCGTGATGAATACATGCATTCATCCACCTATCCCATCCCCCACTTATCCGGCAATCCCTGCCAGATCCGCACTTCACCGGCGTTCTCAAAGGCATGAAGTGGAAGTTTACAGCCTGTCTTGTGTCCTTGTCCTGGTGTTTGTCAGCGGTCCTGTCCGTAGCTGCGGAGGATCGGCCTAACATCATCTTCATTCTCTGCGATGACCTGGCTCAGGGAGATCTGGGCTGTTATGGGCAGAAGCTGATTCAGACGCCGAATCTGGATCGCATGGCGGCCGAGGGCACGATGTATCCGCAGCTCTACTCCGGCACCAGCGTGTGTGCGCCCTCGCGTAGCTCCCTCATGACCGGCTTTCACATGGGCCACTGCCCGATTCGCGCGAATCGTGAGATCCAGCCCGAGGGGCAGATGCCTTTACCCGAAGGCACAAAAACGGTCGCCCACATCCTCAAGGAGGCGGGTTATGCTACGGCCTGCACGGGCAAGTGGGGCATGGGCATGTTCGATACCACGGGCAGCCCTCTGAAGATGGGCTTTGATCACTTCTATGGCTACAATTGCCAGCGCCATGCCCACAGTTATTTCCCCACCTACCTGTGGAAGGACGACCAGCACGTGGAGCTGGATGGCAAGACCTACGCGCAGGAGCTCATCATCCAGGATACCCTGGGCTGGGTGCGTGCCCAGGCCGGGAAGCCCTTCTTTCTTTTTCACGCGGTAACGCTGCCGCATGGCAAATTCGAGATCGACGACCAAGGCATCTACAAGGACAAGCCGTGGACGGAGTTGCAAAAGAACTACGCCGCCATGGTCACCCGCCTGGACAGTGATGTGGGGCGGCTCTTGGCCTTGCTGAAGGAACTCAAGGTGGATGAGCGCACGCTGGTCATCTTTGCTGGAGACAACGGGGCTTCCTTTGCTCCGGATTCTGAGGTGGGGCGTCTGTTTGATCAATCCATGGGCGGCAAACTGCGCGGGTATAAACGCAGCCTGTATGAAGGAGGGCTGCGTCAGGCCGGCATCGCCCGCTGGCCAGGGCATGTGCCCGCAGGTCAGGTGAATGAAACCCCGTGGGCCTTCTGGGACTTCCTGCCCACGGCGGCTGAGCTGGCCGGGGCGAAACTCACGGCGGGTGCCAACAGTGATGGCCTCTCCATGGTGCCGCTGCTGACCGGTGGCGGGGCCCCACAGCACTCCAGCTTTTACTGGGAACTCCATGAGGGCACCTCCCTCCAGGCCCTGCGTTTTGGCGACTGGAAGGCGGTCAAAAATGGCCCCCAGGCCAAGACCGAGCTCTATGATCTGAAGACCGATCTCAGTGAGTCCCACGACATCGCTGCGGAGAACTCGGGCATCGTGGCGAAGGCCGAAACGATCATGGCCGCCTCTCGCGCTAAGGATCCTCTCTGGCCTCTGGTGCAAAAGCAGCCCGGCAGAGGCAAAGGTAAGGGGAAAGCTCCAGTCAAAACGAAGGCCAAGGCCGCGGCGAAAGACTGAGGCGGAGGGGATTCAGCAATTTGTATTCAGTGATCCGTCTTCAGAGTTCGGAGCCCCGTCTGAGGCGGCGCGAAGAGACGTTCGAGAGGTCAAAGAATTCCGGCTGAAGGACCCTCCGAACCCAGAAGGCTGTTCCGGATGTCCCTCTCCTGTTCATCGTGCAAATCCTGTCTTCCTGTTAAAAAGTCAGGCGTGGATTGTGCACCCGCACCGCAGAAGCCACCGCACTTTCTCACCCAGAAGGCGCATCACGGTAATTAAATAGCGACCAGGGTCGCTTGCGTCTCTGGGTGAGAAGTGGGCGTCGTAAGTGGGTAACGGGACTTATCCGCACCCCCCTAAGGAGTCAGCGTGTAAGCGGCAGTTACACCAAAGACAGTGGATAAAACAACGATGCAGGTTAGGTCAAGGATCATATCTGCATTTCTTGGAGCTTTTGAGTTCTCAGTTAGAAAAAGGAGTCACCGCCCCGGCTCGACAGAAGGCACTGTAACGGCCTCCCGTAGACGCACAGAAACAACTTCCGAGCGCGGGGCGGTGAAGGGGGGGGAGGAACTCATGACAGAACAGCGGCTGGCAGGTCAGAGTTCAGCGTCCCAAAAGGAGATAAAGGATGATGAGGGTAGGCAGCGGCACACCGAGCACCCAAATCAAAATCCAAGCCAGCCGCCCCGGCAGAGAAGCCGATGGCTCGCGAGGTAGATAGGTGGTTTTCATGGCGCGGGGTTTTCATCGTTTATGGCCGCTCGTCTCAAGCGGCGAGATACTCTTATGCAAGTCGAGTGCCATGGATTTAGGTTTTGAATCAATCCTTTGAAAGCCAATGAATTACAGCTTCCGACTCACGGCGCTAACACCGTGCCAATTCCCCATTTTGCACGGAAATCGGAGATGCGGATCGGTGAATTGCACGGCGGTTTCTGTAAGGAAGGCTCCAGATGAGGGCGCATCGATTTCCGATTTACCCTGCGCACCTCCATCCATGTCGTCCGTGGGTTTCCCAGGCCTTAAAGGCAATGAGCACGCGTCTCTTTCGAGCGACCTGCAGGCCGCGCTGATGAACGACGGTGAATCGATTCAAGACCCGGCCAGCACCACCTTGCCAATGCTGCGTCCGCTTTCCACGAGCTGGTGGGCGCGGCGCAGGTTCTCGGCGGTCAGGGGGCTGTAGTCTTCCTTCAGCGTCGTCTGGATCTGATGCGCATCCACCAGATGAGAGACGTGGTTGAGCAGCTCGCCTTGCTTAGCCATGTCAGCGGTCTGATAGCGCGAGCGGGTGAACATGAACTCCCAGTGCAGGGAGATGCTCTTGGGCTTGAGTTTGGTCAGCTCCAGGGGGCGGTTGGGATTCTCGATGAGGGCGATGGCGCTCTGCGGGGCCATGGCCTGGATGATCTCATCGTAGTGATCCTCCGTGCGGGTCAGGGCTAAAACATGCGTGACTCCCTCAGGGGCCAGCGCCAGCACCTGCGCGGCCAGCGGCTGGCTGTGGTCAATGACATGATGCGCGCCCATCTTCAGGCACCAGTCCTGCGTCTCAGGCCGTGACGCGGTGGCGATGACCGTGAGATCGGTGAGCTGGCGGGCGAGCTGGATGGCGATAGACCCCACGCCACCGGCACCGCCGACAATGAGGATGGCTCCCTGATCTCCACGCAGGATGCGCATGCGATCAAACAGCATCTCCCAGGCCGTGATGGTGGTCAGGGGCAGGGCTGCGGCCTCGGCAAAGCTGAGCGTGCGCGGCTTTTGTCCGACGATGCGCTCATCCACACACTGGAACTCCGCATAGGAACCGGGGCGATCCACATCCCCTGCATAATAAACCTCATCCCCAGGGGCAAAGAGTGTGACCTCGCTACCCACCTCTTTGACGATCCCGGCGGCGTCCCAGCCTAGGATCTTCAGGGCAGCGCCTGGAGCCACCGGCCCGCCTCCGGAGCGGATCTTCGTATCCACGGGATTCACCGACACGGCTTTCACCTCCACCACCAGATCGCGCGGCCCTGGCACGGGCGCAGTCACGGTCACGTCCACGAGAGATTGGGGATCACTGCTGGGCAGAGGCTGGTAGAAGCTGATGGCTTTCATAAAAACGGGCAGGGGTGGATGATCGGTTACGGCACCGATAAGGAAACCAGACGCGTTTTCAATCTCTGCCGTGGCTGATTTCAAGGTGCGATCTTCAATTCCGTGATGAGGTGATCCTTCACTTCTAGCTCATGTTTCAGCACGATGGGGCTGCCTGGGAAGGTCCCGGAGACTTCCCCGAGAAAAGCCGTGTTTTCACCGGTGGAAAGCACCTCCTGCAAAACCAACTGAGGCTGATAACACGCCCAGGCTTTTTCAATCCAGCCACGGATTTGCTCTGTCCCTTGATGCCCGTGGCCTTCGTCGTGGACATAGGCCTCTGGATGGAACAAAGCCAGGTAGGCGGCGCTGTCTTGGGCATTCATGGCGGCGATAAAACGGGTGATGAGGGCAGACGGTTCGGTTTTCATGATCAAAGGTAGGTTAACGGTGAATCCAAATCATTGGTTAGGTGGTGTGCTGCTCACTGATCGGTGAAATGATAAAACAGCAGCTTGCGTGAGAGCGGTAGGAAGACCTCCTGGGCGGCCTTTTCATGCACCGGATGCGCAGCGTAGCGCTGCCGAGCTGCGTCATCGTCGAAGGTCAAAACGAAAGCCACATCGTAGCTGGTATCCGCTAGGCGACTGCCGACTGACATCGGTGTTCCCACCGCCGCGCTACGCACCTCAGGGATGTGTTTTCCAAAGTCATGCACCGCCTCAATGATGCGCGAGCGATCCTGCGGATTTTTCAGCCAGACGAAACCCACCTGATGCAGCTTTCCCTGCGGTAAAGTCGCTGAACTGCAGCTGGCCATGAGCATGACCCCGAGCGTGAGAAGGGCGAGGCAGGCTTGGTGGAGAGGAGAGATGTGGAGTCGTTTCATAAGGTGAACGTCCACATCCTCACTCCTGCCACTGACAACCCTATGTCAGCAGAGATCTTTTTTCCCACCGACGTGGGCCGCCTGTCCGCCGAACCCTGTGAGGAGGATGACTTCTCCTGCGCCAGCCGTCGCCCACCTCAGGGGGAGTGAGCTCGGCCTAACGGATTGACTTCACGATGGACCTTGGGTGATGATGGGATACTATCCTCGTTGTCATGGATCTCCTCACCCCACTGTTTCCCTCCGCCCTGTATGCATTGGCGGGAGCCTTGGTGGGGCCTTGGGTCGTGGCGTTGGTGAAACGTGACTGGAGTGGGGGCCGAAGATCGCATTTCTGGCTCGACCATCCCTCGCTCAGGCCGTGGACCTCTGCTCGAGATGTGGAGTCTCTGAGTCAGACTTTGTTACCGGGTAAACTCATGGTCCTGGGCGGCCTGCCCCTCTCTTGCGCCATCTGGGCGGCCTACGTTTCTCTGCTGGTGGGATTGCAGACCCATGGGTGGGTGATCCTCATGATTCCTGCGGTGTATGTCGGGACGTTAGAGATCGTCAGTGAGGTCCTGCGCAGTTTTCTCCTGTGGGGTTTGAGAAAGCAAAAGCGGTTAAGTTTGAAAGACTCGACCCCGCATGCCTGATGAGTGGCTCCGTTGCTTGATCTTAGGCCTTAGTGAGTCGGAAATGGCTGTCGAGATGCCTTTCCCATGGGCGCTGTGCGGAGGTCTCTGAAAGGAATCCCCTCAAGACTCCTTATTCTCCGCACGCTGATCCCAACCCACCTGTTATGCGTTCCTCTCTGCTTGTCTTTGCTCTTGCCGCTTTTGTCGCAGCGAACCCTCTGTTGAAGGCCGATCCGGCTCAGGATCAGCATGTCATCCTCATCAGTGTGGATGGTCTGGCGCACTACTACTTTGACGATCCGAAAGCGCCCATGCCGACTATCCGCAAGCTGGCGGCTGAAGGTGCGCGGGCCAAGCGGATGAAGACCTCCCTGCCGACGGTGACCTGGCCTAACCATACCACGCTCGTGACGGGGGTGCAGCCCGGGAAACACGGGGTGATTGGCAACAGTGTCTTTGATCGGGCCACCCAAAAAGAGATCGTCTATCTCCCAGACCCGGTGTTTGACAAGGACGAGATCGTCAAGGTGCCCACGGTGTATGATGTGGTGCATCAGGCCGGGCTGAGCACTGCAGGCATCATCTGGCCCGCCTCACGCAATGCCAAGACGCTGGACTGGACCGTGCCTGATGTCGGCACGCAGGAACTCTTTACTAAATACGGCACGCCTTCGTTGCTGGAGGAATGCCGTGCGGCGGGCATCCCGGTGGATCGCCAGGAAGAGTGGTGCAAGGCAGGCAATGCTGGCAAGTTCCCACGTGACAACCTCTACACCCAGATGGCGGTGCATGTGATCAAGAAACACAAGCCGAACTTCCTGGCCCTGCACCTCGTCAGTGTGGATGCCTTTGAGCATGCGACCGGACGTCAAACCCCTGAGACCTATGCCGCCATCCAGGATAGCGACAATCACATCCGCGACATCGTCCAGGCCGTCGAGGAGGCCGGGCTGAAGGACAAAACCACCTTCATCATCACGGCAGACCACGGTTTCATCACCTACACGAAGATCATCCAGCCGAATGTGCTGCTGAAACAGCTCGGTTACATCAAAGCCTTCGGCCCTCGTCCCACGGAGCGTCAGGTGTGGAGCTTCTCTCAGGGCGTGGCTTACATCTACGTGCTGGATCAGCCTAACAAAAAGAAAATTATCGAAGACATCACCCCCAAGCTGGCGGCCATGGAAGGCGTGGAGCAGGTGATCGAGGAAAAAGACTTCGCCCAATACGGCATGCAGACCCCGGCTGAAGATGCCCGCATGCCCGACCTCATCCTCTCCGCCAAAGACGGTTACTACTTCGGCAACAACGTCGCCGGAGATCAACTCATCGAGAAAACCGACGCCCCGAAAGGGGCCCACGGTTATTCCCCCTCGCATCCGCTCATGGACGCCAGCTTCGTCATCGCTGGTCCGCGCATCAAGCCCGGCACCGTTCTCGACCTCATCTCCAACACCGATGTCGCCCCCACCGCCTCGCATTTACTGGGGGTGGAGATGCAAGACGTGGATGGGAAGGTGCTGAGTGAGGTGATGAGGTGATTCCTCCCGAAGGGAGGGCGGACATTAGCCGGGGGGCCAACCCCCGGAACCACCGGAGAAAAGATCATCCATTCCATGGTCGCGCGCCAGAGGTGCGCGAGACAGGCCAATCCTTGGTGGATATCGGTGTTTTATGTCCATTCAGAACGGCCACTCAGCCATACCAAATCCGCATGCTCAGGCCAGGGTTCGGGCATTTCCATCGGGACGGTGGGTTTGATATAACTGGGGCGGCTGAGGACGAACAGATTCGCCATCAACCGCTGAATCCAAGACACCCTTTCAACCCTAACGAATCTAAACTCATGAGCTCTTATCCTTACAATCGCCTCGATAAAAATGACGCCGCGGTCCTCCTCGTGGATCATCAGTCTGGCCTGACCAATCTGGTGCATGATTTCTCTCCAGACGACTTTAAGAACAATGTGCTGGCCCTGGCCGATGCGGCCAAGTATTTCCAGCTGCCGACGATCCTAACGACCAGCTTTGAAAATGGTCCCAACGGTCCGCTGGTGCCGGAGATCAAAGAGATGTTTCCCGATGCGCCCTACATCGCCCGACCTGGCAATATCAATGCCTGGGATAACGAAGACTTTGTCAAAGCGGTGAAGGCCACGGGGAAGAAACAACTCATCATCGCAGGGATTGTCACTGAGGTGTGTGTGGCCTTCCCGGCACTGTCGGCGCGTGAGGAGGGTTTTGAGGTGTTTGTGGTGACGGATGCCTCGGGCACCTTCAATAAGACCACACGGGATGCGGCCTGGATGCGCATGCAGGCGGCGGGTTGTCAGCTCATGACTTGGTTTGGTCTGGCCTGTGAGTTGCATCGTGACTGGCGCAATGATGTGGAGGGCCTGGGCACGCTGTTCTCGAACCACCTGCCCAACTACCGCTGCCTGTTCACCAGCTACAATGCGACGCAGGCGGCCGTGGCTGCGGCGACGAAGTGAGTGAGTGGGATGTCCCATCGGTGGCTCCTGGGGGACCAGGAGCCCTTCCTGCCGGGGCTGCCCTGTCTCTCTGATCTCTAGACATGCTCAGACCAAGAAACGTGCATTTTCACCCGGGCCATTCGGTGGCTCATTGACGCATGAAAGAAACCCCAACCTCCCCCGCCATCGACCCCGGCGTGCGCATCGGTCATGTGCATTTGAAAGTGGCGGATCTCGAGCGTGCGCTGGCCTTTTACAGCGGCGTTCTCGGGTTCACGATCACGCAGCGTTATGGCCCGGGCGCTGCCTTCATCTCGGCGGGTGGCTATCACCATCACATCGGTCTGAATACCTGGGAAAGCCGAGGTGGAAAACCTCCACCCCCCGGAACCACGGGTCTTTATCACACGGCCATTCTTTACCCCACGCGGGAGGCTTTGGCCGATGCCCTACGGCGGCTCATCGCGGCGGGCATCCCGCTGGACGGCGCAGCGGATCATGGCGTGAGCCTGGCGCTGTATCTGCGTGACCCCGATGATAACGGCGTGGAACTGTATTGGGATCGCCCTGAATCCGAATGGCCGCGCGCTGGCGATGGTTCTCTGGCCATGTTTACCCGCGAGCTGGATCTGGAGGATCTGCTGCGGGCCTGAACGAGCGGCGACCTTTTTTCACTCCAACCCCCATGGATAAGGATACCACTATGAAACCTCTCAAACGCATTCATCACAGCACCGCCATGCACTGGGTCGGTAACGGCTTTCCCGTGCGTTCCGTGTTTGATTACAATGGTCTCGGGCGTGAGCTCAGCCCGTTTCTTCTGCTCGACTACGCACCGCCTTATGACTTCCCACCGGGCGGAGCCAAGGAAAAGCGCGGTGTGGGAGCCCATCCTCACAAGGGCTTTGAAACCGTGACCGTGGCCTATCAAGGCGAGCTGGAGCATCGTGACTCCAGCGGGGGTGGCGGGAAGATCGGCCCGGGCGATGTGCAGTGGATGACCGCTGGGCGTGGCATCGTGCATGAGGAGTTTCACTCCGCGGCCTTTACCCAGAAAGGCGGCCGACTTCAGATGGCGCAGCTGTGGGTGAATCTGCGTGCTGTGGATAAAAAGGCAGCACCGCGCTACCAAACATTGCTTCAAAAAGACATTCCCACCGTCACCCTGCCGAATGAGGCGGGAAGCCTGCGAGTGATCGCGGGAGATTACTCTACCACGACAGGTCCAGCCAAGACGTACTCCCCCATTCAGCTCTGGGATGTGAGTTTGAAAGCGGGGCAGGATGTGACGCTCCCTGTGCCAGAGGGGCACACCACGGCTTTTCTGCTCTTGCAAGGCATGGTGACCATCCATGGAGACGCCGATGCTAAGGAAGGGGATTTGGCCATCTTTGAGCGTCAGGGACAGAGCCTCACACTCCATGCGAAAGAGGAAGCTCGTTTGCTGTTGATGGCTGGAGAACCTCTCAACGAACCCATCGCCGGTCACGGTCCCTTTGTGATGAACACATATGAAGAGATCGAAGCCGCCTTCGATGAATTTCAACGCGGTGAAATGGGCGGGCTGTGAGCAGGCATCAGTTTTCAGTGATCAGTGATAGTGATTCACGGCTGATCACTGCTAACTGGAAGCTGTTGACTGAAAACTGGCTTACCCATCTTCGCGTCGATTCACGAAATAGTTCCTGGCGGCGGTGATGAACTCCGCCGGGGCTTCTTCGGTCCATTCGACGAGGCCATTGCTGGCCAGGCGCAGGTGTTGAGCGGTCTGTAGGCCAGTGAGGCGCTCATGGCGTCGTGCGTAATCACGATGTTTGCGATCCCCATGCCATTCGTGGACACAGTCGCCAGACACCCATCCCATCTGACCGCCCGTCCACTGAGCCATCTTTTGGCGCCAGGGTTCGTAAAGATCGGCATCGACCTCGAAGAAGAGGGAGCAGCCGAGGCCAATGTGGTGTTTCGTCAGGGGGAGATCAAGCGCAGCAGCGGCAAAAGCCATGTCTCCACTGCCCAACGCCATCCAGGGGTAAATGCCACTGTATTCCTGCCACAGCTCTCGCCGTGCAGCCATGGCAAAGCCCGGATGGGCACCTGCGGTGAGGATTTCTCCCCGGCTGCCGACGCTGGGGCCGATGCGGTTGATTCGACCCTCGCGATTTGTCCAGAGGGCGCGCTCAAAGGGTTGCACCACCGCGAACGAATCCAATTTCAGTACGGTTTCCTCTGCCCAATGGGCATTCGTCATCCAGAGATCGGCATCCAGCCAGGCGATTTTGCAAAATTGGCTAGGCACTAGCTTTTCCGCTAGATTGAGCAAGGCCTCTTTTTGAAAGAGCAGTTGCCGTTGCGGGTCCACCTGAATCTGTCTCCAGCCGGGTAGATCCGCCGTTTGAGGCACCTGGCCTGGCAACACGGCCTCCACGCCATACACAGGGATGCCCTGCACCAGCATCTGCCGCAGAAAGCGATGCAGATGCTGGCGGGGGCGTTCATACCCCTGCCAATTGAAATGACAGGTAATGACCGCCAGTGGAGCCGTCTGCCCGTGATGTAGGGCAGATGGCTCAATGACGAAGCCTGGAAGATGGGGATCAGGCGTGTCAGGGAACGAAGGAGGCCATTTCTCGGCCTCCTTAATGGATGCCTGTCGTTTCGGCCAGGGATAACAACGGATCATTGGGCGATTCGGTGAAGCGCTTCAGTTGATCCAGGCACCACGGACCCAGAGAACAAGGCCGTAACCATATTCCCCATAAACCGAACCAGCACTGTTAAAATAAAAGGTGCTTTGGTTCACATATTGAGCCGGTAGCATCATGTTCACGGGGATCTCCGCCACGCCGTTGCTCAGGTAAACCGTCGTGTTCAACTGGTCGTTGAAATTGCGGTCATGCAAACGAAACGACAACTCGAACGGGGTTCCCCACCATTGATCGAATTCATAGAGAGTGAGGAACATTTTCTCGGCACGGAAATTCCGTGGAAGTGTAGGCAGCGTGACCGTGACCGGATTCGACGAGTTGATTTCGTTGGCATTCACGTTCGATGACAGGAGCTCAAAGCTGAGCATGTCCGCACCAGCGCCGCCCGAGAAGGCGGGAGTATTCAGAGTGCTCATGGATCGATGACGAGTTGAACGCCCGAAGCGTAGGTGGTGGATTTGATTTCGATGAACTTGGCGTTCGTGGACTGCACCGCGACACTCAGGCCATGGGGCAGAGTGATCTGCTGATTGGCTTGAGTTTCCGTGGCGATCCGCACCTGCATGTCATAGCCGGTGCGGTTGAGGATGGAGACGCGACTGCACGCGAGATTCGGCAGAGGCGCATAGGATGTGGTCACAGAGACCGTGCGTAATTGCGAGGTCATACGAAACCGGATCGGGTGTATCACCTTTGAAGCTGTCAAATGTTAAGATAAATAATTTGTTAGGTTCGATTTTTTGAGAGTGAACAATGAGGTGCAATAATTTCAGTTGACGATGTTTGGGATGATTCCCCCGATCGTTCAGATGACACTTGAGCAAGCATTGACTGCCGCTGTGGTCGCCCTCGCTGGATGCGTGGGGGGCCTGTTTACTTGGTTCAAAGGCCAATTCGCCCGTGTGGCGGAAAAACTGGAGGAATGCGAGCGCGATCGAGAGGCGCTCTGGGCCCGCGTGGCGAGCCTAGCCGCCGCCAGTGGCCTGGATGGCACCGACCTTTCCGCCGAGTGAGGGGCAAGCATCTCACTCAAGACAAAAAGAAAACAAAACGAACGACAACCTAACAAATAATGAAAACGAATCTATTGCGCAGTCTCACCGCTCTCTTTGCGGTCTGTTCCTTTATCGCCGGTCTAGGGGCTTACCTGGAGATCTTGCCAGTCGAATACGCCAAGATCGGCGGTCTCATTCTTGCCGCTGTTTTAGGCGTCAAGGAGATCGTCGTCATCATCGGGGACATCGCGGATGATGGTCAGCGCAATGGCTCCTTTAAGGTGCCGCCCGTTCCGCTCGTGCTTGCCTTTTTCCTGCCACTCTTGGCCTCCTGCTCCATGCGCGTGGATGGCACGAAGACCTTCCTGGGCCTCGACTCCACACAATGGGGAACGGTAGGGGTGGAAGCCGGCAAGGGGGCGCTGAAAAACGCCCTGCCGGTGTATCTGGAGAGCCGCCAGGGTATGGCTTTGAGCAAATGAATGAAACACCCACGAGAGCGGTTCGCTGAACCGCTCTTTTCTTTTGATGAGTATGAATGTCTCAAAACGAACATTGGAAAATCTCTCCAGCTTGAATGACAAAGCGAGAGCGAAGCTGGAGCCTTTCGTCGCCGCAGCTCAGGAGGTGATGGTCAAATACGGTGTCAAAGTGGAGGTCATCTCAGGCCTGCGCTCCTGGCAAAAGCAGGCGGAGCTTTATGCCGAAGGGCGGACGAAACCCGGTAAAATCGTCACCAAAGCCAAGCCGGGCTCGAGCTGGCATAACTACGGCCTAGCCATTGACCTGGGGCTTTTCAAGGACGGCCAATACCTGGACTCAGAGAACCCACGCCAGGCCGATAAACTGTATCAAGAACTCGGCCAACTGGCCGCAGCTCAGGGCATCGAGTGGGCGGGCACCTGGAAGAGTTTTGCCGAAGGCCCCCATTTCCAAATCACCTTCGGCCTCACCCTGGCCCAAGCACGATCCCAGATGGAGCGGAATGGACAGGATGTGCAGAAGCTGGTGTTTTAGCAAGGTTCGGTAGGCCGGATGTGTCTGGCGCTGAAGACCCTGCAAACACAAGCAAACATCATCGCCAGATGACCCGGCGGCTATGGGTGTGGAGGGCATCTGGAGTTTTTTGCTTTCAGGTGATACTTCGGGCAGAGCTATCTGTGGATCCTCCTGGGCGGAGTTGGATAGTTTGGCGATATCATGGTGAGGTGAACCACAGCCGTTTGCGCCAAACACATCCGGCCTACCGCAGTGAAGTCAACCAGACTCGTTTAAACCCCCGGTGGCTCTTGCAGGGGGATATCGGCCACGCAGGGGCTGTGATCGGAAAGGCGGATATTGAGTCCCTCGATCAAGCCGCTCAGAGTCTCGCCGTAATGCGGAGCGAGGCGATAGCTATCTGGGTGAGGCTGAGCGGATGGGGGTGCCTTGACAAAGATCCAGTCCAGCCGTGAACGACCCAGCGGGCCGATGGGGCGTTGCACCCGGAAGGTAGGGGTCTGGCCTTTGAGGGCCTTTTCATTGGAGTTGGCTAGCTTCGCTGAGGAGCGGTTGATGGAGCGTTCCTTATCACCGCGGAAATCAAAGCGTCCGCCATCGCTGAAGCGGAAGTCCTCGATGTTAACGAACATTCGACGTGTTTTGTTAGGCAGGACGACGGGGATGTGCGGGGCTAGCGGACTGTGGAGGTTCTTGGTCGCATTCAGCAGCACGCGGCCTGAGTTCAGGGCGGCAGGCGCAGCCAGCAGCAGATCCATGCTCACGCTGAGCCAAGTCTCAGGATCGGTCGTGGTGCGGGAAAAGATGCGGGTGAGGGAGGTGGGGCTCATGTCCGCTTTGGAGGAGTTGTGATCTCCAGCCATGACAACGGTGTGCGGGATGGTTTGAATCTGCGCCAGGATTTCGGCCATCTGGGCCTCACGATCATGAGGGCGGGCTTTGATTTCGAGGTGATTGTTTACCACCGTGAGGGTGTTGTCGGGCAGGCCCGGGACATCTAAATCCACGCTGAAAAAGATGCGCCCGCCGATCTTCATCTCGCGCACGATCTCGTTGTCGAAGACGATCTCGGTGGCGATGCGGCGTGCTCCCTCCGCTAGGTCACGGCGTGCTTTCTCACCGGCATACCAATCGTAAGGTTGAGCCTGAAGCTGGAAGCTCTTGGCACTTTTGATAGGATAACGGGAGAGAATGGCCAGACCGAAGACGCCCTTGTAGCGGGCCTCATCCGGCTGATGCCGCACCATGCCACCACGACCATCAGGAATGGACTCCAGGCCGAGTAAGACGGGGTCGATTTCGAGTTGTTGTGGCGCATAGGCGTAGTTCATGCCGAGAGTGCGCGCCAGTTCTTGAGCCACATTGCGATACTCAGAGCGGCTGATGCCGATGTCCATCTCTTGCAGCAGCAGCACATCTGCGGTCAGCAGCCGCTCACGTTCACGACGCACTTCTTCATAAGCAGGGCTGCCTTTGGGCGCACCCCGCTGATCCATGAGTTTTTCAAAAGCGATTTCGGAGCCGAGCATCTCCGTCACTTCCTTCATGCGGATGGATTTCTCCACATTCCAGGTGGCGATGCGCAGGTAGTCGCCCATCTGCGGGTTCTGCAAGCGTGTCGGGCGCTTGCCTTGATAATAGGCTTCGTTGGAGATGAGGGGGGTGTTCAGCAGCTTCTCCAGCTTGGCTTGCAGCTTGCCTTCGGGCTTGGGATTCTCCAGCAGTTGCTTGAGCTCCTGGAAGGTCAAAAAATCCGTGCCGCGATAGCGTGGGTATCCGCCTGTGAATGAACGCACGGGTGCTGAGCGGGAGGTGATCTGTGTATTGACGATGTTCTTCTTGGGAAGGCTGCCGCAGCTAATCAGCAGTAGGGCGGATAGCAGGGTGCATGCAGTCTGGGAAAAGAGTGTCGAGGGGGGGCAGGGCATGGAACTGCTAGTTTCCTTCATAAATGTAGGGCTGCAAATGCGCAGCGCCTTTAGTGTTTCGTTGTTAAGTGAATCGAGAGGTGCATATTGACTTCTCACTCCGGCAGACCACCATGGCATCTCGCTCATTGGTTATGAATTTTTACAAGGACTTTGGTCTTGTCTTCCGGGTACTGCTCATCGCTGCCGGGTGCATTTGTGGGCAAGTGGAAGCAGGTGCGCAGAGCCCTGTAAAATGGGTGGATCTGCAGGGTCGTGAGATCATGGCGGAGTTCGTTTCGATCAACGGTGGAGACATCACCTTACGCATGAATGGAAAGCTCGTAACCTTTCCTTTAGGCACCCTCTCGGTCGAAAGTAAGCAGCAAGCCATCGCTCTGAATCTCGTGGCCAGTTCTGTGGGTGCAGAACCAGTGTCAGGCATGAACGATCGGATCGCGCGTTTCACCTTCGATGAGGCAACTCCTCACCGTGATGCTGTTTTAAAGAATGCTAAGCAGTCTGGCGGCTTGCTGGAGCTGAATGGCATTTATGAATTCAGCAACGAACCGGATGCCTATCGTGCCGTGCTAGCCTGCCCTCAATTGATCCGGGATCAGTTCACCGTGGCTGTCCGCGTGACGGTTGATCGGCTGGGTGATTGTGTGTTGGCGGGAGGCACATCTCATCGATGGCTGGCGCTACAGACGGATGAAAAAGGAGCTTTAAGCCTCTCTTTAAACAATGGGGCGGTCAGACTCGAAAGCAAAAAGGGTGGGCAATTGAAGCGTGGAAAGGTGGCGGACCTTGCCATTACGCACAATGTCGTGGATCACAGCCTGACTCTGTATCTGAATGGCGAAGAAGTGCAGAAGCATGTGTTGGCGTCCGACTTCCAGTTTAAGCCGATATCGAAACCGGGCGAGCCTGCTGGAGATAGCGTTTTTACCTTTACCAACTATTCCTCTGGTAGCGCGATGAAGGGCGAGGTGGACGAACTCATCGTTTATAATCGAGTCCTGACCCCTCGCGAGATTCGAGATCTAAAACTCGGTGTCAGGGCTCTGAATGAATAGGCTCCAAGACCGCCGTGAATGAAATCTAGTTAGGTGGTGTTCTTTTGGTGAAAATCAAAACTCACCCCCCAGGGCCAAATGAAGATCGGCGCGATTGCGCAGGCGATTGGCTTGGGCACTGATCAGGGAGCTGCGGGCGTCAAAGGCGCGCTGGCTGGCATCCAGCAGGGTCAGGACATCGGTGAGACCTTTCTCATACTGACCGAGAGCAAGCTTTTCCGAGCGTTCCGCTTCGGTGCTGGCGCGGCTGAGGGCGGCGGCTTGATCTCGCAGGAAGCGATCGGCGGCGAGCGCGGTTTCCACCTCCTGAAAGGCGGTGAGGGTGCGGCTCTTGTAAGTCATGAGCAGCTCATCGTAGCGGCCTCGCTCCAGTTTCACCCCTGCGACGAGGCGACCGCCTTGGAACAGGGTTTGCACGCCATTGGCGGCGATGGACCACAGGGCGGAGTCTGGGGCCAGCAGGTTATCCATGTCTTGAGAGGTGCGGCCGCTTTCGCCGGTGAGGCGGATGCTGGGTAGGAAGGCCTTCTTGGCGGCACTTTCCCGATTGAGTGAAGCCTCGATCTGGCGCTCCGCCGCACGCACATCGGGGCGGCGCAGCAGGAGTTCGGAGGGTAAGCCGACAGGGATGTTGCGATCCAGGCTGGGCAGGTGCGTGAGCCCTGCGGCCTTGCCTGCAGGGTAACCGCCGAGCAATATCTCCAGCGCGCGTCGGGTCTCATCAGCCGTCGCACGGCGCTGTTGAAGCGTGGACTCGGTGCGGGCGAGGTCGGCGCGGGCGAGGCTCACATCCAAGGCCGCACGATCTGGATCGATGCCGCGATCCAATTGTTTTTCCAGGATGGAAAGTTGGGTGCGACGTGTCTGCACATTTTGTTCGGTCAGTCGGATGAGGGATTCGGCCTCTGCCAGGGTGATGGCGGTGCGCACGGTGTTGGCAGCCAGGGAAAGTCGAGCGGCGTGGAAGTTCTCCTCGGCCGCGAGGCGACTGGCTTTGGCGGCGCGACGCTCATCGGCAATGCGCCCCCAGAAATCAATCTCCCACGAGACGTTGAAGGGCAGGCGGAAGCGATTGTTGATCGGCGTCAGGCCGGAGAAACGCTGGTCACCTGGGCTCTGGGAGCGTGAAGCGCTGTAACCTGCTGTGACGGTGGGAAACATGGCGGCCCCAGCCTGCACGGTCTGCGCATGAGCTTGGCGCACACGGGCTGCTGCGGCCTGCAGATCGGGGTTGGCGGTGATGGCTTGATCGACCAGAGCCCGCAGGGCCGGGCTGTTGAAATCCGCGAGCCAACCGGTGGAGGCTTTTTCAGGGAGGGAGGGCAGGGCGGCCCATTTCTCAGGAGCCAGGTCTTGCAGCGCCCGCATGTCCCGATCCAGACGCTTGCTCCCCAGCGGCGGCAGCAGCCCGCAGGAAACTAGGCCTACGAGGCAAAGGCAGCGCGTGCTCCATGTGAGCAGGGAAGGGAACCGGAAAGTCAGGAGAGACATCGAGAAAACGAAGAGATAATCGGTTCATCCTTGGCCGAAAAGCCTGAAAAGCGAAAGAGAGAAGTATTGGGCGAGCCGGAGTTTGGAGCACCGCCTTTAGGCGGAATCAAGGAACCAACGATCATTCACAGATTCCGGCTAAAGTCGGGGCTCCGAACAAACTCTGCCAAGGGCGACCCGAATGATGAGATCCAAACATTTAGCCCTGCGTCTTTCCATGACTTCCCTCTTTCTGTGAATGAATCCTGAGAATCTTGTCATTCTGTCGAAAAGCCTCTCAGGCGACCGCTCCATCGTCCTCTTGCGAACGATGGAGTGACTTCCTCACGGGTTAACCCTCCACCTTGGCTTCTGGCATCACAGTCACCACATGCGCTTGGTCGGCCCCGAAGTAGGTTTGGGCCACTCGGCGCAGGTCTTGGCTGGTCAGGGCATCCACGGCCTCGGGGAGGCGGCGGAAGTGCTCGTAGCCGTGGCCATTGAGTTCATTCCAGGCATAGGCATCCGCTAGGCTGGCGTTCCCCTGCTGGGCGCGTAGCCAGCCGGATTTCCAGGTGGTCTTGGCGCGGGTGATTTCATCGTCCGTTAGGCCGTTTTTCACCAGATCGGCGATCTGCGTCATCATCTCCTGGCGTGCGAGATCGGCTTTTTCCGGACTGGTGCCCACGTAGAAGTAGAAGGCCCCGGCGCCGAGCGCGGAAAAGTGCTGCGCCCCGACGTAGTAGGCCAGACCGAGTTCCTCGCGGATGCGGTTGAAGAGGCGGCTGCCCATATCGCTGCAGGCTTCATCAATCAGCGAGAGGGCCTGGCTGTCGGCATGATGCAGACCCACCGTGCGGAAGCCGATGACGATGATGGCCTGCTCTTTATCCATGTGCAGGTCATGGCGTGCCGGTTTGCCTTGGTTAGGAGCCTGGGCCACATCATCAGCGTGATAGTGGCGGCTGCCTTTCTTCAGTTTACCCAGCGCTTTTTCCACCTGCATGCGCACCGTGGCGGCTTTCACATCGCCATGGATGCAGATCACGCCGTTAGCCCCGGTGAGCGAGCGCTCCAGCATGGCGCGGCAGGTATCCACCTTCAGTGCTTTGACAGACTCTTCCGTGCCCAGTGCGGTGCGGGCAAAGGGGCCACCGGCAAAGATCTCCCGGCGGGCATGGCGCAGGGCCACGGTGAGGGGATCTTCCTTCTCTTCCTGGATGGAGGCGACCTGGCGCTTTTGCACTTCCTTCAGCTGAGCCGCGGGCAGGGTGGCGTTCTGGATCAAATCCGCGATCAGGTCCAAACCGAGAGCTTCATCTCCACGCATGACGTCGGCGCCTAACAAATAACGATGCGCGTCTGAGGTGCACTGAAGCGAGCCGCCCAGGTTTTCCAGCTCGGAGGCGATCTCGAGCGCGCTGCGTTTCTTCGTGCCTTTCAGCAGCAGAGCCGCCGACACCTGGGTGGCACCCCCATTGGCGGCGGTTTCTGCAGGCACCCCGGCCAGGAAGCTGGCACGGATGGCGACGAGCGGCAGGCGCGGGTTTTCGCCGATGAGCAGAGTCAGGCCATTGGGCAGGACAAAGCGCTGAAGCACTTGCTTGGCTGTGCTGCCGACATCGCTGGTGGTGGAGGTCTCCACATCCGGCCCCACGATGGCGAGGCTGCTGGTGGCCGGGATGAGGTAACGCCGTGCCGCATCACGGATCATCGTGGGTGTCAGGGCCTTGATGGCGGCGAGGTAGTGGCGGCCATAGTCCAGGCTGCCGACCGCGAGCCAACTGCTGGCCAGAGCTGCGGCTTGGCCCTTGGTGCTGGCCAGGGCACGCACTTGTCCGGCGACGGTGGCGCGCACGGCTTTGGCGAGTTCGGCGGCGGTGGGGCCCTTGGCTTTCATCGTCTCGACCACGGCCAGCATGGACTCACGGCAGGCTGTCGCGTCTTTCGGATCACACTCGGCTTCCACATTGAAGATGCCACACTCCTGCGCGCCCCAGGCTCCGGCCCAGACCCAGTGCGCGAGGTTGCGTTTCTCCCGCACCTCTTGATATAGGCGTGAGCTGCGACCAGCACCCAGCAGGAAGGCCAGCACGTCCAGGGCTGGTTTGTCAGGGTGTCCCTCACCGGGGATCTGCCAGCCCTGAGCCACGCGGGTGAGCTCGCTGGGGAAGTTCTTGCGCCCTTCACGCGGGCCGCGCTGCACCGGCTCCTGCGGTTGGAAAACCGGCTCATAGGGGCTGCGCTGCCACTCGCCTAACAAACGTTCGGCCAAAGCGAACGCCTCCTCGGTCTTCACCGCACCGGCAATGACCACAAAGCAGTTGTTCGGCACATAGTGCCGCTTCACAAAACCGGCCACGTCCGCCTGAGTCAGTTGATCAAACACGGGCCGGTGACCGATGATGGGGTGCTTCAGCGGGTGCTTGCGGAAGGCGGTGCTCTGCACCAGATGCTGGACCACGGAGCCCGCATCATCATTGTCCATGGCCATCTCGCGGCGGATCACATCCTGCTCTTTCTCCAGCTCGGCAGCGTCGATCTTGGAGTGCCGCACCATATCCGCCAGGATGTCCAGATAACCCTCCGTGTGCTCCGCCAGACCGTCGATCCAGTAAACCGTGCGGTTAAAGGTGGTGTAGGCATTCACATAGCCGCCCAGCGCCTGGATGCCCTGAGAGATATCGGCCGCCGTGCGCCGCAAGGTGCCTTTAAAAAGCATGTGCTCCACGCAGTGCGCGAGGCCGGCACCGGTCCACTGCTCCTCATGCAGGCTGCCCGCCTTCACCCAGATCTGCACACTCACCAGTGGATGCTCATGGTCCTCCCGCACGATCACCTCCAGCCCGTTGTCCAGGGTGCGCACCTGGGCCGTCATCGGCGGGATGTCCAGGGCACCGCCGCCCGCAGCGGCAGGAGCGCGGGCAGGGGATTTCTTCTTGGGGGTTGGGGCTGGGGAACGACGCGCAGGCATGGATGGAAGGAATACGCACAGTGGCGCAGCCACGGGCGCTGGCAAGGCGGGGATGGATTTGAAAAAAAAGGATGTTAGTGCGGCTCTCAGAGAGCCAGATGGGGGGACAGCCGCTTGAATGGGATCAAAAGTTTGAGGGGACGGCAGATGGCGCCTGACCCGGTCTGGTCGAGCTGCCGGAGGCCCCCGGTGAAACGCTGAGCACCACTCCGCAGCAATCCGGGCGGGTGAGTTTGAGAAGTTCTCGCTAGCGGGTTCCAAAGCCTTCCTAGAGGGGGGCGGAAAAGTGGAGGATTATCTTTGACCTCCCCAATTTTGTGCTTGGATTCTGACATGACTTTGTGATTACATCGTCAATAATCTAAAAATCCGTGATTACCCTGCCTCCAACCAGCATTTTGCAGGTCAGTTTCGCGCCTTTGACGGCGCGGAAACCTTCATTTGCGGGTGTTTACCGAGGTGGTGGCGAGTCTGTAAGGTGCTGCCAATCAACGAAAAACGCTCTTGTAACTCCGTTTTTCGCGGCAGGCCACAGCCTTCGCTTCTAGCAATCGCATTCCCCCCAACCTTTTTCTGTTTCTCGTATGAAAACCCCCCCTTCACGGCGCTCCTTCACTGAGCAAATGATGAGTGTCCTGCGTCGTCGGCTGCGAGTGCCGGTGACCGTGCTCATGCTGGCCTGCAATCTGGTGTGGTCCGTGCCCAGCTACGGGGATACGAGCTCGACCGTGAACGCCAGCACCGCCACGAAGGTGCTCCAAATCACAGGCGCTGAAGGCACCGCCAACCTACGGGTGGGGATGCTGCTGGAGGGAAATGGCTTCCCCGTGGGCACCTACATCACGCAGATTCTCAGCGGCAATCAGATTCTTGTCAGTCAACCGGTGAGTGCGTCCGGCAATAACATTGCGGTGACCTTCCGCGATGTAGAGGCGGTGACGGAAACGGCGGGGGGGAACTACACGAAGACGGGGACTGGGCTCGCCATCCTGATGAATGAAAACCTCGGGGGCGGTCTTGTGCAGATCCAAGGCGGAACCTTACAGCTCGGCGGGGTGAATTTCCAGGCCCGCAGTCGGATGAGCGGGCTGTTGAACGATAACACCAGTATCGCGTTCGATTCAGTGAACCCTTCGGCGCTGAACTTTGCGACCAACTCCGTCAATTATCTTCCCTTCGAGCGTGTTGGGTCTATCTCAGGTGGGGGCGGTAATGGAGTGACCTCCATCAATCTCGCGGCAGATGCCACAACGGCAGTGCTGGCCGTTGGTTCAAACAATTCCAGCACTGTTTACAATGGTGATATTTTCGGTGACGCCGCGACGATGCTGATCAAGGAAGGCACGGGAAGCTTCACTTGGAACAATAACAATGCGACCTCCATGTCGGGCCTCATGCATGTGGATTCCGGGGCGCTGATCATTGGCGGCACTGAAGGTCTCAATGATGCTGTTCGGCTTTCCCTGAGTAATAAGGCTGATACGCGTGTGGAATTGAATACGTCCAATGCCGAAAAGATCTCGGCTCTCTCGGGGGGCGGGCGTGGAGCGATCACCACCTTCAGCAATGGTAAACTGGGGGCTCTAGGAGGAGCTTATCTAAACGGAGGAACTCCCGAAGTGCGCCTTTCAGGACTGTCATTGACCCTTGAAAACAACACCTTGAATTCATTTTACAGCTTTGGTGGGGCGATTACCGGCAATGGCGGTTTTGAGAAGAATGGTCCCAATACGCTGGAACTACTGGGGAACAATACTTACACCGGTAACACCTCGATCGTTGCTGGGCAGACGGATAACACCAACAGCATCCTGCGTCTAGGAGCTTATGGTACCAGTTCGGGTCTCGGTAGTCTCGCCAGTAGTGGGTTCGGTAGCTTGCCTTCGACAACACGTCTGATTTTGTCCGCTGGCAGTGGGGGCACCAATCGCAATGCCATTTTTGACCTGAATGGCGCGACTCAAACTGTTGATACCTTGATTTCGGTCAACGCATCGGGCAGCCGCAATGTCTTGATGCGCACAGGCACGCTCAATATCAACACGCAGAGTGGCAGTGACTCGAGCAATTTTAACGGCACCTTTGTCGGCCGCGGCACGATCAATGTGTTGAACACGCAGGGATCGAACGGCTGGACCCTCTCGGGCGACAGCAACACGGCACAGACGGGTGCGCTGAACATTCTCGCAGGTAGGGTGACTCTGAACCGCTCTGGCGGTGCCTTGGGTGATGCTGTGCATGTCACGGTGAATAACGGAGGCACCCTGGCCGTATCACAGTCAGACACCATCGGCTCCCTCTCTGGAAATGGGACTGTCAGCATCGATTCCAGCCGCTTTTTAACTCTTTCTGCCGCCCCTGCAGGAGGCATCATGAATAGCTCTTGGTCGGGTAACATCACCGGCTCGGGAGGGCTGGAATTGGGGGCGGGAGCTAGCCTACGACTGACGACGGCACAGAATTACCTCGGGGGCACTCGCCTGAATTCCGGTTCGGCCTTGTATCTGGACTATGGCACGGGCAGCACTTCAACGGCCCTGATTCCAGGCACATTCATCCTGCGTGGCGGTAGCGTGTTCATGACCGGGACGAATGGTCAGACCGTGGCCAACACCACGATTGAGGCGGGAGCGACGAACTTTTACACCGACTACAATTCAACGGCAGCCATCGGGCTCGTCAACATCACCCGTAACGGTGGTGGCGTGATCAATGTGCACGGCAACGCGCTGAGTATCGACCGCCCTAACGTCAATGGCATTGTTGGGGGTTATGCCACGCACCTTTCATTGGATGCGAATGGTAAACCGAAGGTGACCTGGGCGGTAGCCAATGGAACGGCACCTGTCACCGGACTCAGCACCTTTGAGACAAACTTCAATCTCGCAGGCGGGCTCAGTGGTAAGAATATGCTCGTGGATGCGGCAGCGGCAGTGGCTTCAGGCACCACGGCTATTTCTGGTGCACTGGGTTCTCTCTATTTCTCAGAGCCTGTAGCACTCACTTTGAACATCGGAGGAGCGGATGGCTTGAGCCGGACGATGATTGAGTCCGGCGGTATCCTCGTTTCCCCTGAGGTCGGGCCGAATAACTTGACCATCAAAGGAAAGGTTTCCGGCACGGAAATCACTGGCGGGGTGGCAAACACCTACGGGATCACGGATGAGTTGATTGTGCATCAGTATAATGCGCGTGGGTCACTCACCATCGATGCTTCGATTGTCGATAACTCCAATAACACTCGTCTGACGAAAGCGGGGCCAGGAACATTGATTTTGACCCGTCCGAACTCCTACACTGGCCAGACGAGCATTCTGGGAGGGGTGTTGGAGTTGGCCAGTGCTAACAGCACGGAGTTTGGAACGTTGGGTAATAGTTCTGCCGACATCATCAATCATGGCTACCTCAAGTTTAATTTAAACTTGGCTGAAGGCGCCGCTTACAATGTTGATAACAGCATCACTGGCACAGGGACCATCCGGAAAGACAATGCTTCCAGCGGTCTGGTGATTTTGCGTGGCTCAAACAATACTTACACGGGGCCCACACAGGTGCTGGCTGGCACCTTGGGGATTGCCAATTCGAACACGGGCTTGGGCTCCGTCGCAGGTCTGACGACCGTATCTCAGGGGGCCACCCTGCAATTGCGCGCCGTCGGCGGAGCGGGTGTGCCAGTGCTAGAGACCGTCGTTTTAGAGGGGGGGGCGCTTTCCTCAGCTGTCGGTGCTTCAAATTTGGGCGGGGCATTGATTCTCACCAAGGACAGCACGGTCCATACAGATGGTCCAGATTCGCCCCTGACTCTCTCAGGCACGATCTTCACCTACCCTGGAGTGAAGCTCAATGTGGCCAGTTCTACCCCAGGAGGCCTCGTCATCTTGACCAACACCCTCAATCAACTCGGAGATATCTCCGTCGGTGATGGCGCTGGGCTTCAGATCGGTGGCGCCACGGTGGGAGGTTATGTCGGGCATGGTGTCATCACCACAGGTGCTGGCAGTCGTGTCATTACCAATACGAATAACGGTCATATGGCGCTTTCCGCCAAGATCACGGGTGCGGCGGATTTTTATCAGGTGCGCAATACCGTTTATTTGACCGCAGACAATGACTACACAGGCAAAACCTATGTCGGAGGCAACGGCACCATCGGATTTGAGAATTCGCCTGCCGAACTGCGGGTGGGCATTGGCGGCTACACGGGGAATGTGGGCACCGGAGACATCATCATTCAAAGCAATTCTCTGAATAACAGTGGCACCTCCACTTGGGTGCGTGTGGACGTGCTCCGCGATCTAGTCTGGAATAACCGGATTGAAATCTATCCCTCGACGCCCGGAACCAACAGTAACAGTCCTATTTCCGGCATCATTCGTTATGGCGTCGGATCTTTGACTTTAAACGGACCGATTGTGGCGGGCGTGCATACGATTGGGGATTCCACCACCTCAGCCGCCTCTCTACGCACCAGTTCGGGCGGTAAATTGATCATCAGTGGCCAGATCACGAACGGAGCGGATTCACGTCTGGATTTGACCAATGACGGCATCATGGTTTTCTCCGGCAGCAATGATCAAACGTTGTGGGGCATTATGAGTTCGGGCACGTCAGCGACGAGCCCCACATCCAGTGCTTTTATCTTTAAGTCGGATGGGACGATTCGGCTCAAAGGTAACAACACCGCTTTGAGTAACCATTTCATTCAGAAAGGCACCGTTATTATTGATAACGATGATGGCCAAGGGATCGCAGATAACGCGGACTATTATTTGAGTAACGGTGCCACCCTCCAATTCAATTACAATGAGACGATGGGTGTTCTCGGTGGCATGAAGGGCTCAAACATCATCTTGAATCAGGGTTCCACCCTGACTCTCAACGATGCGGTGACGATGGGCATCCATTCGAATATCTCCGGTGATGGCTCGTTGAATATCTCCGCCAGCAGTGGCAGTGGCACTTTCTGGTATGGTTTGTTTGGGAATAACAGCTTCACGTCTGACATGTCGATCGGTGCCAGCGGCCAGACGATTACGGTGCGGGCGAATAACCTGACGAACGCGGGTGAAGTCAGTTCGTTAGGGATGGGAGATGTGATCAATCTTGGCGGGGCCTCTGGCGTGGGTGATTCACGTCTGGAATACATCGGCGCTGGCCAGGAGACGGATCGTGACATCAATATCACGGGAGGTGGTGGCAACGTCGTGCGTATCGCCGGGAGTGGACGCGGTGCGCTGATCCTCAATGGCGATATCAAGGTGACGGGGGCCGGAAACAAGACACTTCATCTCCACGGACAGACGAATGGTAACACCGTCAATGGTGTGATCGACGAGAATGGTCAAGGTGCCCTGTCGCTGATCATCAATAGCGCCGCAGGTAACAATGACATGTATGGTCAGGGCCGCTGGATCTTGTCCAATGACAACAACAACTTCAGTGGGAATGTGACCGTCAACTTGGGCGTGTTGGAGTTGGCCGGTTCTCTCGGAGATGGTGGTGGAACGACTAGCGTTTTGGGTGATTTGACTAAAAATCGTGTTATCTCCTTGGGCACGGGTAACTTTGACGGTCGTAAATTCGATGTTTTCAGTGGTGGTGATAACCTGGGGGCAGCCTCAGGTCTGGGCTCCACAGGAAGCCTTGTGTTCAATGACGCGGAAGACGGGGTGGCTACCCTGGGGGCTAACATCAGCTTCAAGCAAGAATACGATAGCACCTCCAACCCGGGCTGGGGCGAGATCGTCAACAACGGCAATAAGGTTGTGGTGCTGGAAGGTGCATTCACTGTCGGTTCCACCGGGGCTCGTAACTGGGTGTTGGATGGCTCCAACGCGGGCACAACGGTGCTGGGCACTTACATTCCCAACACGATCAAAGGGAGCATCTCCGATACTTCAAACACCGGTAACGTGGTGAGCCTCCTCAAGGAGGGGGCCGGCGTCTGGCGCTTGTCTGGCGCGAACACCTACGAGGGCACCACCACGATCACTCGGGGCACTTTGGAGCTCTTCGGTGGGCTTGCGATCCAGGATAACGGAATCATTAACCTCAGCAATGCGGGTTCCGACGGTTCCTCTGCTGAAGCTGCAACCCTGCGTGTGCTTAGCTCGGAGACCATCGGTGGTCTTCAGGGAGCGGTTGGCTCACAGGTCGAAATCGCAGCTGGACAGAGTTTGACGGTTCGTGGCACGGGCCAAACTTTCAACGGTGTCATTTCTGGAGATGGGGGTTTTGTGCGCACGAATAGTAGCAGCACGGCGGTGGATACGACCTTCACCAACAATCACACCTATACGGGAGCAACGGTCATCAACACCACGGGCGGTAACTCGGGGGCTCCTCGCATCAACGTGCTCTTCCTTGCCAACGGAGGCGAGGCCAGCGGGCTAGGTGCTTCCAGCAGTGCCGCTCAGAATCTGGTGCTCAATACCGGTAGTGTCGCGGGTGGTCTGCGTTGGATCGGTGCCAACGATCAGTCCACCGATCGCCTTTTCACCATTGGGGTCGGCACCTCAACGATCTGGGCCGAGGGTCAAGTCTTCGGTAACAATGTGCCGACGATTTCCTTCACCAACACGGGAGCGCTGGCGTTCACGGGCACAGGTAACCGTGCATTGACCCTGCGCGGCCCTAACCGTGGAGACAACTACTTCGCTCCTAGTATCACGGATGGCGGTTCTGGCGTGACTTCACTCAACAAAAATGATGTGGGAACCTGGGTGCTGTCGGGCAACAATACCTTTACAGGTAAAGTGACGATCACCGGTGGCACCTTGGCCATCACGAGCAATACCGCCTTGGGCAGTTCTGCTGGGGGAGTCGAAATCTCTCTGGCGACCAACAGCAGCACGTCTTATTTGGACTTGCGCGGTGTGACCGTCACCGGTGAGGCACTGACCTTATCGGGCTCAAACACGAGCTTCTTTGGGCTATCTGCCAGTGAAGGAACGAACGTTTGGACGGGTACCATCGCCAATAACTCGGCTGCTCTATTGAATGTCGGCCTCGGGGCCAGCTTGAATCTTCAAGGTGTCATCAGTGGTTCCTCCACGTTGACCAAGGTGGGGAATGGAACGCTGACTCTTTCCGCCAGTAATACACGCACGGGCGCTTTCCTCGTTCGCGGCGGTAAGCTGGTTTTGGATTTTAGCACCAACAACACCAGTAAACTTTCAGATACGTCATCTCTGACCCTTGGGTCCAGCACCTCCATCGGGTTCTTCCGAGGTCCGAATGACACGAATCGTGGCCAGGAATACTTATTCAGTGGCACGGGTGCGACGATCGATCTCGCAGGCGGTAGCCATGTCGAAGTTGTCCTCTCCACCACTCTCGAGGCAGGGGCCAGTTCCATCACACGCAGCAGTGGCACCTCCGTCCTTCGCATGAATACGGTGACCCGCTCGGCTAACTCCGGTGGCACGCTGGACTTCGGTGCTGTCGGCATTGCCCAGGTGGATAACACAAACTCCAATGGCATCTTGGGCGGCTGGGCCACCGTCGCTAAGACAGACTGGGCCACCAACTCAACCAACGCGGGTGACGGTGCTATCGGTGCCTTGGCCACGTATGGCACGACTTGGGCTTCTGGCGTCAATACCAACATCACGACCAATCTGTCAGCCTCGGGTGTCACGAATACGGTGCGCTTCAATTCCGCCACTAGTGCGGCTGTTAACCTCACTGCGGCTGGGACGATCACAACCGGCGGTATCTTGGTCACTCCCAATGTGGGAGCTAACAATGTCTTCATTAACAACAGCACGCTTACGGCGACGAGCACAGACATTGTGGTGCATCAGCACAACGCTTTGGGCTCGCTGACCATCAACTCGCAGATCATCGGTTCTATTGGGTTAACCAAGAGCGGTGTGGGTGATCTTTACATTCTGGGCAATAACACCAACACAGGCACCACTTACGTGAATGAAGGTCGTTTGTTCGTGGGCAATGGTGGAGCCACAGGCCAACTCGGCACGGGTGCAGGAGCCATTTTGCTCAATGGCAGCCTCATCTTCAACAGCACTCAGGGTACGGAGTTCGTTCAGTCGGGCTCTCTCCGTGGCAACGGTGACTTTGTGCTGGCAGATACGAACACGCGTACCATCCAGCTCACGGCGGATAACGTGAATTTCACAGGTCGTTTCATCGTCAACGGCGGCGTATTGGCCTCTGGGACGAATGGTAACAGCCTCGGTAGCTCACGGATCACGACCATCGTGAACAACACAGGCACTCTGGAGCTTCGCGGCATGAGCCAGGGTATCAGTGTGTTTTTGAACGACAGTGGTCGTCTTCGCAGCGGAGTGGGCAGCAATACCGTTAGCGGCACCCTGAACATCACCGGGAGTGATACCCAGGTCGAAGTGAATACAGGGTCCACACTCACCTTGAGTGGCCTCATTTATTCCACTTCTGGGATGAATAAGTACGGCAACGGTCTGCTCAACATCACCGCGAACCAGTTCCAGAACTTCTTGGATGGAGCGGCGGCCGGTTCGACGACGGCGAATGCCAATGCGTCATTCCTCGGCCAGTTCAGAATCATGGCAGGTGAGGTGCGAATCGGTAACCTGCGTGCTCTTGGCGGCACCGGCGTGGGTAACGAGACGATCATTGCGAGCGGTGCGAGTCTCGACTTGCGCGGCAACTCACTGAACTGGGCTGACGATGATGTTTCGAATGGACGTGAGATCATCCAGGTCAGTGGTGAGGGTTTCAATGGGCTCGGGGCGCTGAAGAATAGCACCGGCACCGGAACTGTTTCCACCATTGTCTTTGACGCAGACGCTACCTTGAGCGGCGGTGGCTTTGCCAACGGCTCACGCCTCATCTTGGCGGGTTATGACATCAATCCCAACACGGGCTCAAACTTCACCGGGAACTTCACCCGTGGCGAAGCCGAGATTTATGGTAACAACGCTAACCTGACCATCATCGGGAACTCAACGCTCAATGACGGCAACGGCACCGGAGTGACCTTCCGTGATCCAAAGTTCATGAGCGCGTTGAACTCCATCCTCGTGAAAGAAGGCAACTTCCGCATCGAAATGGAAGCTAACCGTGAAGGGGCTACTTTCTCGGGCGTCACTTCTGCCAACGTGACGAATGGTATCACGGTCGCTTACAGCGGCGCGACTCTTGCTGACTACACCAATGCAAGTCTGGGCGTAGGCCCCAATGTCGGAGCTCGACTGAACTTCTACCGCAATTGGAATACTGACCATTCGGTCAGCATCGTCATGGACGGCGTCACCGCCAAGGCCAATGCCGGAGCGAACTACATTGATCTCGGTGCGGATTCGACAACACCGAATCCCCGCACTTATCTGAGCGGTGATATCCTGTTGCTCGGTGATGCGGACAGAAACTTTTTCCACATCGACGCCAGCAATGGCCAGCAGACGATCGGAGATCAGGGTAACCAGACCGGTGCTATCCAGTCGAAGCTGATCGTCAACGGTGTCATCTCGGGGGATGGCGGTTTTACCAAGACGGGGCTGCGTGAACTGCGCCTGACCAATAACAACACCTTCACAGGCGCGATGAACATCCTTCGTTTCGCGACAGCAGCCGTGCCTTGGCAGGATAATCTGGTCACCATCAACGGCATCGATTATCAGACTTATGGTGATGCGGAAGCCTGGGCAGAATGGGGAGTCACCCTCTCCGGCCTGAATGGAGCCGTCTCCGGCACCAGCGCCATCAATCTCCAGCGCAGAGGTTTGCTTGTGTTGGACAATACGACACGTCTCGACCAGACGAGTGACCTCGCTCACATCAATGGTGAATCCTCCGTTTTCGGTGGCTACAATGGTGACCGCATCAATGATGCAGCCAGCATTAATTTCAATCACGGCTGGCTCAAGATCTTCGGCAATTCCGATGTGCAGATTCAAAATGAGAATCTGGCCACCGCCGGAGGTGCACGAGTCAATGTGCTCTCAGGCACCAACATTTTGGATCTGATCCCTGCGGACGGAGCAAACACCTCCATGCGGGTAACCATCGGAGAGATCTCCCGCAGTGCAGGCTCGGTGCTCCAGATCAACGCCTTGGACTCCACCACGCGCTTTAGCTCCAATTACAATCCTTCGAGTCCCACAGATACGGTTGGCGTTTACTTGAACAGCATCGGCACTCTGACCCAGGTCGGAGGTAGCACCGTGGCTGGCACCCAGAACAAGTCCGTCATCATCGGCCTCTTCGGTGGCATCATGCCGCATGAGTATCTCAGTGATGTCCGCCAGCTTGCTTACAATAACGGCGGGGCCTCCGATTACCTCAACCAGGGGCGTAACCAGCAATACATCACGGCAGGCCACTTCATGACCTACGATCCGGCGACCAAACTGCTGCGCCCGCTGGATGATTCAGAGTATTTCATGCCTTCCGATGGCATGATCGATACTCTGAATGGCTCGTCGGGTAAAAACATCAACCTGATGGATAACTACACGGTCGTTCGTCAGAATACCACGATCAATGCCCTGCGTTTCGGCCCGCTTTCGGATGTCAATGGCTCCGGTGGAGCAATCAATACGACAACCACTTTGACGGACCTTCCTGATGGGCAAGCTATCCAGCTCTACGTGAACGGCACCCTGCGTATCAGCTCTGGCATGATCAGCAGTGCTAACTTTGCGACGGCGAATACGAACAACTTGGCCACCTACATCATGGGTGGGGTTTTGAATTTCGGTAGCCGGGAAGCGATCATCAACAACCAAAACACACTGGTTCGCGCTTCGGATGGTGTTGTGACCACAGGGAACTTGGAAATCCGCTCCAGCATCGCCGGCACAGGAGGTCTGCTGAAGACAGGGCTCGCTCAGGTGATCTTGGATGGTTTCAACACTTATTCAGGAGTGACGACGGTGAGCAACGGTAACCTGTATCTGCGCAACGGCCGGCAGGCGCTGGGCGTGAGTGGCCCTGGAAACGGTGTGGTGATCGAGGGCAACGGTAACCTTTTCTCTGACCAGGGGATTCAGATCGGTCGTGCTGATGCTTATGAGGACGTTTTGGTGAAGGCCCTCCAGGGGAATCAGTCTGTGTTCCGTGTGAGCCAAGACGTCACCAACTGGTTCGGTAACTTGATTATCGACAATGTGGATGTTGCGGGGCAAACGCTCTTCACACCGATTGTTCGTTTGGATAACTCCGCATCAACCATTATGAATGGGGATATCTACGGCGGCTCCTCAGCGGTGACCAATGACGTGGTCGCTATCGATTCACGCATTGTGCAGTTCGAAGGTGCGGGCAGCAATAACTACATCTTCCGTGGGCAGTTTGGAGACCGTGCAGATGCCAATGGCAACGCCACATCCATTGCCAACACGATCTCGACTCTGCCGACCCTAGTCGGCGTTCGCACGAATGAAAACGAAGTCTTGCGTGTGAACTTCGCCGGTGCGGCGGATACTAACTACATCTTGGAGCAGCAATACAATGCTGTTGGTCGCCTGACTCTGGTTCAGGGCACCATGCTGGTCAACTATGACCCGAATGATCCGCTTCGTGATGGCAACGGCTTCTGGACGGATAGCGCGATCTCGAAGATGCCCGGAGCCAGCTCGGCAAACAGCTTCGCTCTCAATGGCAACACCACTCACCATGGTTTCACGATGGGAACCAGCAGCAATGGTAGTAGCAGTCTCTTCCTCACCCGGGATGGGCAGAACTTTAACATGTCCACTTGGAGCACCACGGGCTCAGGTTTGAAATTCGTCGGTGGTATCAATGAATCCGGTACCGTAAGTTTTGGCACTCCGTCTGCAACAGGGACCCTAACCGCAAGTGGCAATAGTGGCCTGCGTCTCTATGCCGCACCGGGGGGCACCGTGGTGTTCGACCAAGTTCTGCTGGGCGCACCCGGCACGGCTCCGAACAACGTTGGTTTTACCAAAGCGGGCCGCGGCACCGTCGTGCTGCGTAATTCCACAAGCACGACTGCGGCCACTGGCACTTTCGAGCTCGCCGGCGGTAAGCTCGTTCTCGATTATTCGAGCGGGATGAATACGGCGATGTTCTCCAACAGCCATGCGGCTTTTGGGGGCGGGACCGTCGAAGGTAATGCAAATGCGAATGATCCTAGTTTCATTAACTTCGCCAGCGCCACGAATGCCATTCTCCAACTCAGAATGGGCACAACGGAGTTGGTGGCCAAAGGCATCGGTGACAACTGGATGGCCTTCAATCTAGGCAATGCGGGCACCACGACCTCTGCCACTTTGACCCGTGAGCAGGGCGCTGTGGTGAACTTCGTCGATGCGGGGTTGGGCATCTTCTCGCTCAACTTCAACGCAGCGACGATCGCCAGTAACCAGATCGCTAAAAATGCGGTGATCCCTTGGGCAACTTACAGCGACACTGTTCGTGAAGCGGATGACTTCGCCATGGTGACGGCCACAGGCAATCCTACGGTCAGCTTCACGGCCACCACCACCAGCGGCAATGCTAACCTGACAAACGTGACCAACACGGATGCTCTCACCGTGGGGATGACGGTGTCAGGCGCCGGTATCCCGACAGGGACGACCATCACTCGCATTGCTGGCACGACGGTTGTGCTTAGCGCAACCACCACGGCCAACGGAACCAACATCACCTTGAGCGCCACCATGGATAACCGGGTGAATACGTTTGCTCGTGCAGCAGGTGACTATCAGAACAACGTCGCAGCCTGGACTGCGGGGCAGAATATCTCGGAGACCAGCGGCGGTGTCTTTACCGGAGCCCTGGCCTCGGATCTGAATCTCACAACCTTGCGTTTTGATTCAGCTCAAAACAGCACCGTAACCATTAACACAGGCCGGACCTTGAGAATCGGCAATAGTGTCGCAGGTGGTTTGCTGGTCAGCAGCAATACGGGGACTGCCAATAAAACCATCACCGGCGGTTCTCTCACGACGGCGAACTCGGCTCCTGAATTGATCCTGCATCAATATGGCAAAGGGATTTTGACCATCAATTCGGTGATCACAGGCAGCATCGGCCTCACCATCGCAGGTCCATCCTCGACCTCGCCGGATACGCTCGGCACGACAGGGATTGTTCGCCTCACGGCCAATAACACCTACACGGGCTCGACGAACATTCTGGGCGCAGCGTTGGAAATTTCGAATGTCTTGGCTCTGGGGCCTAACCCAAGCTCAGTCGCCGCCTCCCAGATCAAGCTCGATGGCGGTACCTTGCGCTGGACGGGTGACGTCGGTGCCCTAGGGAACCGCGGCATCCTGATCGATGGCAATGGCGGGGTGATCGATGTGGTCAATCCAGCGGGCAACCTTGTTGTTGGCACGGCTTTGGTGGGCACTTCTGCCACAGTGACCTCCGAAGAAATTTATGGCGGGGACCTGATCAAGACGGGTGCAGGTGCTCTGACGATGCTTGGGAATTCAGGTTTGCAAGGCTTGTTGGATGTGCGTCAGGGCAGTCTGATCCTTATGAAAGACAATGGGGACGCCGCTGCAGGAACGACAACCGTACTAGGCACGAGCCGTTCTGTCGCTGACGGCACCATCATGCGTAGCGGCACAAATATTCAGGTCTTTCTCGGTAACGTTGATCCGGCGGACGGTGGGGATTGGAATATCGAAGAGTACTTCACCTTTGAAGGGGGGAACACGTTTACTTATGGCGGTTTCCATGATGTTTCCACAAACCTGCTGGAAACGATTAGCACCGATCAAGTCCAGATTTTCAACCTGGGGAGTCGCCGTCCGCTTAATCTCAATGGGGTGATCGATATCAAGGGCACCACCACCTTCGATGTGACCTTCGGTGGAACTCTTCGTCTCAATAACAACGCCGGTTACCTCAGTGGTTCGGGCGACATTGTTAAGGATGGTCTCGGAAGCCTTCACTTCCGCGCCAACGAAGCCGAGTGGAAGGGAAATCTGATCGTCAAACAAGGCACCGTCTATGCGGGCAGCCAGGCGGACGTCCTCGGCACGGGTTATCTCTCTGGCAAAACCATTACGCTGGGGGATACCGAGCGGCAGGGCTCAGCGGAGCTTCTGATTAACAATGCGGAGAGCGTCAACGGTTGGGTTTATGAGATCAACCACGACATCAACGTGGTGTATAACCCCGCTCAGACGAAGCGATTGGGATCTGAAAACATCATGAATGGAGACACGGTCTCTTACAATGGTGACATCACCCTCAATGACAGCCTCATCCTGCTCATCCGCGACACTGGCCTGGCCGTCGGCGGGGAACAATCCTACGTTAACTTCAACGGCAGCTTCAAAGATGGTGCTGTGACGAGTGGCAACCTGGTTGTTCAAGCGGACGACAACAACACCGGCCTGAATGACCAAGTCGCCAACCGCATGTATGGCTATGCGGTGCTGAATGGGGACAACAGTGCCTGGACCGGAGACATCTCCATCAGTACTAACGTGGCCAACGGCACCAACAGTGGTTACAACCAAGACGTCACCACCATTCTGCGCCTGGGGCACTCCAAAGCTCTGACGGCGGCGAATGATGTGACGATGAATTACAACTCCATCCTCCAGGCGGGAGGGCAGAATGTCACGATCGGTAACCTCCTGACCAAAGGCGGTGATGGCCAGTTCTACGGTGATTCTGGGACCATTTCAGCCAGCGGCACGGCTGGAGCGACCAATGGTAGTTCGGAAATCATTGAGAACGCTTCGGCGACAGCGGCCAATCTGACCATCGCTCAAACCACCCCCGTGACCTATGAAGCCTCGTGGGATGCCTTTTTCCGTGACGGCACTTTGAACAGCACGTTCGGGGCTCCCGGAGCCAATATTCTCCAGCCAAGTGCGGCCTTGAGCATCACGAAGACCGGTGCTGGGTGGGCGACCTTGACCCTGGACAATGACTACACAGGCACGACCTATGTCGATGCTGGCGTGCTGCAAGTGGGTCGGAATGGCGTGGGTGATACCGGGGCTGTTACCGCGATGGGCACGATTGTTAAGTCTGGCGGCACGTTGGCGGGTTCCGGCACCGTTCAGGGAAGATTGTCGATCCTTTCCGGTGGGATGCTCAAAACAGGGGATTCCGCAGGCCAGGATATTGGTACCCTGACGGTGAATGGGGACGTCCTCTTCGCCACCGGTTCACAGGCGCTCATGCAGGTGCGTGCAGCGTCCTATAACAATCCCGGGGCGCTCATGGAATCTGACCAGCAGTATGATGCTTGGCTGAGCCGCATCGTGACGGCCAATGATGCCTTCTCCAATGCCCTGAATGACTTGGTGACGACTTTCCAACATGATATGGTCTCCTCGACCGGGAGCATCCTTCTCTCTGGTGGCAGCAAAATCACGCTGCAGAGCGACGGCTACACACCGAAGGCTGGAGATGTCTTCACCCTCTTCCGCGGCAACTCCTATGCGGGGAATTTGAATGTGGGGAATGCCCGCCGTTACGGGGGGGAGACCGACGCCACGCTGGATCTGATCCTGTTCGCCTTGGGGGGTAACCTGATGTGGGATGTCAGCCTTTTCAATCAGTATGGCATCCTGGTGGTGGTCGAGGGCGACGTCCAGGCGCAGACCTTTGACCCGCCCGTGATCACTCAGCAGCCGACTTCCAATCAGAGCCAGACTGAACAACTGGACCCTGGCGTTTCAGTGACCTTGACGGCCGCTGCCACGGGACCAACCAACGCAGGTGATGTGTCCTATCAGTGGCTGCGCAATGGCATCCCCGTGGACAGTTCTCAGGCGAAAAAAGCGAGCTACACCTTCGTCTCTAGTTATGAGACCAAAGGCGTCTACACCGTTGCGGCCACGAACAAAGGTGGCACCACGATTTCGTCAGGTTCTGCGACAGTGCTCGTGAAGGACCTGCCGGATATCACGGTTGGGCCAAGCTCGGTGACCGTCGATCCTGGTGCTACCCACGTCTTCAACGTCTCCGCTGGAGGTGAGGCACCCCTTTACTACCAGTGGTTTAAGAATGGCGCTGCTGTGGGTCCTGCCACGACAACCTCGTCGTTGACCTTGACCGAGATCACTGAGGACGATGAAGGCTCTTATTATGTGGTGGTGTCCAACGATGCCGGCACAGATACGAGCACTGCGGTCACCCTCACGGTGCGTGACCCTGTCTCGAACATCGTCGTGACCATGAATCCGACGGAGACGTATGCGGGACAAGACATTCAGTTTGCCGTCACTCACGCCGGAGATGGGCCATTTACCTATCAATGGCTGCGGGATGGTGTCACGATCTCGGGTGCGACGAAGAGCAGCTTCATCTTGAAGAATGCTCAGCAGACCAGCCCGGAAACCATCAGTGTCAGAATCACCGCGCCCAACAATATTAATTATGAGAGCGATGCTCTGCCGCTGGTCCTTCGCCCAGCGGATCCAGTCATCGTCACCGCATCCTTGTCTCAGACCGTCCTCTCTGGCTCCTTGCTGGATCTGAAAGTCGTCGCGACAGGGCGTCCTGTGTTGAACTATCTCTGGAAGAAAGATGGTAAGGCTCTGGCTACGGCCGTGACGCCTGACATCTCCAAGATCGCCACACTGACTGATGGGGGCAATTACACGGTGGATGTCACCAACACGGCGAACAAAGATTCCGTGCCTGCTACGGACCCGATCATTGTCGTGGTGGTGGATGGTGCGCAGCGCCTCTTGCCAGTGCCGCTAGGGCAGACTGCCTCCTTTACCGCCAATGTCAGCGCTAACAAGCGCACACCGCTGACCTATGAATGGCAGCGTGTGACGGTGGAAGAAGGCATCATCGATCCTGGTGAAGACGAAATTGAAGGCACCGAAGATGACGTGTTCGGCGATATCGAGACCCTGACCCCTATGGCGGCTGATCCTGCGGATCCGACTCGCATCACGGGCATCAATACGAAGGTCATGAAGATCGCCCGGACGACGACGGCTGACCTGGGGCTCTATCGCTGCACCGTGACCGGTCCTGGTGGGGCCGTTACAGGCTGCCAGTATGAGTTGCGGCTCTACACCACGGCACCAGAGTTTGATGCGGGCAGCCCTGATGTCGACATCGTGAATAAGACCATTGCGTTCCCTTCGGGGACGGTGGGACGGCAATACACCTTTGAGCTTCCCATCAATCACTCTGACATCACGAAGACTCCTGATAAGATCGCTGTGTCGGGCCTCCCTTCTGGACTGAAGGCAGATCCGGTCTCCGGTATCATCACGGGGGTCCCTGTCGCAGCTCGTGTGGGCGGTTATCCTGTGACGGTGACTCTCTCCAACCGATATGGCAAGATCGCCTATCGTGGGAATATCCAGATTGATGCCCTGTCCGACATGGTCGTAGGCACGTGGGTGGCTACGGTGGACCGTGACCCGGCGATCGGTGGAAATCTGGGCGGACGTGTGGATCTTACGGTGACCACGCAGGCGACTTACTCCGGTAAGCTCACACTCGCAGGGGCCGCCTACTCCTTTAAAGGCAGTCTCGATATGGAAGGCATCAATCCGAAAGGCTCGGTGGTGATCCGTCCGAAGGGGGCCGCTGCATTGACCCTCAATTTCGAGATCAATCAGGGGAATAACACCTTCCGCTCCGGTTCCGTCACGGATGGCAATAGCACGGTGAACTTCCAGGGTTGGCGCAAGGTGTTCAGTAAGCTTGTCACGGCTCAGACCTACACAGGCTACTACACCATGGCGATCGGTCTCGACCCTCAAGTCCTGCCGCCAGACGATCAACCTGAAAACGGATCCCCGATCGCCTCGGGTGATCCAGATCTGCCCTTGGGTGTCGGCTACGCCACCTTTACCGTGGCTGTGGATGGCAGTGTCAAAATTGCCGGGCTCATGCCAGACGGTGAGAAAATTAGCATGTCCACCTTCATCGGGCCAAACGGCGAGATCGGTGTGTATCAATTCATGTATAAGGCTCTGCGTCCAGGTGGTTCTATCCATGGCTTGATGGACATCGATGACCAAGGCGATGCCGTTTCTGCAGATCCCACGAATTCCCTGAACACGCTCACAGGGGATGCCACATGGGTGCGTCCAGCGGCGACGAAGGCCGGTGCTCGTTACTTCGCGAAAGGATTTGGCATCATCGGCGCACCCTATGGCTTGCCTGTGGAACTGATCGTCCGCGGTGGTCGTTATGATCCTCCTGCCGTGGATATGGCAGTGCTCGGGATTGATCCGCCGAACGTCGGTGAAGCTCCGGTCAATAACAGCCGGATTGAATTCACCCACGGGGGAGACATCCGCTACGTCTACTCCATCGGCAACCAGCCCTTCGTTTCGAGGAATCCGAATGCGGACTTTGCGGTCACTCTGAATAGCAAGATCCTCATGCTGGATCCGATCAACAATGTCGCCAAAACTTCTGTTAAGGCGGCTCCGAAGACGGGGATTGTCACGGGTGCCTTTGATGCTCGCGACTACAACCCTCGTTTCCCTGAGATCAAACCTGACATCGTCATCCGCAAAGTGAAGTTCCAGGGGGTAATTATCAAAGAGGGCGGTGAATCGATTGCTGTCGGCTACTTCATGTTGCCCCAGCTTCCAGCCAACCGCACGGACACCGAGGCCGCGACGACAACGACCACCTCGCCTTACTTCTCCGGTCGTTTCGAGTTCTTTAAGAACCCGTAAGCATTGCTTCAGTTTTAGCGTTTCCTAACTCCACAACCCATCATCCTGTCACATGGCAGGGGGATGGGTTGTAACGCAGAAGAGACCCATTCTGGGGCTGTGAAGGAGGGCTTGGAACGGCGTATTTTGTGAATCGCCTGGGCCTGCGGGGTAAGGCGAAGCTTGCACCGGGCACCATTCTTGCTCCTTTGCGGGTTCTTAACTCCAAACTTACCGAAATGCCCGTCGCCACCCCCGCTCAATATCGTGCCATGCTTGATGCCGCCCAGAAGGGTGGATACGCCTATCCGGCCATCAACGTCACCTCTCTGCCCACGATCAACGGCGCTCTGAAGGCCTTCTCGGAAGCCAAGTCCGACGGTATCATCCAGATCTCCACCGGTGGCGGTGAGTTTGCCTCCGGCACCGCCGTGAAGGACATGGCCCTCGGTGCCATCGTGCTGGCTGAGGCCGTGCACATCCTGGCCGCCAAGTATGACGTCCTGATCGCCCTGCACACCGACCACTGCCATCCGAAGAACGTTGAGAAATTCCTCAAGCCTCTCCTGGCCGCCACCAAAGCCCGCCGTGAAGCCGGTAAAGGTAACCTTTTCAACAGCCACATGTTCGATGGCTCCGAACTGAGCCTGGAAGAAAACATCAAGGTCTCCGTGGAACTCCTCAAGGAGTGTGCTGAGCTGGACATCATCCTCGAAGTGGAAGCTGGCGTCGTCGGTGGTGAGGAAGACGGCCACGACACCTCCGGTGTGGCCAATGACAAGCTCTACACCACCCCTGAAGACATGCTGGCCGTGTATGAGGCCCTCAATGGCATCGGTCGTTTCATGTTCGCCGCCACCTTTGGCAACGTCCACGGCGCTTACAAGCCCGGTGCGGTGAAGCTGAAGCCTACCATCCTCAAAGACGGTCAGGCCGCTGTCATGGGTAAATACGGTGAGACGGCTGAGATGGACCTCGTGTTCCACGGTGGTAGCGGCACCCCTCTCGAAGAGATCCGTGAGACCCTCGACTACGGCGTCATCAAGATGAACATCGACACCGACACCCAGTATGCCTTCACCCGCCCGATCGTCGGTCACATCATGAAGAACTACGACGGCGTGCTGAAGATCGACGGTGAAGTGGGTGACAAGAAAGCCTACGACCCACGCGGCTACCTGAAGAAAGGCGAGCAGGGCCTCTGCGACCGCATGAAGGAAGCCTGCGACGACCTCCGCAGCACCGGTCAGACCATCTTCGGAACGGTCTAACGAGAGATTCAAATCACATCCTCAATGGATCACAAAGCCGGGCAGGCATCTGCCCGGCTTTTTGTTAGGGGGATGAACGGCTCAGGTAGGCCGGATGTGTTTGGCGTGGCAGACGTTGCAACGAAGTGGACTCCCATCGCCAAACTATCCGGCTGCCGGGGATGGGGTGATCCAGTGTGAGTCCACCCCCAAAGAAGCCGGATAGTTTGGTAACGAATGGGAGTGAAAGTAACGGCCTTCACCCGGCGAACACATCTGGCCTACTTTCCAAGCCTCGCCCCTCACCCCTTCTTCGCCATCAGTTCCTCGATCTCCTCGGGCTCGATGGGGATGCTGGCCATGAGATCGGTGTTGCTGTTTTCACCGATGAAGAGGTTGTTTTCCAGGCGGATGCCCAGGCCTTCTTCACGGATATAAATGCCGGGCTCCACGGTGAAGACCATGCCTGCTTGGATGGGTTTCCAGGTCTGGCCGACGTCATGCACATCGATGCCGAGCAGATGACTTGTGCCGTGGGGGAAGTAGCGTTTGTAGAGTGGGCGCTCGGGATCCTGCTTCTCCACCGCATCACGATCCAGGAGGCCGAGCCCGATCAGCTCGGAAGTCATGATTTTGCCGATCTCCTCCTGATACTCACGGATCAGCACGCCCGGGCGTAGCATCTGGCAGGCTTCGCGGAAGACTCGCAGCACGGCGGAATACACCTGGCACTGACGTGTGGAGAAGGTGCCGTTTACCGGGATGGTGCGGGTGAGGTCGGCATTGTAGTTGGCATAATTGGCCGCCACATCAAGCAGCAGCAGATCCCCCGCACGGCAGGTGGCGTGGTTGGTGACGTAGTGCAGCACACAGGCGGCTGGGCCGCTGGCAATGATGGGCGGATAGGCAAAGCCACGCGCCCGCTGACGGATGAATTCGTGCGCCAACTCGGCTTCCACCTCAAACTCACACACGCCGGGTTTTACAAACTGCAGCAGGCGGCGGAACCCGCACTCAGTGATGCGGATAGCTTCCTGCAGGGCTTGCAGTTCCAGATCATGCTTCACGCTGCGAAGCTGATGCATGAGCGGGGCCAGACGGCGATACTCATGCAGCGGATACTCACGCTGGCAGCGGTGCGTGAAACGTGTCTCCCGCGTCTCCACCGTGATGCTGGCGCGGGCGTGCTCGTTGGAGTTGAGATAAACATGATCCGCCAGGCACATGACTTGCCGGAAGATCGATTCGAAATCCTGCAGCCAATGCACGCTGCGGATGTCGGAGCGCTGGTTCGCCGCTTCTTTGGTTAGCTTTTCGCCTTCCCAGAGAGCGATGTATTCGTTCGTTTCCCGAACAAAAAGTATTTCACGCTGTTTCGGGTCCGGCGCATCGGGGAAGAGCATGAGGATGGTCTCCTCCTGGTCAATGCCGCTGAGGTAATACAGGTCACTGTTCTGCACGAAGCCCATCGTGCCGTCGGCATTGGTCGGCAGCACATCATTGGCGTGCAGGATCACCAGTGAGCGCGGCGGCAGTTGCGTGTAAAGCCGCTGACGGTTGAGGGCAAAAAGCTCGGCGGGAAGGGGAGTGTAACGCATGAAAAGTGGCCCATTGTGGCATGGTCCTCGCCATGCGCCAAGAAAAGTAACAGCTATGCTAACAGCCCATGCAGCACTTCTCCATGCACATCGGTGAGGCGGAAGTCGCGGCCTTGGAATTTGAAGGTCAGCTTCTCATGATCCATGCCGAGCAGATGCAGAATGGTGGCGTGGATGTCATGTACATGGGCCTTTTGTTCGATGCCATCGAAGCCCAGCTCATCGGTTTGGCCATAGGTCTGCCCCGGCTTGATGCCCCCGCCAGCGAACCACATGGTGAAGGCATCGATGTGATGATTGCGCCCCGTCTTCTCACGGTTTTCACCCATGGGGGTTCGGCCAAATTCACCGCCCCAGATCACCAGCGTCTCCTCGAGCAGTCCGCGCGATTTCAAATCGTGGATCAGTGCCGCACAGCCTTGATCAATCTCGTGCACCACTTTGGGGAAGTCATCCTCCAGCGTCTCGCCCTTGCCGCCATGGCTGTCCCAGTTGGTGTGGTAAAGCTGCACGAAGCGCACCCCACGCTCCACCAGACGACGGGCCAACAAACAGTTGCGTGAAAAGGACGGCTGCGAGGGATCCACGCCATACAGCTTCAGCGTGGCAGGCGTTTCACCTCGAATGTCAATGAGCTCCGGTGCACTGGACTGCATGCGGTAGGCCATTTCATAGGCATTGATGCGGGTCTGAATCTCATCATCTCCAGTTGCCACCAGACGCTGCATGTTCATGGCACGCACGGTATCAATGACCTTCCGCTGACTGCTGGCACTGACATGCGGCGGGGTGCTTAGATTCAGGATCGGCTCGCCCTGACTGCGCAGCGGCACGCCCTGATAGGTGGTGGGCAGGAAGCCGCTGCCCCAGTTCACCGCGCCTCCGCGGGGCCCGCGTGGACCGCTCTGCAGAACCACAAAACCCGGTAGGTCACTGGACTCACTGCCGATGCCGTAAGTCACCCAGGCTCCCATGCTCGGGCGGCCAAACTGACCGCTGCCCGTGTTCATGAAAAGCTTGGCCGGTGCGTGATTGAAAAGCGCCGTCTGGCAGGTGGTCACCACGCTGATGTCGTCCACGATGCCTGCCGTGTGCGGGAGCATTTCACTCACCCACGTGCCCGCTTGTCCATGTCGCTTGAAGGCCTTGCGCGTGCCCAGCAGTTTCACCCCATGGCTGGTGCCCATGAAGGCGAAGCGCTTCCCCTCGATGTAACTCTGCGGGATGGGCTGTCCATTGAGCTTTTGCAGCACGGGTTTGTAGTCGAACAACTCCAACTGCGAGGGACCACCAGCCATGAACAGGAAGATCACATTCTTCGCCTTGGCCGGATGCATGCCGCGCAGTGGCGTGCCCGGTCCACCTTGAGCCGCTTGGCTGGCCGCCATCAATCCGCGCTCCGCCATCAGCGAAGCCAGCGCCACCCCACCGATCCCCATGCCGCATTGGCTGAAGAAATGACGGCGCGTGGCCTGGAGCAGAGAATCAGAGGTGGAACCAGCGGACATGGACTCACCCTATACGAAGGTGCTTACCGCCATGTTTCTCCACGCCTGGATTTGGCATGATCCTCCATGAGACAAGTGATGCGGCCACTCTTGGCCGCGGGATAGGCGAGGCGAGAATCGCTGGGTAAGAACCCCTTGCTGGAGATGCAAGGTAGAGAAATACGCTGCTCCCTTGGCCTTCGGTTGCGGACAGGAGTGCCCGCATCACTCCGTTACCCCACCACATTCACCGGCTTGCCATCCAGGAAGGCCTGGAGGTTCGCGGCGGTGGCGGCGATGAGGCGGATGCGGGCATCGCGGCTGGCCCAGCCGATGTGGGGGGTGATGAGGCAGTTTTTAGCTCCGATCAGAGGATTGCCGTCTTTCGGGGGTTCCACGGAGAGGACGTCGAGTCCGGCGCCGGCGATACGGCCTTCGTTAAGGGCCTGGGCGAGAGCGGCTTCATCAATGAGCGGGCCACGGCCGGTGTTGATGAGGTAAGCGGAGGGCTTCATCAGGCGCAGGGTGCGCTCACAGACGAGAAACTTGGTGGCATCGGTCAGCGGGCAGTGCAGGGAGATGGCGTCACTGTGGGCAAAGACCTCGTCAATGCTGGCGGGGGTGATGCCTTCGGGCGCTGGGGTTTTCCACTCGCGCTTGCTGGCCAGCACCTTCATGCCAAAGGCGGTGGCGATGCGACCCACGGCGCTGCCGATATCGCCATAACCAATGATGCCGAGTGTACGACCGCTGAGCTCCATGATGGAGCCATCCCAGTAGGAGAAGTCGGGGCAGGCCTGCCAGCGGCCATCCGCCACGGTTTGAGCATGATAACCGACCTTGTTGGTCAGCTCCAGCAAGAGGGCGAAAACGAGCTGGGATACGGCAGGGGAGCTGTAGCCGGGCACGTTGGTGACGGTGATGCTGCGCTCTTTTGCCGCAGCGACATCCACGATGTTATAACCGGTGGCGGTGACGCCGATGTATTTGAGATCTGGCAGGGCCATGATGATCTCACGGGTCAGCGGGGCTTTGTTGGTGATGACAGCCTCGGCACCGGCACAGCGGGCCACGGTTTCTTCCAGGGGAGTGCGATCATGAAACTCACACGGGGCGATGGCTTGCAGGGGTTCCCAGGAAACATCTCCGGGATTGGCAGTGTAGGCATCGAGTAGAACAATCTTCATGGTGGAACGGGTATGATGAAAAGATGCGGCGGGTTGGCGAGGGAAAGTGTCAGTATTCAGTTTTTTCAGGGGTCAGTCACTGGTGATGTGAGGGAACCACAGACCGTCTGAAGGAAAGACATTTCTTTTATTGGCCTTCTGCGCCTGAATACTGAACACTGTTTACTGAATACTGTTTAATCCTCCATGATTCAGATCGAAAAACTGACGATGCATTATGGCGACCTCAAGGCGCTGAATGATCTGACCCTGGAGGTCCGCCCCGGTGAGTTGTTTGCCTTTCTCGGCCCCAATGGAGCTGGCAAGACCACGGCGATCCGCCTTCTCACGGGCATGATGAAGCCGATGAAGGGCCGGGTGGAGATCTGCGGCATCGATATCCAAAAAGAACCGCTGAAGGCGAAGTCGCTGCTCGGTTATGTGCCGGATGTGGCGGCCTTTTACGAGAAGCTGACGGCCCCGGAGTTCATGCAATTCATCGCGGAACTGTTCGAGATGGATGTGGCCTATGCGGCGGAGCGGACGAAGGATCTTTTCACCCAGTTTGCCCTGCATGAGCACTGCCGTCAGCGCATTGAAAATCTCAGCCACGGCACCCGTCAGCGCCTCGCCATCGCCAGCGCACTGCTGCATGAGCCGAAGGTCTTCGTCATTGATGAGCCCATGGTCGGCCTCGACCCCATCCATGCACGCGTGGTGAAGGAGGAACTCAAACGTCAGGCCCGCAATGGAGCCACCGTGCTGATGAGCACCCACCTGCTGAACATCGTGGAGGAAGTGGCCGACCGCATCGGCATCCTGCATCGGGGCAAGCTCATCTTCGTCGGCACCCTGCAGGAACTGCGGGCTGAGGAGGCGAAGCAGGGGCTGAATCTGGAAGAGATCTTCCTAGAGATGGTGGGGTGAGGGGAAGAGCAGTTTTCAGTTTTCAGTGATCAGTGCGCAGCCTCAAAAAAACAGCCGCCAGATCGCTCTGGCGGCTGCTTGGTTAACTGAAGACTGATCACTTAATACTGATCCCTGGCACTGCCCTCACGGCACTTCTTCGCCCGAGCCGGTGTAGATCCACTTCTGCACTTTGCCATCCTTGATGTGGGCGGCGGCTTCGGTGTCGAATTTGCCGAACATGGTCTGCGTTTCGTATTTCACGATCACGGTCCACACACCGTCATTCATCTGGGGTTCACCCCATTCCTTGATGGTCTCCGGTTTGATCTCGGTGACCTGACCGGACTTCATGCTGGCGAGCAGCAATGGGTAGGTGCCATCGGCATCGCGGGAGGGTTTGACATTACCCATGCTGGCGGTGGCTCCGGCTTTCGGTGGCGGGGCGTTCTTGGCACGCTCGGCGGAGGTCAGTTTGAATTCATGAGCGCGACGCAGGGTCTCGGTGCGGGCCACTTTCCACTTCTCATAGATGTCGGTGAGCACGTCTTTGAGGTTGGTCTCGTTGATGTCCACCTTGCCACGCATGGGGGAGGTGGCGGTGGGGGAAACGAGGATGTTGGTGCCTTCCTGACCGACGGCAAAGATGCTGCCACCGGCTTTGAATTGGGTGGAGGCGGTGTTGTTGCCAATCTTCATCTGCAGAGCGAGATCGCGCTTCAGAGTGACTTGGCGAGGGAAGGCGCTGGCAGGGATGACGGTCCAGTTTCGGGTGGCCACTTCGATCGGGTCAAAGTTAGGCGGCACAAACTCGCCGGGCTTGGGCTTCGGGGCTTCAAACTTCGGCACCATTGGAGCGGGCTCTGGCTTGGGGGCCTCCATGGCGGGTTTGGGGGCATCTTCCATGACCGGCTTCGGCGGCGCGATGACGACGATCTCCTTCTTCGGCTTGGGCTTGGGTTTCTCTTCAGCCACTTCACCCGCAGGCTTGTGCTTCTCAAACTTCAGCGAGTCCGAAAGGATCGGATACACATACTGATAAGACACGTAGCCCACGGCTGCGGCGAGGATGAGAACAAGAATACCTTTCATGGGGATATTTAAAAAATAGTGCCTTGATCAGAGAAAAAATTCAATCAGGAAGAGTCTGGCTTCTTAACGGATGGGAGGGGATTTGTCTTGGGGTATCTGTGCAGGCGAAAAAAGCGGGAGACTTCTTTTCAGGTTGACGAATGTAAGTGTTTACTTACATGTGTGCCATGCCTCCTGCTGCTTCCGCTCCACGTCTGCCCGGTGATGAACGCCGGGAGCGTATCTTGGAGGCGTCGTTGCGGGTGTTTGCAGAGCGGGGTTTTCATGGTGCAACGACTCGCGAGTTGGCCAAAGCTGCCGGGGTCTCTGAGGCGCTCATGTTCCGGCACTTTCCCACGAAAGAGGATCTGTATCTGGCGCTGCAAAGTCACTGCTGCCAAGCCAAAGCCGGCGAGAAAGCCGCGATGCTGGGGCAGCTCGAAGATTGCACGGCCTCACTGGTGACGATGGTGCACTACATGATGGCGAAGATGCTGCGTCCACCGGATCAAGTGCCCGAGGTGGAGCAGGCACTGCATCGCTTGCTGGCGCACAGTTTGATTGAGGATGGGAACTTTGCCCGAGGCTTCATGGAGAAGGTGGGCGGTGAATTCATCCAGAAGCTGGAGGCCTGTCTCGCCGCCGCGCTTCAGGCTGGGGATGCCGTGGCGTCTCCAGTGCAGGCCAGGGCAGGGGCCTGGTTCGTCCAGCACTTTGCGGCGATGCTGATGCTGAATGAGATGCCTGGCACGCCTGTGGTGCGGTTGGATTCGGATCGCAGCAGCCAAGTGGAGCAGGCGGTGTGGTTCACGCTCCAGGGGCTGGGTCTGAAGCCCGAGGCGATTCGTCGAAATTATCACCCCCAGGCGTTTGCTCTGCTGATGAGTTGAGCTCTTTTTTTGTTCCAGTTTGTAAAGTAAGCACTCACTCCATTCAAATGATCCACTCCTATGAATCGCTCCTCTGAAACACCCTCCACTCGTCGCCGTGGTTTACCCTGGTTTCCGCTCCTCACGATCTTGCTCGGCGCGGGGGCCATCTTTTATGTGCGCTCGCTGCCGGAATTTGAGCGCAATTTGAAAAGCTGGCTCACGGCGGGGATTCCTCTCCTGGTGGTGCTGCTGAATATCCTCTGGTTTCTCATCAGTCGGCGTTTCACTTGGCGAACGAAACTGGTGGGCGTGGTGGTGCTCGGAGCCCTATTTTTCGGAGCCAAACAACTGGTGAAGGTGGACGGCACGGCCGATGGCACGGGCATGCCGAAACTGGTGTGGCGGTGGTCGAAGACGAACGCGAATCTGAAAGGCGCGGTGGGGGAGGCTAAGGAGGCTGTGACAGCGAGCACGGACCCACGCCTGGCTCAGGCCGCAGATGTGGCGCAATTCTTCGGACCTGAACGCAATGGGGTGATCCAAGGTGCCAAACTGGCGCGGGATTGGCAGGCGACTCCGCCCAAGGAACTCTGGCGGCAACCCATCGGTGAAGGCTGGGCGGCTTATGCCGTGGTGCAGGGCCGTGCTTACACTCAGGAGCAGCGTGGTGAGGAAGAGTTGGTAACGTGTTATGATCTATTCACGGGCAAGCTGTTGTGGTCTCATGCCGATAAAGCCCGCTTTTCTCAATGGCAGAGTGGGGATGGCCCGCATGCCACACCAACCGTGGACGCGGGGAAGGTTTACAGTTACGGAGCCACCGGTCTGCTCACCTGCCTGGAGGCTGCCACGGGGAAGAAGATCTGGCAGCGCTCCGTGCTGGAGGAAAACGACCTGAAGAACATCGAGTGGGGCACCAGCAGCTCTCCCTTGGTGGTGGATGATCTGGTCGTGGTGACCGGTGGTCGCGGCCCAGCCCCCGTGCTGTTTGCCTTTCGAAAAGAAACTGGCGAGCCTGCCTGGAAAGCCGGTGAAGATGAAGCCAGTTATGCCTCGCCCTCGCTGGCTGTGTTGGCAGGCAAACGCGTGATCCTCAGCAACAATGCCCGTGCCTTGCTGGTCTGTGATCCCGCCACAGGGAAGGTGCTGCTGGACTATGCCTGGGGCGATAGCAAATGGCCCAAGGCCTCGCAACCCTTGGTGTTAGACCAAGATCGGGTGTTCCTCTCGGCGGGCTATGGCATGGGCTGTCTGATGCTGAAAATCGAAGCCACGTCAGAGGGCCTGCTGACTGCAACTGAGCTGTGGACGGGTATGAAAATGAAGACGCAGTTTAACAGCCCGGCGGAACTCGCGGGTCATGCCTACGGTCTGGATGATGGTCGTTTGGCCTGTGTGGATCTCGAGACCGGAGATCGCCTGTGGAAAGAGGGGCGCTATGCTTCGGGACAGACCCTGCTGGTGGATGACCTCTTGATTGTCCAAAGCGAAGGCGGCGCAGTCCATCTCGCGGCGGCGAAACCGGAGGGTTATGAAGACCTCGGTAAAGTGGAGGCGCTGAGCAGCAAGACTTGGAATCACCCCACCCTCGCCGGACGCTATCTGCTGGTGCGGAATGACCGTGAGGCGGTGTGCTATGAACTGCCGGTGAGGGAGTAGGCGGTGTTCGGTATTCAGTATTCAGTCAACAGTTTCCAGAGCTTGCTTTCGGGGCTCGTGGCCACGCCTTTAGACGGAACGTTAGGACTCTGAAGCTCCCAGAATTCCGGCTGAAGCCGGGGCTCCGAGCCCTGGATAGGGGTCCGAACACGGGTGACTGATAACTGAACACTGCCCTCCCCCCCATCCCCCTAAAGTGGGGTGTGCAGGGATGTGAAAAGTCTCGTCAGCGGCCGTTGGTATCCTCACAATGAGCTTCACCATGACCCGCGCCCTTCCCTTTTTTCTACTGCCTGGCTTGCTGCTGGCGGTTGATCCCGCTGACGATGCCAAAAACGCGGCGCAGAATGATTCTACGCCGATTCCGAAGGTTACCCCCCTGGTGAAGTGGACCTTTGAGAAACAGGAAGCAGGCACCCTTCAAGGCAAGGCTGTGATCGAGCCTGTAGGGCCGCAGAAACCGGTGTATCCGGGTTTTGAAAAAGGCAACAAGGCCGCGGTCTTCACGGGCAAGGAAAGCTACATCCAGGTGCGTGAATCGGATCTGCCGGAGGTGAACCTGCGTTTCGTCCAGGGGGATACCCTGAGCATCGAGTGCTGGGTGAATGCGGAAGATCTCGCTAACGGCAAGTATGTTTATCTGATTGGCAAAGGCCGCAATAAGGCCAAGGGCTTTACCGCCGAGAATCAGAACTGGGCGCTGCGCTTGAAGGGTGAGGATGGTGAGGCACGTCCTTGTTTCTTGTTCCGCAGCCGGAGCAAAGATGGGAAGGAAAACTACCATCGCTGGGTTTCCAAAGAAGGCTTCAATCCAGGCTCGGGTTGGCATCACGTGGCGGTGACTTACACCTTCGGCAAGCCGGAGAGCATGAAGGCCTATGTGGATGGCAAAAAGACGGCGGGTGGTGTCTGGGACATCGCAGGCAAGTCCGCCGAGCCACCGGTGACAGATGCGGATGATGTCATGATCGGGACCGGCTACGGTGGTGGTCCGAGCAACACGCTGACCGGTGCTCTGGATGAGATCGCCATTTACCGTGAGGTGTTGCCTGAGGCCTTGCTGGCGCAGCGGTATCAGTTCCAGCCACCGCCTCCACCGGTGGATGTCAAAAAGCTGCCGAAGGGGAAAGTCCTGGTGCAGATCTGCGAGGAGGGCGTGCCGCCGAAGAACTCCTGGCCGGCCATGCCACCGCAGGCCACTGAGAGTTATACCTTGGATGCTTTTGGCCTCTCGGAAGTTCCCCAGAAGTATGTGGAAACCGGAGTGCGCGGAGATCGCCCCATCCCTTATCTGCTGCGTGCGGCTTCCGTGGTGAAGTTGCCTGCAGGTAAGCATCGCCTACTGTTGCGGGGTCGCAGCGCTACCCGTTTGGTCATTGATGGCAAACCTTTCCTGGACATGCCGTTTGCGAAGTCGGACACAGGCGGTCACGGTCGTGTTTCCGAACAAGATGTGTATCTGAACCTCGGCCCCGATTTCCGGTTTGCCCCTCCAGGCACCCAAGAAACATGGGCGGAGTTTGAAACTCAGGGTGGTGACCATCTCTTCGTCGTGGAGAGCATGATTGGCGGTGTGGTGGGCAGTTCCAAGAAGCGCCCCGAAACGGGTGAAACCGTGGTGGCCATTTCTTATGAAGGCACGGAGAATTGGGAGTTGGTCGGCCCGGGTAAAACCAAGGTCGCTTACAACGACGCAGGTTGGACGGATTATGAGAAGAAGCAGAATGCCTGGCTTGTGTCTTACAACGCCGAGCGTCGTGCCAAGGTTCGTGCGCAGCATGATGGCTACTGGAGTAAGCGTCGAGAAGCCGCGCAAAAATGGCTGGCGAGTGCTCCTGCAGTGAAAGTGCCTGCGCCGGTGAAAGGGTATCCGACTAACAATGAGATTGATCGTTTCCTGAACACCAAGATTGCAGCGGTTTCTGCCCAGTATTCCTCAGCAAAGAAGGATGGCGTGAACTTCTATAAGGAAGTGATGCCAATCCTAGAAGCCAACTGTTTTTCCTGCCATCAAGGCAGCAAGACGAAAGGCGATTTGAAGCTGGACTCCCTGGCCGATGTGCTGAAAGGCGGTGAATCCGATGGCCCTGCGGTGGTGCCTGGGCAGCCCGAGAAAAGCTCTCTGGTCTCTCGTGTGAGCACGGATGACGAAGACTACATCATGCCGCCGAAAGGCCATCCGCTGACTGCGGAACAGATCGATGTGATCAAGCGCTGGATCAGTGAAGGTGCGACCTGGCCGGAGATGAATGTGGATCGGATCGAGATCACGAATCTGAGTGATGACCTCGCGTTCCTGCGCCGGGTGACTCTAGACACCGTGGGGGTGACACCGACCGTTGCAGAGATCGAAGCTTTCACCGCCGACAAGAGCCCGAATAAGCGTGCCAAGGTGATCGACCGCCTGCTGGCTGATTCGCGCTGGGCCGATAAATGGATGGGTTACTGGCAGGATGTGCTGGCGGAAAATCCGAACATCCTCAACCCGACGCTGAATAACACGGGACCCTTCCGCTGGTATCTGCACGAGGCGCTGGAAGATGATCGCCCGATGGACCTCATGGTGACCGAGCTGCTGCGCATGCAGGGCAGTGAGCGTTTCGGTGGTCCGGCAGGATTTGGCACCGCGTCAGGCAATGATGTGCCGATGGCGGCCAAGGGAACCATCGTCAGCACCGCCTTCCTCGGCGTGGAGATGAAGTGCGCCCGCTGCCACGATGCCCCTGCCCACAAGAGCCTCCAGCAGGATCTCTTTGAGCTCGCGGCGATGCTGGGTCAGAAAGCCATGGACGTGCCGAAGACCAGCAGCGTGCCGATGGACAAGCTGCACGAAGGAGGCCGTAAACCGCTGATCCAGGTGACACTCCAGCCCGGGTCTAAAGTCGAGCCCGCTTGGCCCTTCAAGGAATTCGTGGCGGAGTCGGTGGCCGATACACTGGCGGAAGACCCTAAAGACCCTCGGGATCGTCTGGCGGCACTTGTCACCGCTCCCCAGAATGAGCGCTTTGCCCAGGTCATCGCCAACCGCATGTGGCAGCAATACATGGGCCGTGGCATCGTGGAGCCCGTGGAAGATTGGGAAAAGGGTAAGCCTTCCCACCCAGAACTGCTTCAGTGGTTAGGCCGCGAGTTTGTGCGCGGGGGTTACAGCCTGAAGAACCTCTCCCGCCTCATCTTGAACTCCCATGCTTACCAGCGTGCCACCGATACGGCTCTCACCGCCACCAGCCCGCTGTTTACCTCGCCTGCACCCCGCCGTCTCTCGGCGGAGCAGATCGTGGACTCGCTGTTCTTTGCCACAGGCAAGCCCTTCAAGACGGAAGAGGTGAGCCTGGATGTGGATGGCCGCCGCGATATGAAAAACTCCATCACGCTGGGGAATCCCACCCGTGCCTGGATGCTCGCCAGCACCAGCAATGAACGTGACCGTCCCAGCCTGAGCCTGCCTCGTATCCAGGCGGTTTGCGACGTGTTGGAAGCTTTCGGCTGGCGCGGTGCCCGTCAAGATCCGGTGAGCAATCGTGAAAAAGACCCGAATGCCCTTCAGCCTGCCATCTTGGGCAATGGGACGGTTGGCGTGTGGCTCACTCGTCTGAGCGACGACCACGGCATCACCGAGTTGGCTCAGCAAGACATGACGTTAGACCAGTTCGTGGATACCCTCTACCTGCGTCTTTTGACTCGTCATCCTTCCGCTGAAGAGAGGGCGCAATACACCGCTTATCTGAAGGAAGGTTTCGAGACCCGTCGCCAGCAACCGGAAGCCCGGAAAACGGTCCCGCGTTATCCGGTGAAGTATGTCTCCTGGACCAATCACCTGGACGCCGAAGCTAATGCGCTCCGCATCGAGGAAGAAGCCGCCGCCCGTCGCGGGGATCCACCCACCGATCGTCTGACCCAGGAATGGCGCAACCGCCTGGAAGACGTCCTCTGGGCCATGATGAATGCGCCTGAGTGGGTGTTTGCTCCTTAAGTGGGGGCCCTGATTTTCTGAACGTGCGTTCTTGAGGATTTGTGGCAGGATATCTGCATGAGCCTTGAGAACCCGTTTCCTGGAATGAACCCGTGGCTACAGGGCCATTGGCGGGACTTTCATGCCGCATTCCTCGTCTATGCGCGGGATGTTCTGAATGATGCCTTGCCTTCTGGGATGCATGCTCGCATTGATGAACGGCTGGCGATCTCCGATGAAAACCTGAGTGCGGCCACCCGCAGCTATATCCCCGACGTGTCCATCACTCAGAGCTGGGATCGGCCTGCCGCTTCGGTGGCGGCCAGTGGGGTGGCCGTCGCGGAACCAGTGATCGTGGAGGCTCCCGAGCTGAATGTGGAGCCTGAAACGGAAGTGGAGCATTTCATTGAGATCGTCCACAGCCGGGCTCATGTGATCACGGCCATTGAACTCATTTCCCCCAGCAACAAAGATTCTCGCGAAACCCAGGCCGCCTGGCAGCGTAAGCGTCGTGACTATTTGTTAGGGGGGATCAGTGTGGTTGAAATTGATCTCATTCGCGGCGGACCGTCTCTTCTCCCCAGCCTAGGGCAAAGCAGCAGCCGAGTCAGCCATTCGGCCTGCATCACCCGTGCCGCCCATAGCCGCCGTCATGGGCTCTATGACATGCCGTTACGGCAGCCTTTGCCCATCATCCGTATCCCTTTGCGTGAAGGTGATGACGACACATCTTTGAATCTCCAAGCCATCGTGAACCAGTGCTATCGTAAGGGCCGCTATCATGAAGTGCTGGACTACACGGTGCCGCCCCAGCCTCCTCTGCCCGACGAGGAGATGACCTGGGCCACCGAACTGCTCAAGCAAGCTGCCCTGATCTAACGGCGTTGATTCTCCTCCCTCGCTCTTTTTCGTGCCATGACCGCTACTGCTGAATCCATCCTGAGTAACCTGCTGACTCTGTCGGAAGAAGATCGTCTGGAGATCGCTGACCGTCTGCAAAGCAGTGTCTATGGACCTCCCGGTGAATCTGAGGACGTTGAGCTTTCGGATGAAATGAAAGCGACCCTGGATCGCCGCTGGGAGGAAATCGAAAGCGGGAAGGTGGAGTGCATCCCTCATGAGCAAGTGATGGCCAAATTGAAAGCAAAGTATGGCTTTTGAGGTCATCACCCATCCAGAGGTTCTGGAGGAGCTCGATGAAGCCATGACTTATCTCCAAGGGCGGAGTCTCTGGTCAGCGGAGCGATTGCTTGGGGAATATGATTCCCACATTGCTAAAATCACGGCATCTCCCTCAGGCTACCATTTTGTTTATCGCGAATATCGGCGCATCAATTTGAAGCGTTTTTCATATCACGTCATTTATCGGGTTCGCGACACCAGCATCTATGTCATTGCCCTTGCTCACGATAAACGTCATCCCGATTATTGGAAGCACCACATTCAGGACGAAGAGCAGGGCTGAAAGACAGTTCCAGTGAGGCCCCCCACGAAAGTGAGGGGTTTGAAAAGATGAAAGACAGGGGGATCAAACGTTTGGTATCATAAGTCACTATGAAACGCCGTCGCTTCCTTCAATCCGCCGCCATGGCCCCATTGGCCTCTTTCGGAGTCCGTGCCGCCTCTGCTGCCACTCCCGTCTCGATGCCCAAGGGCAAGGCGGAGCATTGCATCTTCATCTGGTTAGGTGGAGGCATGTGCCAAGCAGATACCTTTGACCCGAAAGCCCTGGGTGATCCGAAAGGCAGCCCGAAGAAAGCAGGTTCCGCCTATCCTTCCATCGAAACCTCCGTGCCTGGAGTGCGCGTGTGTGAGCACCTGCCGAAAGTGGCCCGCCAGATGGAGCACGTCACCGCCGTGCGCACAGTGTTTCATAACGTGATCAATGAGCACGCCATCGCCACGAACTTCGTGCATACGGGGCGTCCGGTGAGTGGCAACACGACCTATCCTTCCATCGGGTCCATCGTGGCTCATCAGCGCGGCGCGGCGAATCCCAAGGTGCCGGCCTACATGCTCATCGGATATCCCAGCCCGAGCCGCGGCCCCGGTTTCTTGGGCGCGAAGCATGGGAACATCTACCTCTCGGATACCAAGGCCGGTCCCTCCGGGTTTACCCGCCCAGGCTATGTCACGGAACAGCGCGTGATAGCTCGTGAGCAGCTTTTGAAACCTCTCCAGGAGCGTGTAGCCAAGGAATCGGTCCTGGCGGACTACGAAGCGGCCCAGCGGGAGGCTCTGCGACTGGCAGGTCCAGAGTTCATGCGCAACTTCAACCTGGACGAAGAATCGGCCGACCTGCGCAATGCTTACGGCAGTGAATTCGGTCAGCGCTGCTTGTTGGCACGTCGCTTGATCCAGGATGGCGTGCGTTTCATCGAGGTTTCCCATAACCTGGGATTCGTCAACGGCACCGGCTGGGACACGCATAACGACGGTCAGCTCAAACAGCACCTGCTCATCCAGGATCTGGACGATGCCCTCGCCACCCTGATTGCCGATCTCAAAACCCATGGCTTACTCGACAAGACGCTCATTGCCGTGGGCACCGAGTTTGGTCGGCCCCCTGAGTTCGATGGTGGCGGAGGACGTGGTCACCAGTGCAGCACATTCAGCATGATCCTGGCAGGTGGCGGCCTGAAGCATTGCGGTGCCTATGGTGTCACGGATGATCTTTCGAAGACCATCGTGGAGAATCCTGTGTCGACCCCAGACTTCCATGCCACCATCCATGCGGCTTTGGGCATCGATCCCTCTCACGAGCTGATGGATGCCTCCCGCCCAGTGCCGATCACCGATGGGGGCAAACCGATTGCCGCCTTGTTCGGTTGAGGTGGAGGTAGAAAACCTGCACGGGCGTTCGACAAAGAGCCAATCCTGAGGCATCCCGAAGCGTTTAACTTTTAGTTCATGCGCTTCCTCCTCAGAGCCATTCGGTTTATCCTTCCCATCGTCGTCTTGGGCGGCTGTATTGTCGTCACCTGGTGGCTGCTATCGAATCCGCCGGTGCAGGAGAAAAAGGACATCCCTCCCACCTTGGTCCGGGTGGAGGGGACGACGCTGAATAAGACCACTTACGAGCTGCGCGTGCGCTCTCAGGGCACCGTGCAGCCCCGCACCCGCAGCACTCTCTTGCCCGAGGTGAGTGGCAAGATCATCGAGATCAGCCCCTCCTTCCGCCCCGGTGGCTTTTTTGCCGCAGGCGATGTGCTGATGCGCTTAGACCCGGTGGATTATGAAACCGCGATTGTCGTGACCCAGGCTGCGGAAGCTCAAGCTGAAGTCGTGCTGGCTGAGGAGCAGGCACGGGCGGATCAGGCCGTGGAAAACTGGCGTGCCATGGGCCGCACCGGCACCCCCTCCGCCCTGGTTTCGCGGGCACCGCAGCTCGCCAAGGCCAAAGCCGACGTGGCTTCCGCCAAAGCGCAGGTGCTGAAGGCCGAGCGCGATCTCGAGCGCACCACCATCCGCGCCCCGTATGCATGTCAAGTGCTGGAGCAGGCGGTGGACCTGGGCCAGTTCGTCAACTCGGGAACCACCCTGGGCCGCATCTTCGCCGTGGATTATGTGGAGATCCGCTTGCCGCTGCCGGAACGGGAAAGTCAGTATTTGAAGCTGCCGCATGCATTTCGGGATCAAAACAACCCTGCCGAACCCGCCCTGCCCGTCTTTCTCAAGTCCGTCATCGCAGGAAAAACCGTCATGTGGGAGGGCAAGATCGTGCGCGTGGAAGGGGCCTTGGATGAGCAGACCCGCCAAGCGACAGCGGTGGCTCAGGTGACCGATCCCTATGCCCGCCGGGCCGATGGCAAACCGCCTTTGACCATCGGGGCCTTTGTCGAGGCTGAGATCGTCGGTGAACCCCTGGAGGACGTTTACATCGTGCCACGCGCGGCGGTACGGGCAGGGAATGAAATCATCCTCATCGACCGTCCGCAAAACACCCTGCGCCGCATGACGGTGGACCCCCTGGTGAGCAATGAGAAGCACATCGTCGTGTCGGCCAATGCCAAGAAAGCGCCGAAGGAAGGCGACGTCCTTTGTCTAACCCCCATCCCATTTCCTGCGGATGGGGCTCGTGTACTTCCCACTGTGGATGGCCAGATCGAAGCCGGGCCGGTGAAAGACGGGCAGGCTGAGCCCAAGCCGAGTCCTGCCGTGGGAAAAAAAGAAACGACGTGAGACGCCGTTGATTTACCCCCCGATCGCGATCATGCGGCGGTTCGGCTGGTAATTGTGGCGGAAGTCGTGCTCCTTGGGTTTGCGGGCCACGACGTTGTGGATGAAACCCGCCAGTTCTTGATCCGTGCAGCCTTGGGGCGAGCGCAGGACTTCACGGAGATCGAACTCCAGCCAACTGCCGAGGCAGGGGCGGAGTTTGCCATCGCTGGTCAGGCGCAGCTTGTTGCAGGTCTCGCAGAAGTGCAGGTTGGTCATCGCTCCGATGAAGCCGATCTTTTGCTCCGTGCCCGCCACAGCGTAGTAGGTGGCTGGACCGTTGGTTTTGAAATCGGGCCGGGGAAGGAGCGGGCCGGTGTGTTGCTCGATGAGCTGGCGTGCGGTGCCGGTGGCCAGGAAGTTATCCTCGCTCAGCACGTCCTGGGTGCTCACGGGCATGAGTTCGATGAAGCGCAGCAGCAGCCCTTTTTCCCACGCGTAGTTGAGCAGGGGCATGAACTCCCGCTCGGTCTGGTTTTTCATCAGCACGCAGTTCAGCCGAATGCTGCGGAAGCCGGCACTGATGGCGGCTTCGATGCCTTCCAGCACTTTGGGCAGGAGATCGCGATTCGTGCTGCGGCGGTAGGTTTCACGATCCAGGGAATCGAGAGAAATATTGGCGCTGCGCACCCCGGCCTTCACCAGCCGCTCCGCCATCGTGAGGCCGCCTTCGGTTTTCGAAAGCAGCGTGCCATTGGTGGAGATGCCGATTTCCTGAATGCCGGGGATGGCGCTGATCTGCGCGCAGAAATCTGCCACTCCGGGGCGGGTGAGGGGTTCGCCACCGGTCACACGCACCTTTCGGATGCCGAGGCCCGCGCCGACTCGTAGCACGCGCAGCATCTCCTCATAGCTGAGGATTTCATCCTTCGGAAACCAGGCCTGCTCCTCCTGCGGCATGCAGTAGCGGCAGCGCTCATTGCAGCGATCCGTGACGGAGACGCGCAGGTAGGAGATGTGATGGCCGAAGGCGTCTTCCACAGGGGTAGGGTTACTCGAGCACAGGTCCCTTGACCGACCACCGCTTCTGGACAAAACCGGTGGCGGATTTCTCCTTCCACACGGCAAAGTGGGGCGTCTGGTAGTGGGCGTCCATGGCGTCCTTATCCACGTAGCTCTCACTGAGGGCGAAGAGATTGGCCTGATCAAACTGGCGGCTCACTTCGAAGCGTAGGCAGCCGGGCTCTTTGACCGATTCGGCGGCGTTGTAGGTGATGACTTCCAGGAACTCATCCACACGCAGAGGATCGATCTCGAGAATGACAATGACATTGACCATGATGACAAGGACTGAGCCGATTTTACGCTAACATGCAACCCCTCGATGCCGTATTAATGGGCTACTTTGATTTTCTTCCCCTTTGACGCCATGAAGCTGACTCTTCCGCTGATCCTCCTCCTGGCCACTTTCCAGGTTTCCCGTGCTCAGGAGGCCAAGCCTGCAACCCCGGCAACGAAGCCTGCCGAGCCCACCAAGAAAGAAGAAGCTCCGAAGCCAGCCCTTGCGCCCGCTCCGGCCCCGAAAGCCGCCGAGAAGCCAGCGCCGACGCCCCCGCCCACACCCAAGACGGAGGCCAAACCTGAAGTCAAACCCGCTCCCGCTCCCGTGCCGAGCCCGGCCCCGGCTGCTAAACCCGAGGCGAAACCTGCCACGCCACCACCCGCGCCAGCGGCCCCGAAGCCCGAGACTAAACCCGCCCCTGCGGCCAAGCCGGAAACGAAACCGACTCCTGCGCCAACCCCGAAGCCTGAGAACAAACCGGCAGCACCCGCCCCGAAGGCTGAACCCAAACCTGCCCCGAAACCGGAGGCCAAAGCGGAGCCCCCGAAACCGACGACGATTTTCAAAGACAAAGCTCTGGAGGCCGCAGTTCGTAAGCAGGTCTTCACCAAGAAGGACAATCAGCAGCCGCTGACCGCCGAGGATGTGGCCACCGTTTCGATCATCGAAGGGAAGGGGATGGGCATCACCGATCTCACGGGTCTGGAGAAATGCACCGCACTGGCTTCACTGACCTTGCCCGACAACAAGATCACGAATCTGGCACCGATTCAGGGCCTGGAGCGCCTCCAGTTTCTGGATGTGGGGAATAACCAGATTTCAGATCTGAAGCCCCTGGCCGCCTGCAAGGCTCTCCAATATGTGGAACTGACGAACAACAAGGTGGTGGATGTCTCCCCGCTGTCTGGCATCGAGTCACTGACCTCCCTGTATTTGGCAGGAAACCAGATCCAAGATGCCAAACCGCTCTTCAAGCTGCCCAAGGTCTGGACGCTCTATCTCGAAGGCAATCAAGTCGCAGACATCACGGGAATTGGCAGCCTGAAATGGCTGTCCATGCTGTCCTTAAAGGGGAATAAAGTGGTCGATATCACACCCTTGGAGCCGCTGACTGATCTGCAATTTCTCTTTCTGGAGAATAACCAAATCGCTGACCTGACCCCGTTACTGCGGATGTGGAAAAAAGACAATGAAGGGCCCCGTGAATGGGCTCCGTATTGCCAAATCTTTATCGAGGGCAATCCTCTCAGTGAACTTTCCAAAAAACAGGTGGAAGAACTCAAAGCCGCCGGCGCGAGGATTACACCGTGACGAAAAGTGAAGCAGGAGGATTTGTGAGACCACTGATGGACACTCATCGGCACTAATATTTATTAGTGTTTATCAGTGTTCGTTAGTGGTTAGAAATGGATTCGATGTCGAGCGCTCGGATCGGCCCGCTTTGAGTCGGGCTTAGCCCAGCCATTCATCTTCACTCCCCCACCTGCCGTCTCACGGTGACGCCGGGGTTCATGAGGTCGTCTCGCTCCAGACCGGTGAGGGCTTGCAGGCGGCGCAGCATCCAGAAGAGCAGCAGCATGGTGGCGCCGAGCATGGGGAAGCCGATGACGATGAAGCCGACCCAATTTTGCCGACCGATCGCAGCCGTGTAGGCCTCCGTGCCGGGCACGGTGCCCTGAAGGTAATAGAGCACCAGGAGCGCATTGGCCGCGGCGGAGACCAGCATGGTGCCAGCCAGAGCCCAGGAGGCTTGGCCTAACAGATGATGAAAACGGCTCTTTTTCTCGGCGGTATCCAGGCTGCTCTGGAGCAGGGAGTGATTGATGATCTGGGGATTCAGCAACAGCTCCGTGACCAGCGGTTTTTTCCAGAAAAAACTCAGCGGGAACGCCAGACCGAGGAATACCGGGAAAGCGGCCTCTTTTACGGCAAACCACGTGGCACTGAGATTCAGCAAGCCAAGGCCACCAGTGACCAGCACGGCGGCGAGGCCGAGAATGGAGAAGAAATTCAGCCCGCGTTTTTTCACCAAACAATAAATGCCGAATCCCAACGGCATGAGGAGCGCTACCACCAAAGCCCAGGCGGGGCCGAGCCGCTCCGGCTTACTCAGAGATTCCAGCACCACGGAGGGGAGGATCACGGTCAGGAGAAGATCGGCGAAGGGATGGGGCTGTTCTTTGGGGGGCGGCATGGAAGCGGGGAATCCGGGTGTGGGTAGGCCCAGGGGATTCGAGTTCAGGGTTAACCGTAGGTTAGAGGAGGCTGCTATCGTCTTCGCGCTCCAGTTTACCCACCTTCTTCTTGATGGATTCGAGCTGGACGGTCATCTCATGCACGGCCTTCAGGCACTCCGCCATGGTTTCAGAAGATTGCAGGTGGGGCAGGGCAGGGTGGATCTTCATGAACTGAAGAGCGACGGTTTTACAGGCGTCACGGATCTGCTGGATGGCTTCGGGGCGGGTCATGAGGGGTGGATTTTGGCCTAAAACCTGCGATTTGTCAGGTATCGAGACGATTTTGATGAAGATTTGCCGGAAAACGGCTCAAAATGTCTTTGACAGAACGCCTTCACCATCTACTCTCAATCCACTTTTTCGCCAAAAGAGCCGGGGTGTATTGTCGCCTGATCTCATCAGGATTGACCATGTGTCCCGGTTTTGTTGTCGAAAGAGGAGGAGATTCTCTGTGAATCACCGCCAGACATAGGCTGATGTAGCTCAGTGGTAGAGCACGTCCTTGGTAAGGACGAGGTCGAGGGTTCAAGTCCCTTCATCAGCTCCATTCTGGAGGTGCATGCTCAGGAATCCCGTTACACGACAAACGAATTAGACGTCCTAGCGCAAATAACCTCGAAACCAACTCATGGCTAAAGAAGCATTCCAACGCAACAAGCCGCACGTTAACATCGGCACTATCGGCCACGTTGACCATGGCAAAACCACGCTGACCGCTGCAATCACCACTACCCTGGCTGAAAAGGGTTATGCAGAAGCTCGCAAGTATGATGAAATCGACGCTGCTCCTGAAGAAAAGGCACGCGGTATCACCATCAACACGGCTCACGTGGAATATCAGACCGACAAGCGTCACTACGCTCACGTGGACTGCCCTGGACACGCTGACTATGTGAAGAACATGATCACTGGTGCTGCCCAGATGGACGGCGCGATCCTGGTTTGCTCTGCTGCCGACGGCCCGATGCCACAGACTCGCGAGCACATCCTGCTTGCTCGTCAGGTGGGCGTGCCTGCCATCGTGGTCTTCCTCAACAAGGTGGACATGGTGGACGACGCTGAACTCCTCGACCTCGTCGAGATGGAAGTTCGCGACCTCCTTTCCAAGTATGACTTCCCAGGTGACGACATTCCGATCGTCAAGGGTTCCGCCCTGAAGGCCCTGGAAGGCGACGCTGAGCAGCGCGCCAACATCATGAAGCTCATGGATGCTGTGGATGACTACATCCCGCTGCCAGAGCGCCCAATCGATCAGGACTTCCTGATGCCCGTGGAAGACGTGTTCGCGATCGAAGGTCGTGGCACCGTTTGCACCGGACGTGTGGAGCGTGGCATCATCAAGAAGATGTCCGAAGTGGAAATCGTGGGTATCCGCGACACCATCAAGACCACCGTCACGGACATCGAAATGTTCCGCAAACTGCTCGACGAAGGTCGTGCAGGTGACAACGTGGGTCTCCTTCTGCGTGGCGTGAAGAAGACCGACATTGAGCGCGGTCAGGTCATCGCTAAGCCAGGCACTGTGAAGCCTCACCGCAAATTCAAGGCTGAAGTTTACGTTCTTTCCAAGGACGAAGGCGGCCGTCACACTCCTTTCTTCAACAACTATCGCCCACAGTTCTACTTCCGCACGACGGACGTGACTGGCAGCGTGACCCTTCCTGAAGGTGTTGAAATGGTGATGCCTGGTGACAACGTCTCGATCACCGTCGAGCTGATCACCCCGATCGCCATGGAGAAGACCATCCGCTTCGCTATCCGTGAGGGTGGCAAGACTGTGGGTGCCGGCCGTGTGGCTGACATCCTCGACTAATCTGCGTTTTTCGTTTCGCTTGTCGTGAAGCCGCTGTAGAATCTGGCGCACAGGTTTTACAGCGGCTCCTTCCTCCCCGAAGAAGCAAGCAGAACGGTTAACTTCGCAGTTGCAGGAAAATTCCCTTCAAACAGGTCAGTAGCTCAGCTGGTAGAGCAGCGGTCTCCAAAACCGCGTGTCGGGGGTTCGAATCCCTCCTGGCCTGCCATCCTGCACTTTGGTTAGAATATTCTTCAGTAAAGCCTGATTCACATGAGCCGCATCCGCACCTACCTTGGTGAAGTCTATATCGAACTCAAGAAAGCCAGTTGGCCTTGGGATTCCAAAGAAAAAGGTTTCGCTAAATACAAGGAGCTCATTGACTCCACCATCGTCGTCTTCATTGCGATGATTCTGCTCGGTGCCTTCGTGGCTTTCTTTGACACAGCTCTGCGTGGCGCTTTCGAGGCCATGGCAAAAGCGGTCGCTGGCTGATTACAGCCACCTTTCTTTTTTAATTTTTCCCCCACCGATTGACTATATGGGAGCTATCCCCGCCCCTCGCGATCAATGGTATGTGATCCATGTGCGCTCCGGCTTTGAGCAAAAAGTCCGGGACAGCATGTTGCGCCGTATCCAGACCGAAGAGATGGGGGACTACATTTATGAAGTGCTGGTGCCCACGGAACGCGTCTCCGAAGTGAAAAAGGGCAAGCGCTCCGAAACCAATCGGAAATTTTTCCCCGGCTACGTCATTGCCAACTGCTACCTGCTCAATGAGCACAATCAGCTGGTGGATAAGACTTGGTATTTCGTGAAGGAAACCGATGGCGTGCTGAACTTTGCCGGCACCAAGGACCACCCGATCCCCATGCGTCAGCGTGAAGTGGATGGCATGTTGGCCCAGGTCCGTGATAAGGATGAATCCGTGGTGCCAAAAATCGCCTTCTCCGTGGGAGATACCGTGCGTGTGGCAGACGGGCCTTTCGAAAGCCAAAACGGTATCATCGAAGAAATCGATCCTGAGCGCGGCGTGCTGCGTGTCTCTGTCAATATCTTCGGCCGCTCCACCCCCGTGGATCTGGAATACTGGCAGGTGGAAAAAGCCTAGTCCTGATGCCCTGGCTCCGTGCCAGCCTCTCTCCTCAATCTCAAGTAAGCGAACACAAAACATGGCCAAAGAAATCGTCAAACTCATCAAGCTCCAGATCAAGGCTGGTGCTGCCAACCCTGCTCCGCCCATCGGTCCTGCGCTCGGTCAGGCTGGCGTGAACATCATGGCATTCTGTAAGGAGTTCAACGCAGCCACCCAGAAGGCTGGCGGTGATGTCCTCCCAACCGTCATCACGGTTTACAAAGACAAGAGCTTCACCTTCATCACGAAGCAGCCTCCAGCGTCTAACATCCTGAAGAAGGTGGCGAACATCGCCTCCGGCTCCGGTGAAGCCGCCAAGAAGAAAGTGGCCAAGATCACCAAGGCCCAGCTTCTGGAAGCCACCAAAATGAAGATCGTGGACCTGAACACTCAGGACCTCGAGCGCGCCTCCCGCATCATGGCAGGCACCGCCCGCCAGATGGGCATCGACATCATCGACTAATTCAACCGCAGGAGAACGGAAGACCGCTCGCCAGCACTGCACACCACATGATAACACGAAGCAAAAGATACAAGAAAGCTGCCGAAATGGTTCCGGCAGGAAAGATCTTCTCACTCGAAGAAGCTGCCGAACTCGTGCGCAAATTCCCAGGCACGAAGTTCAACCAAACGGTGACTCTGTCCTTCCACATGGGTGTGGACCCGAAGAAGGGCGACCAGATGATCCGTGGCACTTGCCCGCTGCCTCATGGTTCTGGTAAAACGGTTCGCGTCGCCGTGTTCGCTGTCGGCGCAGCCGCTGAAGCCGCCAAGGCCGCCGGAGCTGAGTTGGTCGGTTTCGAAGATCTCATCGCCAAGGTGAAAGATGGTCAGATGGATTTCGATGTCGCCGTCGCCACCCCCGCTGCGATGAATGAAGTTCGTAAGCTCGGTAAGCAACTCGGACCTCGCGGTTTGATGCCTAACCCAAGAACAGGCACCGTGACCGACGACGTCGGTGGTGCTGTGAAGGCGGTGAAAGCCGGTCGTGTGGACTTCAAGCTGGATAAGAACGGCAACATCGCCGCCACCATCGGCAAAGTCGCTTTCGACGTCAGCGCCCTGGCTGAGAACGGCAATGCTTTGATCGACGCGATCGTCCGTGCTAAGCCTGCCACCGCTCGTGGTAAGTATGTGCACAGCATCACGCTGGCTGCGACGATGTCGCCCGCTCTGCGCATTGATGTCTCCAAGTATGTGAAACTGTAATCCCTGAGGAAGACAAGACACCTATGAAAGCTGAAAAGACACTCCTCATTGAAGACCTGCTGAGCCGGGTCAACTCCTCCCCGTTCCTCTTCGTCGTGGATTACACAGGTCTCACCGTGGACAAATTCGCTGAGCTGCGCAAGCGCTTGGCCCCCACCGGTGCTGAGATCCACGTCTTCAAAAACACTCTCGTGAAGAAGGCTGCTGAGCGCGCCGGTTATCCAGAGTCCCTTGCACCTTTCTTGACGGGCCAGAGCGCCTTCGTCACCGGTGCTCAGGACGTCTGCGCAGCTGCCAAGATCATGAAGAACTTCGCGGCTGAGTTCGAGAAGCCTAAGATCAAGGCTGGCGTCCTCGACGGCGCTCTTCTTGACGCGAACGGCATCAAGGCTCTGGCAGATCTGCCTTCCAAGGAAACCCTCCAGGCCCAGTTACTTGGCGTCCTTCAGGCACCTGCCTCCGCTCTGGTCCGCCTCCTCAACGAGCCTGCTGCCTCCCTGGCACGCGTGCTCAAGGCCAAGGCCGACGCCGCTGGCGAGTCCGCCGCTGCTTAATTCCCACCCCTTTGATCCGATGGCGGCTTCGGCCGCCTGAACATAACACCCAATGGTTCCTTGCCGGAGCGAAAGCTTTCTCTCTTAAACAACCTGGTGCTCCAGGAAACGGCGATACCGAAATACCCATATGGCAGACCTGACTAAAATCGTTGAAGAACTGAGCGGCCTTACCGTGCTGGAAGTCGCTGAACTCGTGAAATCCCTGGAAGACAAGTGGGGCGTGAGCGCCGCTGCTCCTATCGCTGCTGCTGCTCCTGCAGCTGGTGGTGCTGCTCCTGCAGCCGCTGCTGAAGAGAAGACTGAGTTCGACGTCGTCCTGGTTGACGGTGGCGCAAACAAGATCGCCGTGATTAAAGAAGTCCGCGGCGTTGTCGCTGGCCTCGGCCTTGCTGAAGCGAAGAAGCTCGTTGAGAGCGCTCCGCAGAAAGTCAAGGAAGGCGCTAAGAAAGAGGAAGCTGAAGAGATCAAGAAGAAGCTCGAAGCTGCCGGCGCTAAAGTGGAGATCAAGTAACCTCCCATCCTTTCCCGAGTGCCGTCCCCTGGATGGCACTCGGCTGAAGGGAGACTTCCCAAAGACCCTCCTTTCTGAAAATATCCCAATCTCGCATGCCCCGCCCTCTGGTCCGCATCTCTCTGACACTCCGAAGCGTATGCTTGGGAAAAGAGGGAGCCACGCTGGAAGCGGGCTTCGTATCATCTATTTCACCGCCTGAACGGGGACCCGCGTCCGCGTTCTGGTTTCGTCATTTTCACGCTGAGGGACTCAGTGATCCGGCTGGCTGCCGGGTCGTGTGATCCTCAGTGCCGCAGGTTTCACCGCCTGCACCCAGCCACCGCCGTTGCCACCCCGCCGTCTCCCTCACCCTGTATATGTCCCAGCGCACCAACTTTGGCAAAATCCACGAAGTCTCCGAGCCGCCGAATCTGATCGAGATTCAGCTCCGCTCGTATGAGGAGTTCCTGCAGAAGAACATCCTCCCCTCCAAGCGCAAGGAAGTCGGCCTTCAAGCGGTGTTCAAGGAAGTTTTCCCCATCGAGAGCTATGATGCTAAGATGACGCTCGATTTCGTGCTGTATGAAATCGGCGAGCCGAAGCTTTCCTCCCTGGAAGCCATCCGTGAGGCAGAGACCTACAGTGCCCCTCTTTACGTCACTTTTGAACTGCGTGACGAAGCCGGTGCTAAGCAGGAGCGCGTTTACATGGGCGAAGTGCCCCTGATGACCGACCGCGGCACCTTCGTGATCAATGGCGCTGAACGTGTGGTGGTCAGCCAGCTCCATCGTTCCCCTGGCATCTGTTTCGAAAGCAGCCAGCACCTTAATGGCCGCTGGCTCTATGGCTTCCGCATCATCCCTGACCGCGGCACCTGGTTGGAAGTCCAGTTTGACACCAACGACCTCCTTTACGTTTATCTCGACCGCCGTCGTCGCCGTCGGAAGTTCCTGGCCACCACGCTCCTGCGTGTCATCGGCTACTCCACGGACGAGGAGATCCTCAAGCTGTTCTACAACATCGAGGACATGAAGCTGAAGGAGAACCTTCCTGAGGAAGAAATCTCCGCCAAGCTGCTGTTCAAGGACATCCTGGACGGTGAACTCATCGTGGCCCGCGCCTATGAGCCTCTCACCGCCGGTGTTGTCCGTCAGCTAATCCAGCTCGGTCACAAGACCGTGAAGGTAATCACCGCCTCCCAAGACGACCTCATCGTCACCTCTCTGCGCAAAGATCCTGCCAAGGATGAAGACGAGGCCCTCAAAGAAATTTACCGCCGTCTGCGCCCAGGTGATCCTCCAACGATCCCGAACGCTCGCGCTCTGGTGAAGCGTCTGTTCTTCGATCCGAAGCGCTATGACCTGACCCGCGTCGGCCGCTACAAGATCAATCAGAAGCTCGGCCTGAAGACCGATGCGGACATGCGCATCCTGGACCCGAATGACGTGATCAGCGCCATGAGCTACCTCTTCAAGCTGCGTGCTGGTGAGGGTATCCTGGACGATATCGACCACCTTGGCAGCCGCCGTGTGCGTGCCGTGGGTGAGCTTCTGGCCAACCAGTGCCGAGTGGGCCTCGCCCGCACCGAGCGTCTGGTGAAAGAGCGCATGACTCTGTTTGACGTGAGCATGGACACCATGACTCCCGCCAAGCTGATCAATCCGAAGGCTCTGAGCGCCGTGGTGCGTGACTTCTTCGGCCGTAGCCAGCTTTCCCAGTTCATGGACCAGATCAACCCTCTGGCTGAGCTGACCCACAAGCGCCGTCTCTCCGCACTTGGCCCAGGCGGTCTGAACCGTGACCGTGCCGGTTTCGAAGTTCGTGACGTTCACCCTTCTCACTATGGCCGTATCTGCCCGATTGAGACACCAGAAGGTCCGAACATCGGTCTGATCAACTCTCTGGGCACCTATGCCCGCATCAACGAGTTCGGTTTCATCGAAACCCCTTACCGCCCTGTGAAGAACGGCGTGGTGGCGGATAAGATCGACTACCTCACCGCTGACCAGGAAGAGAACCACTACATCGCCCAGGCGAACAACCCCCTGGACGCCGATGGTAACTTCCTCGGCACCAAGGTGACCGTGCGCTACCGGGGTGAGTTCCTGGAAGTGGAGCCGACCCGTCCGACTCTGATGGACGTGTCGCCGAAGCAGCTCGTCTCCATCGCTGCCAACCTGATTCCTTTCCTTGAGCACGATGACGCCAACCGAGCTCTGATGGGCTCCAACATGCAGCGCCAAGGGGTGCCGCTTCTGGAGGCCGATGCTCCGCTCGTGGGCACCGGGATGGAAGGCAAGGCTGCCCGTGACTCCCGCGCCGTCATCGTCTGCGATGGCACTGGTGTGGTCGCCTCCGCCACGGCTGACGTCATCATCATCACCAAGGACGGCAACCTGCCAGTCAGCGACAAGCAGTTCCTGGCCGATCCTCTGAAGTCTGTGCAGACTGACCCTGAGATGGGCGTCTTCGTTTACCCGCTGCGTAAGTTCGGGCGCTCGAACGCCGGCACCTGCATCAACCAGCGTCCGCTGGTGCGCCGCGGTCAGAAGATCAAGAAGGGCGACGTCATCGCTGACGGTCCTTGCACCGACCAAGGTGAACTGGCCATCGGTAAGAACATGCTCGTCGCGTTCATGCCTTGGAACGGTTACAACTTCGAAGATGCCATCGTCATCAGCCGTCGTGTTTCCAAAGAGGACATCTACACCTCCATTCACATCGAAGACTTCGACGTCATCGCTCGTGACACGAAGCTTGGGCCTGAAGAAATCACGCGCGACATCCCGAACGTGGGTGACGAGGCGCTGAAGAACCTCGACCAAGACGGCGTCGTCCGCATCGGTGCGGAAGTGAAGCCTGGCGACATCCTCGTCGGTAAGATCACTCCGAAGTCCGAGACGGAACTGGCTCCTGAAGAGCGCCTCCTGCGCGCCATCTTCGGTGAGAAAGCCGCAGACGTGAAGGACACCTCCCTGCGTGTGCCATCTGGCTGCACCGGGATCGTCATGGATGTCAAATTGGCCCAGCGCGGTGGCGCAGGCGGTCCTGATAAAGAGAAGCTTTCCCCGGCTGAAGCCAAGAAGCAGATCAAGCAGATCGAAGAAGACTATCGTGCCAAGAAGGAAGACCTCACCGAGCAGCTCACCGAGAAGCTCAGCGATATCCTTCTCAACGAGAAGATCCCTCTCGACGTGGTGAACGGTCAGACCGGTGAGATCATCATCGGCGCGAACAAAAAGATCACCAAGACCCTGCTGCGCAAGCTGGCTGAGAGCTATGACTCGGTCGAAATCGACCCAAGCCCGATCCGCAACAAGATCTTCGACATCATCCAGAACTTCGAACAGAAGTTCGCCGATGCCGACATGGAGCGTGAGCGTAACCTCGACCGCATCGAGACCAGCGAAGACGGTGCCGCTGATGGCGTCGTGAAGCAGGTCCGCGTGTTCGTGGCCAGCAAGCGTAAGCTGTCCGTCGGTGATAAGATGGCCGGACGTCACGGTAACAAAGGGGTGGTGGCCACCATCGTCCCTGAAGAAGACATGCCGTTCCTGGAAAACGGAACGCCGGTGGACATCGTGCTGAATCCTCTGGGCGTGCCTTCCCGTATGAACGTGGGACAGGTTCTTGAAACCCACCTCGGTCTCGCGGCCAAGGCCCTGGGTCTGAAGATCGCCACCCCAGTCTTCGACGGTATCCCTGAGTCCAAGATCATGGAATACATCCAGGAAGCCAAGAAGGTGCCTGGATACGAGTGGATGGGTCTGAACGGGAAGTCCAAACTCTTCGACGGACGCACCGGTGACGCCTTCAATCTCGACGTCGTGGTCGGTTACATTTACATGCTGAAGCTGGGCCACCTTGTCGCTGATAAGATCCACGCTCGTGCCGTCGGCCCATACTCGCTGGTGACTCAGCAGCCGCTGGGTGGTAAGGCGCAATACGGTGGTCAGCGTTTCGGGGAAATGGAGGTGTGGGCCCTCGAAGCCTACGGTGCCGCTTACACGCTGCAGGAACTCCTCACCGTGAAGTCGGACGACGTGCAAGGCCGCACACGCATCTACGAACAGATCGTGAAAGGTGACAATGCTCTGGAAGCAGGCACGCCGGAATCCTTCAACGTCTTGATCAAGGAAATGCAATCCCTGGGCCTGGACGTGAAAGTTCACAAACGCGCCTCGATGGATGCCGACGTCGAAGCCATCGAACGCTTCACTGCCGGTGCCTAATCTTTAACCCTGAACCCCAAGCCACCTACCCTTAACGCATTGTTTATTGTCTATGAATGCTGACACGAGCTTGAAAGAAATCTTCGGGGAAAAGCCCACCGGCGAGGAGTTTGACTCCGTCTCCATCTGCATCGCCTCTCCAGACCGCATCCGCGGCTGGAGCCATGGTGAAGTCAAGAACCCAGAAACCATCAACTACCGCACGTTCAAACCTGAAAAGGGCGGCCTTTTCTGCGAGCGTATCTTCGGACCGACCCGTGACTGGGAGTGTGCCTGCGGTAAGTACAAGCGCATCAAACACAAGGGCGTGATCTGCGACCGTTGCGGCGTGGAAGTCACCCTGTCCCGCGTGCGTCGTGAGCGCATGGGCCACATCGAGCTGGCCGTGCCTGTGACCCACATCTGGTTCTACAAGTGCATGCCTTCCCGCATCGGTCTGATGCTGGACATGACCGCTCGTAGCCTGGAGCGCGTGATCTATTATGAAGACTACATGGTCGTGGACTCAGGCAGCACCCCGCTGCTGCGTGGTCAGCTCCTGACCGAGGTGGACCTGCGCGAAGCTGAAGAGCAATACGGTGCCGACGCCTTCCGCGTGGGCATGGGTGCTGAGGCCATCCGCGACATCTTCAGCCAGATGAATCTGGCCGAGATGACCAAGGAACTGGAAGAGGCAATGACCAAGACCCGCTCCAAGCAGATCCGCAAGAAGCTGGCCAAGCGTCTGAAGCTCTGCCAGGGCTTTGCCGAGTCCCACAGCCGCCCGGAGGCGATGATCATGGAAGTGCTTCCAGTCATCCCGCCAGACCTGCGTCCTCTCGTGCCTCTGGAAGGCGGTCGCTTTGCCACCTCCGACCTCAACGACCTGTATCGCCGCGTCATCAACCGTAACAACCGTCTGAAGAACCTGCTTCAGCTGCGCACGCCGGATGTCATTATCCGTAACGAGAAGCGCATGCTGCAGGAAGCTGTGGACGCGCTGTTTGACAACGGCCGCCATGGCCGCCCTGTCACCGGTGCTGGTAACCGCCCGCTGAAGTCCCTGTCTGACATGCTCAAGGGCAAGTCCGGCCGTTTCCGTCAGAACCTTCTCGGTAAGCGCGTGGACTACTCCGGTCGTTCCGTCATCGTGATCGGTCCCGACCTGAACCTGAATCAGTGCGGTCTGCCGAAGAAGATGGCCCTCGTCTTGTTCGAGCCCTTCATCATCCGTCGTCTGAAGGAAATGGGCCTGGTTCACACCGTCCGTTCCGCCAAGAAGATGATTGAGCGCCGCACCCCTGAGGTGTGGGATATCTTGGACGAAGTGACCAAGGGTCACCCGATCCTCCTCAACCGTGCGCCGACCCTCCACCGTCTGTCCATCCAGGCTTTCGAGCCGAAGCTGATCGAAGGTGAAGCTATCCGTGTGCACCCGCTGGTTTGCGGTGCTTACAACGCTGACTTCGACGGTGACCAGATGGCCGTTCACGTGCCCCTTTCCGTGGAAGCTCAGATGGAGGCTCGCCTCCTCATGCTGGCCCCGAACAACCTGTTCAGCCCTGCTTCCGGTAAGCCTATCACGACGCCTTCCCAGGACATTCCTCTGGGCTGCTTCTTCCTGACCTACCTGCGTGAGTTCCCAAGCCACGACGGTAAGAAAGGCCCTGAGCGCCTGCCGATCTTCAACGATCCGTCTGAAGTGGAATTTGCCCTTTCGGAAGGCTCCGTCGGCGTCAATGACAAGGTGCGTTATCGCAACCCTGACTACCAGCAGCCGAAGCGTGCTTTCGGTGACCCGACCAAGGCTTACATCGAGACCACCGCCGGTCGTGTGCGCTTCAATGAAATCTGGCCTGAGAAGCTGGGCTTCATCAACAACACCGTTGGTAAGAAGCAGATCTCCGACATCATCTGGCGCTGCTTCCAGACCGTGGGTCAGAAAGAAACCGTGGCCTGCCTGGACCGCCTGAAGGCTCTTGGCTTCCGCGAGGCGACTCGCTCCGGGTGCTCCATCGGTATCACCGACATGGCCATCCCGGGTGCTAAGCGCCCCGCTCTCGATAAAGCCTACAAGGACATCGAGGACGTGGATAAACTCTACAAGCGTGGTCTCATCACCCAGGGTGAGCGCTACCAGAAGATCGTGGACGTATGGACCCAGGTGGGTGACCAGACTGCCGATGAAGTGTTCCGCACCCTGGAATACAACGACGGCAAGAAGCACCACAACCCGCTCTACGTGATGGTGACGTCCGGTGCCCGTGGTAACAAGACGCAGATTAAGCAGCTCGCTGGTATGCGTGGTCTGATGGCCAAGCCTTCCGGTGAGATCATCGAGCGCCCGATTACCTCGAACTTCCGTGAAGGGCTGAGCGTGCTGGAATACTTCATTTCCACTCACGGTGCGCGTAAAGGTCTGGCCGATACCGCTCTGAAGACCGCTGACTCCGGTTACATGACTCGTAAGCTGGTGGACGTGTCTCAGGACGTGATCGTGACGGAAAACGATTGCGGCACGGTCAACGGCATCACCCTAGCCTCCATCTATCAAGGTGACGAGGAAGTGGTGGACTTGAAGACCCGCGTCTATGGCCGCACGAGCTGCGAAACCATTCACGACCCTGTCACCAAGGAAACCATCATCTCTGCTAACCAGCTCGTGCTGGAGAAGGAGGCCGCCCACCTCACCAAGATCGGTGTGGAGAAGCTGAAGATCCGCTCCGTGCTCACCTGCGAAAGCAAGCGCGGCTGCTGTGCCATGTGCTACGGCCTCAGCCTGGCTACCAGTCGGTTGGTGAAGATCGGCGAAGCGGTCGGCATTGTCGCCGCCCAGTCCATCGGCGAGCCTGGAACCCAGCTCACCATGCGAACCTTCCACGTCGGTGGTGCTGCCATGAGCTCCTTCAAGCAGCCCTTCATCAACGTGAAGAACGCTGGTATCCTCAAGATCTCTGACATGCGCATGGTGCAGACGCCGGAAGGACAGTGGATTGCCCTGACGAAGAACGGCGTCCTCTCCATCATGGATGAAGACGGTCGTGAGCTGGAAAGCCATAAGCTCGTCATGGGTGCTGTCATCACCAAGCCCGAAGGCTCCGTCATCAAGAAGGGTGAGCAGATCGCGACTTGGGATCCCTATAACATCCCGATCATCACCGAGAAGGCTGGTAAGATCGAGTTCCGTGACATGATCTCGGGCATCACCTTCACCAAGGAGAAGAACGAGTCCACAGGTAACGAAGAGACCGTCGTCATCGAGCACAAAGAAGACCTGCACCCGCAGATCGTCGTTGTGAACGCCAAGACGCACGAGATCCTCGCCAGCTACACCATCCCTGCCGGTGCTCACATCAACGTGAAGAACGGTGAGAAAGTGGAAGCCGGAACGACCCTGGCCAAGACCCCACGTAAGGCCAGCAAGACCAAGGACATCACCGGCGGTCTGCCTCGCGTGGCCGAGCTCTTCGAAGCTCGTAAGCCGAAGGACGCCTGCGAAATCGCCCGAATCGACGGCACCGTCGAAATCGGTGGTCTCGTCCGTGGTAAGCGTCGCGTCATCGTGACCGATCCGAAGACTGGTCAGCAGGAAGAGCACCTCATTCCTCGCAGCAAGCACATCCTCGTCTTCAATGGTGACCACGTCACTAAAGGCGACCAGCTTACCGACGGTCCTGTCGTGCCGCATGAGATCCTTGAGATTCTTGGGCCTCAGGCTCTGCGTGAACACTTGGTCAACGAAGTGCAGGAAGTGTATCGCGCCCAGGGCGTGGATATTAACGATAAGCACGTCGAGATCATCATCCGCCAGATGCTGCGCAAGGTGAAGATCACTGACACAGGTGACACGGAGTTCCTCTGGGGTGACCAGGTGGACCGCACAGAGTTCGAGCGTGAAAACGAGCGTGTCTCTGAGGAAGGTGGTAAGCCCGCTGAGGCTGAGCCCGTCCTTCTCGGCATCACCAAGGCTTCCTTGGAAACCGAGTCCTTCATCTCCGCCGCTTCCTTCCAGGACACCACCCGCGTCCTTACCGAAGCCGCTACGCTGGCCAAGTCCGACTACCTGCGTGGCTTCAAGGAAAACGTCATCATGGGTCACCTCATCCCTGCCGGCACGGGCTTCATCTCCCACCGCAACTTCGATGTGGTCCCGACCGAACAGGCACCGCTGCCTGAAGTGGAAGAAGAAACCGAAGAAGTCCTCGAGGCTTAATCGCTCTTCCCATTGAACCCCTCACACCCCCGATGAGCTACCCAGCCATCGGGGGTTTTTTTGTGCAGTAAACAGGATTCAGTTTTCAGTGAGCGGTGGTCCGTTCACGCTATCTCAGGGTTATACCAACCTGACCACATAACGATTCAAATCGTGAGGTGAGGGGCTCGGGCTCGATAGTCCTCCACTCTTCATTTCGCAGGGTTATGAGGCCGCAGAGGGGCGGAAGGGCAAAGGTTGCGGTGAGGGAGATAGGGGCCAGACGGAACTCAATCGGTTCAAATCGAAACGAGATGAGCGGACGGTCGAGGGCAGCCTTGGAGATGGAGTTCGCAGCCTCGCTTTCCGGCGGAATCAATGGGCAGCATGATCGCTCACAGCCGCTTAGTCTAGAGCATATTAAATAATACTATAACCGCAAGAAGCGAACCAACCCATGGCGTCTTTGGCGGTGACCTTTGAGAACGCTACGCTGATGGCTTGGTCCAATGCTGTGGGTGTCCGTGCCTCCAGGCTGCGCAGCGAGTTTTTGATCTTGCTCCACATCTTCTCAATCGGGTTGAGGTCCGGCGAGTAAGCTGGAAGGAAGCGCACCTCGGCTCCCACCGCCTCGACAAGCCTCTGGACTTCTGGACTCTTATGCACCGACAGATTGTCCATGACCACGATATCTCCCGATCTCAACGTCGGGCAGAGCACCTGCTCAATGTAAGTGACAAAAGCTGCCGTGTCAGCTGCACCCGACAGATGCATGCAAGCCGTCGTGCCATCCAGCCGGATGGATGAAATCAGGGTCGTGCTCTGCCACCTCCCACAAG